>VGDZ01000011.1 GCA_016869515.1 Alphaproteobacteria bacterium | reverse complement strand
CGGAGCTACGGGGCGGCGTCAGGTTGGCGACGGTCCCAGGCGCGGGTGCCGCGGGAGCCGGCCTCGGTGTACGCGCGATCGGAGTCGGCCGCGGTCCGGTAGGCTCTGGAGGCGGGCTTGCGACAGGGGGGCGCATGCGGGGTGCCGGCGCTGCGCGCGGCGCGGCAGCCGGCGAAGCGGAAGCCGTAGCCTGGGCGGGACGCGGGCGCACGCCGCGCGGTGGCCGCAACTGCACCGGTCCGCCGATGCCATAGCCGCCGTAATAGCCGCCCAGCACGTCGAGATTGACCTCGACCGCCGGCCGGCCGCTGCCGCCGATGATGACGGTTTGGAAGTCTTGGGCCAGGGCGGCACCGCAAACCAGCGCCGCTCCGAGCGCTCCCCCCGCAACTCGCAGTACGTGAATCCCCAACATCCTGGTGACTTTAGCCGGTCGTCCGCGCGTCGACAACATCAGCCCACCGCTCGTTTTTCGGTTATTTGAGGCCCGGCCAACAGCGTGTCCAAGGGGCCGATCAGGTGGTCATTGGCGGCGACGATCGAGCCGCCCTCCAGCGCCTGCTTGCCGCCGCCGATTTCGGTGGCAAAGCCGCCCGCCTCACGAATCAAAAGGATGCCCGCGGCGACGTCCCAGGGATGCAGGTCGCGCTCCCAGAACCCATCCAAGCGGGCGGCCGCGACCCAGGCCAAATCGAGCGCCGCCGCGCCCATGCGCCGGATGCCCGCCACTTGGCCCATGACGCGCCCGATCTCGCCCTGGAAGCGGTCATGCTGGCCCCAGCCGAGGAAGGGGATGCCGGTACCGATCAGCGCCTCCTTCAGTTGGCGGCGGCCCGAGACCCGCAGCCGGCGCTGGTTGAGAAAGGCGCCGCGGCCGCGCTCGGCCCAGAACAGCTCGTCGCGGGTCGGATCGTAGACCACGGCAGTGGTCAGTTCGCCTTCGACCTCGGCCGCGACCGAAATGCAGAAATGCGGGATGCCGTGGAGGAAATTAGTGGTGCCGTCGAGCGGATCGACGATCCAGCGGCTGCCTCCGGCCGGCATCGACCGCGCATGCCCGCTCTCCTCGCCGGTGAAGCCCCAATCGGGACGGCCGCGGGTCAGCTCCTGGAACAGCGTTTCCTGGGCGCGCATGTCGGCTTCGGAGACGAAATTGGCCGGGCCCTTGAAGCCGACCTGAAGCTGCTCGACCTCGACGAAGTCGCGCCGCAGCTGGCGCGCCGCCTTGAGGACGGCGTTGACGGTGACGTTCATCAGCGGTGAGCGGGGCGCCATGGCGCGCGGAACCTATCAGGGCGACCCCGGGGGTTCAATCGCAGTTCTGGGCACTTGCGGCGGATTGCGCGCGGCATAGACTGCGGCGGCCATGAACCTCGCACGCCTGATTCTCAAGACCGCAACCGCCACGCGCCCGACGTATGGCATGAGAATCGTCGACTATCACTGAGGAGACGCGGCAATGATCCCGATCCATCCCGGCCGGCAGCTCCGACGCGAACTTGCGGCGCGGACATTGTCGGCCAATGCGCTGGCGAGGGCCTTGCGGGTGCCGCCCGGCCGGATCATCGACATCCTCAACGGCAAGCGGGCGATAAGCGCCGAGACGGCATTGCGCCTCGGGCGCTATTTCGGCAATGGCGGCAGGTTCTGGCTGGCGCTGCAGGTGCGATTCGATCTGGCCAGCGCGCAGCGCACGGTCGGCGCCAAGGTGGCCGCCGAAGTGCAGCGCGCGGCATAGACTGCGGCGGCCATGAACCTCGCACGCCTGATCCTCAAGACCGCGACCGCCACGCCTTCGGCCGCGGCGCTGGCGCGGGGGGCGCGCACGGTGCTGGATTATCGCGGCCTGGCCAATCGCCAGGCGCGCCTCGCCCGCAGCCTGCGCGAACGCCACGGGCTTGCGCCGGGCGACCGCGTCGGGCTGGTGATGAAGAACTGCCCGGAATATCTCGAAGCCTGGTGCGGGGTATGGCATGCCGGACTGGCGGCGGTGCCGATCAACGCCAAGCTTCATGCCAAGGAGATCGACTACATCCTCGGCCATTCCGGCGCGCGGCTGTGTTTCGCCACGCCCGATCTGGCGGGCGCGGTCGGTGGCGCGCTGCCGGTGATCGAGATCGGCTTGGCCGATTGGCGGCGGAGCTTCGAGGCCGATGCGCTGGATCTTTATCCCTCGGCGCCGACCGATCTGGCTTGGCTGTTCTATACCTCGGGCACTACCGGACGGCCCAAGGGGGCGATGCTCAGCCACCGCAATCTGCTGGTCATGGTCCTGTCCTATCTGGCCGACATTGATCACATCGCGCCCGGCGATGCCGTTGTCCATGCCGCGCCGCTCAGCCACGGTTCGGGCTGCTACGGCATGCCGTTCTTTGCCAAGGGCGGAACCCATGTTATCCCGGACAGCGGCGGGTTCGATCCGGCCGAGATCTTCGACTTGATGCCGCAGTTGGCGTCGGCGACCTTCTTCGCCGCGCCGACCATGGTCTCGCGGCTGATCGGTCACGGCGCGGCCGGCGCGGCCGACACGCGGCGGCTCAAGACCCTGATCTATGGCGGCGGTCCGATGTATGTCGAGGACAGCGTCAAGGCGCTCGACCTGCTGGGACCCAAGCTGCACCAGATCTACGGCCAGGGCGAGGCGCCGATGACCATCACCCACCTGACCAAGGCCCAGCATGCCTTGCGCGACCATCCGCGCTGGCGGGCTTGGCTGGGCTCGGCTGGGCAGGCGCGCAGCGACGTCGAGGTCAAGGTGGTCGACGAGCGCGAGCGCGAACTGCCGGCCGGCGAGATCGGCGAAGTCATCTGCCGCGGCGAGGTGGTGATGGCGGGCTATTGGGACAATCCCGAGGCCAGCGCCAAGACCTTGGCCGGCGGCTGGCTACACACCGGCGACATGGGAGCGTTCGACGAGCAGGGCTTTCTCACCCTCAAGGACCGCTCCAAGGACATGATCATCTCGGGTGGCTCCAACATCTATCCGCGCGAAGTCGAAGAGGTGCTGCTGCGCCATCCTGCGGTGCGCGAAGTGTCGGTGGTCGGCCGGCCGCATCCCGACTGGGGCGAGGAGGTGGTGGCCTTCGTCGTCGGCCAGGCGCGCGAGGTCGAACTCGACCAGCTATGCCTCGATCACATCGCCCGCTTCAAGCGACCCAAGCGGTACCGCTTCGTCGCCGAACTGCCCAAGAACAACTACGGCAAGATCCTCAAGACCCGGCTGCGCGAAATCATGGCGGCCGAGGACAAGACCGGGCGATGAGCGGGCGGCTGGCGGGCAAGACGGCGATCGTCATCGGCGCCGGCGCCATCGGCCCGGGCTGGGGCAACGGCAAGGCCACGGCCGTCTTGTTCGCGCGCGAGGGCGCAAGCGTGCTGTGCGTCGACATCAATCCGCGCGCGGCCGAGGAGACCTGCGCCATCGTCGCGCGGGAAGGCGGCACCGCCGCGCCCTTCGCCGCCGACTGGACGGTCTCCGCTCGGGTCGAGGCGATGGCGGCCGAGTGCCTGGCCCGCTTCGGCCGCATCGACGTGCTGCACAACAATGTCGGCATCGTCGAGGTCGGCGGTCCGGTCGAACTCGACGAGGCACGCTGGGACCGGCTGATCGACGTCAATCTCAAGGGCATGTATTTGGCCTGCCGCCATGTGCTGCCGACGATGCAGCGCCAAGGCAAGGGCGCGATCGTCAACGTCTCTTCGCTCGCGGCCTATCGCTCGCCCGGCTATCCCTGCGCCTCCTACATGGCTTCGAAGGCGGCGGTGCTGGGGCTGACCCGATCGGTCGCGCTGCAATACGCGGCGCAAGGCATACGCTGCAACGCCATCCTGCCCGGGCTGCTCAACACGCCGATGGTGCACGCCGCGCTCAAGGACACCTATGGCCCGGGCGGGATCGAAGCCATGGTCGCAACGCGCGACAAGGTCTCGCCCACCGGCAAGATGGGCGATGCCTGGGACGTGGCCTATGCCGCGCTCTATCTGGCCTCCGACGAGGCCAAATACGTCAACGGCGCCGAGTTGGCAGTCGATGGCGGGCTTTCGGTCAAGGTGGCATGAGCGATCCGATCACGCCCTGCGTCAAGGTCTGCGCGCTCGATCCCAGCGGCCGCTATTGCCTCGGCTGCTTACGCACGCGCCAAGAGATCGGGGCGTGGAGCCGGCTCGACGATGGGCAAAGGTTGGCGATCATGGCGGAATGCGAGCGGCGGCGCGCCGGGCGCGCGGAACGCGTGGGCTTCGTGCCATGCTGATCGGCGACATCCCGCGCCTGCTGGCGGCGGCCCGGCCGCGCCATGTCGCCGTTACCGACTCTCGCGGCTGCCTGTCGGCTTCGGCGCTCGATCTGGCGGTCAATCGTCAAGCCAATCGGCTGCTGGCAGAGGGCGTGAGTGCCGGCCGCAGGATCGGAATCTGCGGATTCAACTCGATCTCCTATGCCGTGTCGCTGTTCGCGCTGGCGCGGATCGGCGGGGTGGCGTGCCATTTTTCGGCCCGTGCCTCAGCGAGCGAGCTTGGCGTCATGATGCGCGCCGCGCGCGTCGAGCGCGTCCTGGCCGATGTCGAGATGCATCCGCGTTTCGCCGATTCCGGCGTCGCGGTCGAAGCGCTGTCCATTCCTGCCGACGGCGATGCCCGCCCGCCCGCGACCCCGGTCGACGGCGATGCGCCCTATTGCATCACCTTCACCGGCGGCACCACCGGACAGCCCAAGGGCGTCATGGTCAGCCACCGGGCGCGGGTCTTCACCGCCTTTCAAGCCGCGCTCGGTTTCGGCTTGGGCGAGAGCGACAGCACGCTGGTGGCGACGCCCTTGTTCCATATCGCCGGCCAGCATGTCTGTTTCCTGCCGGCGTTGGCGGCGGGTTCGCGCACCGTGCTGCTGCCGCGTTGGGACGCCGGAGCCTTCCTCGATCTGGCCGAACGAGAGGAGGCCACTGCGACGTTTCTAGTTCCGACCCAAATCGGCGACTTCCTCCGCCATGCCCAATTCCGGCCGGAGCGGCTTGCCAAGCTGCGCTGCGCCATCTTCGCCGGCGCGCCGATGGCGCAGGGCCTGCTGGCGGAAGCCGAAGCGGCGCTGCCCTGGGTCGAGTTCATCGAGAACTACGGCCAGTCCGAGGCCGGCGCCGTGACCGTGCGCCGCGGCCGGCACGGCGACAAGAAAGCCGCGGTCGGACGGCCGCTGATGGGAGTCGAGCTGCGCGTCGTCGACTCGCATGGCCGATCGCTGCCGACCGGGCAGGCGGGCGAGGTGCTGATCCGCTCGCCCGGCTTGATGCTGGGTTATGACGGCGATGCCGCCCAGACCGGGCGCGCGATCCGCGACGGTTGGCTGTGGACCGGCGACATCGGCAGGCTGGACGAGGACGGCTTTCTTTATCTGATCGACCGTTCCAAGGACATGATCATCTCGGGCGGCGAGAACATCTATCCGGCCGAGATCGAGAACGCGCTGTTCGGCCATCCGGCGGTGGCCGAGTGCGCGGCCTTCGGCATTCCCGACGAGCGCCTGGGCGAAGTGCCGGCGGCGCATGTCGTGGCGCGGCCGGGCGCGGTACCCAGCGAAACCGAGCTGATCGACGCGGTGTCCGCCGCCATCGCCCGCCACAAGCGTCCGCGCCGCATCGTGCTGGTGCAGAGCCTGCCGCGCACCGCGGTCGGCAAGATCCAGCGCCATGTCATCCGCGCCGAGTATTGGCGCGGCCGCGACCGCCAGATCTGAACCGTGACCCCGGCACGGGCGACGCTGGCCGGGGTCGGCGCCATCCTGCTGTGGTCGGCGCTGGCGCCGCTGACCGCGGCGACGAGCGGCATTCCGCCCTTCCAGGTGCTGGCGCTGAGCTTCGGCATCGCCTTCGTGCTGGCCTTGGCGCTGTGGCGGGCGCGCGGCGAATCGCCGCTGGCGCAGCTGCGGGTTCCGGCGCGGGCTTGGCTGCTGGGGCTCTATGGCCTGTTCGGCTATCACGCGCTTTACTTCGCCGCGCTCAAGACCGCGCCGCCGGTCGAAGCCAACCTGATCAACTATCTCTGGCCGCTCCTGATCGTGCTGTTGGCCGGCCTGTTGCCGGGCGAGCGTTTGCGCCCGCGGCATGTGCTGGGAGCGGCGGCCGGCCTGGCCGGAACGGCGGTGCTGCTGGGCGATGGCGTGGCGTTCGGGGCCGAGCACCTTTTGGGTTACGGCCTGGCCTTGGGTTGCGCGCTGGTATGGTCGAGCTATTCGGTGCTGAGCCGCCGCCTGATCGCCGTACCCAGCAGCGCCATCGGCGGGTTCTGCGGCGGCACGGCGCTGTTGGCCTGGCCGGCGCACTGGGCGTTCGAAAGTTGGGTCGCACCGACGGCCGGGCAATGGCTGATTTTGATTGCCCTGGGCGCGGGGCCGGTCGGCGCGGCGTTCTATCTTTGGGATGTCGGCATGAAGCGGGGCGCGATCCAGCTTCTGGGCACGCTGGCCTATGCCGCGCCGCTGATCTCGACCGTGCTGCTGATCGCGACCGGGCAGGGCACGGCCGATTGGCGGGTGGCGCTGGCGGGCCTCTTGATCGTCGGCGGCGGCTTCGTCGCCGGCCGGAGTAAGGCCTAGTGGGCTTCGTCCCAATTGGCGCCGGCGCCGGTCTCGACCGTCAGCGGCACCGATAGGCCGGCGGCGCCTTCCATCACGCCCTTGACGAGCTTGGTGAGGCGCTCGACCTCCTTGGCCGGGGCCTCGAACACCAGCTCGTCGTGGACCTGCAGCAGCATGCGCGATTTCAGTCCGGCGGCCGCCAGCGCGCCCGGAATGCGGATCATGGCGCGCTTGATGATGTCGGCGGCCGAACCCTGGATCGGCGCATTGATCGCGGCGCGCTCGCCGAAATTGCGCCGCGCCGGGTTCTTGTCGTTGATGGTCGGAAGCCACACCCGCCGGCCGAACAGGGTGACGACATGGCCCTTGGCGTGGGCCTCGCGCTTGACCCGGTCCATGTAGGCGCGGATACCGGGATAGGCGGCGAAATATTTGTCGATGAAGGCCTGGGCCTCGCGCTGGGGAATGCCCAGTTGCGCCGCCAGGCCGAAGGCGCTCATGCCGTAGATGATGCCGAAATTGATCGACTTGGCGCCGCGCCGCATCTCGGGCGTCACCTTGTCGAGCGCCGTGCCGAACACTTCGGCCGCGGTCTGGGCGTGGATGTCGGCGCCGCGCTTGAGCGCCTCCTTCAGCGCCGGAATGTCGGCCATCGCCGCCAGCACCCGCAGCTCGATCTGCGAATAATCGGCCGAGACCAGCACATGCCCGGGTTCGGCGATGAAGCAGCGCCGCAGCTTGCGGCCTTCCTCGGTGCGGATCGGGATGTTCTGGAGATTGGGGTCGGTCGAGGCCAGCCGGCCGGTCGCGGCCGAGGCCATGGCATAGGAGGTGTGCACGCGCCCGGTCTTGGGATCGATCTGCTGCTGCAGGGCGTCGGTATAGGTGCCCTTGAGCTTGGCAAGCTGGCGATAGTCCAGCACCCGCGCCGGCAGCGCGTGGCCCTGGCCGGCGAGTTCCTCCAGCAGATCGGCCGGCGTGGCATAGGCGCCGGTCTTGCCCTTGCGGCCGCCGGGGAGACCAAGCTTGTCGAACAGGATTTCGCCCAGCTGCTTGGGCGAGGCGACGTTGAACTCGGTCCCGGCCAGCTTGTGGATGTCGCGTTCGAGCGCGACCAAGCGCTGGCCGAAATCGGCCGACAGCGAAGCCAGCAAGCCGCGGTCGACCTTGATCCCGGCGCGCTCCATGTCGCGGATCACCGGGATCAACGGCCGCTCCAGCGTCTCGTAGACCGCCAGCAGGCCCTCTTCGCGCAGCCGCGGCTTCAACTGCCCGGCCAGGCGCAGCGTCACGTCGGCGTCCTCGGCGGCGTATGCGCAGGCCTTGTCGAGCGGCACGCGATCGAAGGTCACCGCCGCCTTGCCGCTGCCGGCGACCTCGCCGAAGGCGATCGGCTTGTGGCCCAGCAGCAGCTCTGACAGCTCGTCCATGCCGTGACCATGCACCCCGCCCGACAGCACATAGGACATCAGCATCGAATCGTCGACCGGCGCCAGGTCGATGCCGAGGCCGTTCATCACCACCGCGTCGTATTTGATGTTGTGCCCGATCTTGAGCACGGCATCGTCCTCGAGCAGCGGCTTGAGCAGGGCGAGCGCGTGTTCGAGCGGCACCTGCTTGGGCGCAGGCGCCGCCAGAAGGCCGTCGCCGCCGCCGGGCGCGACATGGGCCAGCGGCACGTAGCAGGCTTGGCCGGGCGCCAGCGCCAAGGAGAAACCGACCAGCTTGGCCTGGACGGCGTCGAGCGAATTGGTCTCGGTATCGAAGGCGACGCGGCCGGCGAGGTGCGCGCGCGCGATCCAATCTTCCAAGTCCTTGAGATCGGTCACCAGCGCATAGGATTTGGGATCGGGCGCGGGGGCCGCTTCGCGCCGGCGCATTTCGCCCGCGGCCGGGGCTGCGATCGATCCCGGCGCCGCCATGATCGCGGCGCCATTGCCGGCCCGCGCCGCCACGCGCTCGGCCAGGCGCCGGAACTCCATGGTCGTGAGGAAGGCCAGGAGCTTGGCGGGCTCGATCTTCTTGTAGTCGAGATCGTGCAGCCCAAGCGGCAGCTTGACGTGGTCGTCGAGCGTCACCAGCCGGCGCGAGATGCGGGCAAGCTCGGCATTGGCCAGCAGCGATTCGCGTCGCTTGGGTTGCTTGATCTCGCTCGCCCGCGCCAGCACCGATTCGAGATCGCCGTAGGTGGTCAGCAACTCGGCCGCGGTCTTGAAGCCGATGCCCGGCACGCCCGGCACGTTGTCCGAGGAATCGCCCGCCAGCGCCAAGGCATCGGCCAGCAGTTCGGGGCCGACGCCGAACTTGGCCTTGACGTCGTCCTCGGTCAGGACCCGGTTCTTGAGCGGATCGACCACCTTCACGCCCAGCCGCATCAGCTGCATCAGGTCCTTGTCGCCGGTGACGACGGTGACGTCCATTCCGGCCTCGCGGCCGAGGCGGGCATAGGTGGCGATGATGTCGTCGGCCTCGAAGCCGGCCAGCTCGATCGCCGGCAGGTTGAAGGCCCGCACCGCATCCCGCACCAGCGGGAATTGCGGCCGCAAATCCTCGGGCGGATCGGGCCGGTGCGCCTTGTATTCGGGATAGATGTCGTTGCGGAAGGATTTGCGTGCGGTGTCGAAAATGACGGCGAGATGGCTCGGCCGGCCGGCGTCCTCGGCGTCCTCGATCAGCTTGAGCAGCATGTTGCTGAACCCGGCGACGGCCCCGCTCGGGGTGCCGTCGGACCGGGTCAGCGGCGGAAGCGC
Organism: Alphaproteobacteria bacterium; assembly: GCA_016869515.1. Classification (GTDB taxonomy): domain Bacteria; phylum Pseudomonadota; class Alphaproteobacteria; order VGDZ01; family VGDZ01; genus VGDZ01. The sequence continues at coordinate 50,608 of VGDZ01000011.1, read as the reverse complement.
GTGATAGGCGCGAAAGATGAAGCCCGAGCCGTCGACCAGGATCAGCCGTTCCGGGTCCTTGGCGGCGGGCTTCGTCGCTTTGGTCACTTGGCGGCGACCACCATGATCTCGACCACCAGCTTGGGGTTGGCCAGCTTGGCCTCGACCGTGGCGCGCGCCGGGGTGTTGCCGGGCGAGACCCAGGCGTCCCACACCGTGTTCATCTCGGCCCAGGTGCCGATGTCGGTCAGCCAGATGTTGGCCGACAGCAGCTTGGACTTGTCGGTGCCGGCCTCGGCCGGAAGCTTGTCGATCTTGGCCAGGATGTTCTTGGTCTGCGCGGTGACGCTGGGGGCCAGGTCGTCCGAGACCACGCCGGCCAGATAGACGGTGTTGCCGTGGACCACGGCCTGGCTCATGCGCGGGCCGGCCTGGATACGCTTGACAGTCATGATGCTCCTCCGTTGCAAAGCGGTACTGTGGCGTCCGGGTGGGCGCGGCGCAAGCCCGCTATACTCGATGCCGCCCTTCCGGAGTCGCTCGCTTGGACCAGTCCTTCTGGGTCGAGGCCCTCGGCCTGATCGCCGCTTGCCTGACCACCGCCGCCTACCTGCCGCAAGTGATCAAGACCTGGCGCACGCGCAGCGCCGGCGACGTCTCGCTGATCATGTACCTGATGCTGACGCTGGGCATCGCGCTGTGGCTGACCTACGGCCTGCTGATCGGCAGCGTGCCGCTGATCTTTTCCAATACCGTGACCTTCGCGCTGGTCGGCGCGATGCTGTGGCTGAAGCTGTTCGGCCGTCGGAGCTAGTTGATTTCGAACAGCCCGGCCGCGCCCATGCCGCCGCCGATGCACATGGTGACCACGCCCAGCTTGGCGCCGCGTCGCTTGCCTTCGATCAGCAAGTGTCCGGTCAGCCGCGCTCCCGACATGCCATAGGGATGGCCGACGGAGATGGCGCCGCCGCTGACATTGAGCTTGTCCCAGGGGATGCCCAGCTTGTCGCGGCAATAGACCACCTGCACGGCGAAGGCCTCGTTCAGCTCCCAGATGTCGATGTCCGACATCTTGAGATTGTGCTTCTTCAGCAGCTTGGGCACGGCGTAGACCGGGCCGATGCCCATCTCGTCGGGCTCGCAGCCGGCGACGGCGAAGCCGCGGAAGGTGCCCAGCGGCTTGAGGCCGCGCTTCTCGGCCGCCTTGCGCTCCATCACCACGCAGGCCGAGGCGCCGTCGGAAAGCTGGCTGGCGTTGCCGGCGGTGATGAAGCCGTCCGGCCCGACCACCGGCTTGAGGCCGGCGAGGCCTTCCTTGGTGGTGTCGGGGCGGTTGCCTTCGTCCTTGGTCAGGGTGACCTCTTCCTGGCCGGTGACCTTGCCTTCCTTGTCGAGCAGGTTCTTGACCGTCTTCAGCGGCACGATCTCGTCGTCGAACTTGCGCGCCTGCTGGGCGGCGGCGGTGCGGCGCTGGGATTCGAGGCCGAATTCGTCCTGGGTGGCGCGGCTGATGCCATAGCGCTTGGCGACCTGTTCGGCGGTCTGGATCATGGTCCAGTAGACCTCGGGCTTGTGCTCGACGATCCACTGTTCCTTGCCGTTGGTGCGGTTCATCTGCGGGGTCTGCACCAGCGAGATCGATTCCAGGCCCCCCGCCACCATCACGTCGACATCGTCGACGATGACGCGCTGCGCCGCCATGGCGATGGTCTGCAGGCCCGAGGAGCAGAAGCGGTTGACGGTCGCGCCCGCCACCGTCACCGGGCAGCCGGCGCGGATGGCGATCTGGCGGGCGATGTTGCCGCCGGTGGCGCCCTCGGGATTGGCGCAGCCCATCAGCACGTCGTCGATCTCGCCCGGATCGACCTTGGCGCGGGCCATCGCCGCCTTGACGACATGGCCGCCCATGGTGGCGCCATGGGTGGCGTTGAAGGCGCCGCGATAGGCCTTGCCGATCGGCGTGCGGGCGGTGGAGACGATGACGGCTTCGCGCATGGAGCGGGCTCCCGGTTCGTATCTGGTGAATAATCAGCACAAATCCGGCGGGCGCGAAAGCCCCCGCCGCTACACTTCCAGCCATTCGCGGCGCAGCGCCGGATCGGCGCGCAAGCTCGCGGGCGTGCCCTCGAACACCACCCGGCCATGGCCCATGACGTAAAGCCGCCGGCTGATGCGCAAGGCGATGGTCAGTTTCTGCTCGACCAAAAGGATGGCGACGCCGCGGCGCGCGATCTCGTCCAAGAGCCTGGCCACCTGTTCGACCACCAGCGGCGCCAGGCCCTCGGTCGGCTCGTCGATCATCACCAGCGCCGGATCGCCCATCAGCGTCCGGCACATGGTCAGCATCTGCTGCTCGCCGCCCGACAGCACGCCGCCCGGCACGTCGGCCCGCGCCTCCAGATTGGGGAACAGCTTGAACATGTCGGCGACCGTCCAGCGCCCTTGCCGGCGCGGGTCCTTGATGCCAAGTTCCAGGTTCTGCCGCACCGTCAGCCCGGGAAAGATGTCGCGGTTCTCGGGCACGTAGCCGAGGCCCAACCGGGCGATGCGGTGCGGCGGCAGGCCGGCGATGTCCCGGCCCTTGAAGCGGATGCGGCCCTGCGGCGGCACCTCGCCCATGATCGCCTTGACCGTGGTCGAGCGGCCGGCGCCGTTGCGGCCCAGCAGCGAGACGATCTCGCCTTCCTCGACCCGGAAGCTGACGCCCTGCAGGATGTGGCTCTTGCCGTAAAAGGCGTGCAGCTCCTCGACTTCCAGCAGGCTCGGGCGCGCGCTCATGCCGCCGCCTCGCCGAGATAGGCCTCTTTGACCGCGCGGTCGGCGCGGATCTCGGCCGGCGGGCCCGAGGCGATGACCTGACCATAGACCAGCACGGTGATGCGGTCGGCCAGGTCGAACACCACGCTCATGTCGTGCTCGACCATGACCAGCGTGCGCCCGGCCGAGACCTCGCGGATCAGCGCCACCGCGCGCTCGGCCTCGCCCCGGTTCATGCCGGCGGTGGGCTCGTCCAGCAGGATGACGCGCGCCCCGCCGGCGATGGCGATGCCGATCTCGAGCGCGCGCTGCTCGGCATAGGACAGCAGCCCGGCCGGCACCTGGGCGCGGGCGGCGAGGCCGATCTTGCCCAGCACCTCGTGCGTGCGCTCGCGCACATCGGCCGGCGTATCGACCATGCGCCAGAAGGCATAGCCCTGGCGCAGCGGCCACAGCACCGCGCAGCGCAGGTTCTCGAACACCGACAGCCGCGGAAAGATGTTGGTGACCTGGAAGCTGCGGGCGAGGCCGAGGCGGGCGATGCGGTAGGGCGGCCAGGCGGTGATGTCCTGCCCCTCGAATTCGATCCGGCCCTCGGTCGGCGCCAGCCGCCCGGTGACGAGGTTGAACAGGGTCGACTTGCCGGCGCCGTTGGGGCCGATGATGGCGTGGCGCTCGCCCTGGCGGATTTCGAGATCGACGCCGCGGATGATTTCGGTGGCGCCGAAATTCTTGCGCAGATCCGAAAGGCGGATGGCGGGCGCGGTCACGGCGCGCCTCCGCCCTTGGCCTCGGCCATCAAGCTGGCATGGCGCTCGAAGGCCGGACCGAGGCCGCGCCTCATCCCCCAGAACCCCGCCGCCGCCAGCGATCCCGCCAGCAGCCACACCCAAGGCTGGGAGGCATCGAAGGCGATGCCGGCGAACTCGAAGGCGGTGCCGAGATCGGGGCGGGTCGAGACGCGGTAATTGACCTCGATGGCGATGATGGCGCCCAGCGCCAGGACCAAGGCTGGCCCCACAGCTCGCGCATAGGGTCCGATCAGCCGCGCGCCCAGGCCCGCGCGCAGGATCGGCGCGTGCATGAACCACAGCCCCGCCAACCCGCCCGGCGCGAACAGCACCATCAGCACGAACATCAGACCGAAATAGAGCAGCCAGGCATGGGTGAAGTCGGACAGGCTGACCTGCAGATAGGTGATCGCCACCGCGCCCAGCACCGGGCCGACGAAATGACCGACGCCGCCGATGAACGCCATCAGCAGCACCGCGCCCGAGGTGGCGGCGCCGACCGAGATCGCGGTGACGATCTCGTAGTTGATGGCATTCAGCCCGCCGGCGATGCCGGCGAAGAAGCCGGCCGCCATGAAGGCGACGTAGCGCACCACCTGGGGGTTGTAGCCGACGAACTCGGCGCGCTCGGGATTGTCGCGCACCGCGTTGCACATCCGCCCGACGGGCGTGCGGGTGAAGGCATACATCGCCGCCACCGAGGCGAAGCACCAGGCGGCGATGACGTAGTAGACCTCGATCTGCGGTCCGAAGCCGAAGCCGAGGAAGGACGGCGCCTTGGTGCGGTCGCCGTTGATGCCTTCCTCGCCGCCGAAGAAGCTGACGATCATGTAGGACAGCGCCACCACCATCTCGGCGATGCCGAGCGAAATCATGGCAAACACCGTGCCGGCGCGGCGGGTTGATGGCCAACCCAACAGCGCGGCGAAGAACAGCCCGCCCAGGCCGCCGACCAAGGGCACCAGCGGGATCGGCAGCCACAGGCCCGCCGCCGCCCAGCGCACCGCATGCATGGCGACGAAGGCGCCGAGACCGAAATAGACCGCATGCCCGAAGGACAGCAGTCCGGTGTGGCCCAGCAGCATGTTGTAGGACAGGGCAAAGATTACGGCGATGCCCATCTGCGAGAGCAGCGACACGGCATAGCCCGAACCGAAGCCCGGCAGGTGCGGCAGCACCACCAGCACCAAGGCGAATATGCCCCATGGCATCAGCGCGCGGCGGCGTTCGGCGGTCACGAATCGCGGCTCCCCAACAGCCCGCGCGGGCGCAGCATCAGCATCAGTACCAGCAAGAGATAGGGCAGCATCGGCCCGATCTGGGCCAGGGTGATCGACCAGACCTCCCAACCCGGCGTGGCGCGGGTGACCTGCAGGCCGAACAGGCGCAGGAAATCCGCCAGCGAGGCATCGACGGCGATGGCGAAGGTCTGCAACAGTCCGATCAGGATCGAGGCGATCAGCGCGCCGGCCAGCGAGCCCAGCCCGCCGACCACGATCACCACGAACACGATCGGTCCCAGCGCCTGGGCCATGCCGGGATTGGTCACCAGATGGATCCCGCCCATGACCCCGGCCAACCCGGCCAACGCCGAGCCGGTGGCGAAGACCAAAGTGAACACCGTCGGCACGTCATGGCCGAGATTGCCGACGGTATGGGGATGAGTCAGCGCCGCTTGCACGATCAGGCCGATGCGGGTGCGGGTCAGGATCAGCCACAGCGCCACGAACATGCCCAGCGCGACCACGATCATGAACACCTTAAAGGCCGGGAAATCGATGCCGGCGAAGGTGAACAGCGGGAAATCGAGCAGCGGCGGCGGTCGCTGGTCGAGCGGGTTGCGGCCCCAGACCAGATGGACGAACTCCTCGATCAGATAGGCCAACCCGAAGGTGAACAACAACTCGGCGACATGGCCGTGACCATGGACGTGGCGCAACCCGAAGCGCTCGACCGCGGCGCCGACCAGCCCGGCCAGGAACGGTGCCGCGATCAGCGCGCCCCAGAAGCCGAGATAGGGCGTCAGCGAATAGGCGAAATAGGCGCCGGCCATGTAGACCGAGGCATGGGCGAAGTTGAGCACGCCCATCATCGAAAAGATCAGCGTCAGCCCGCTCGACAACATGAACAGCAACAGCCCGTAGATCAGGCCGTTGAACACCGAAAGCACGATCAGATCGAACATGGCGGGTCGAGCGCGGCGCGGCGGCGAAAACAGCGCCCCTCCCGCCGCCGGAGCGGGGGAGGGGCAGGGTTCTAGACCGGACTCAGCCGATGCGGTTCATCTTGCAGGTGGTCGGCAGCGCCGTGTCCTTGGCTTCGATGCGGTCGTCGGTGCGGAAACCGAGACCGGTCTTCTCGATGTCGTATTTCAGGCCCGCGGCCATGGTCGAGACGTAGAGCGGCTGCAGCAGCTGGTGATTGTCGGCGCGCATCTGCACCTCGCCGAACTCGGTGTGGTGCTTCATGCCCGACAGCTTGGCCGCGGCCTTGACCGGGTCGTTCGACTTGGCTTCGGCCATGGCGCGGGTGACCATCTCGAACGCGGTCTTGAGGCGCATGAAGCTGTATTCGTTGTAGGTGCCGGTGGCGCCGGGCGGGTTGAAGCGGCGCTCGTACTCGGCCACCAGCGCCTCCATCTCCGGGCTCGGCACGTTCTTGTGCCATTCGCTGATCTGCTTGACGCGATCCCGGCCGGCCTGGCCGATGGCGGTGGGCGAACCCAGGCCGCCGGCGTAGTAAGTGTACCAGTCGAGTTCCATGCCGGCGTCCTTGGCGGCCTTGATCAGCAGCGACATGTCGTTGCCCCAATTGCCGGTGATGACCGAATCCGCGCCCGCCGCCTTGATCTTGGCGACATAGGGCGAGAAGTCGGTGACGCGACCGAGCGGATGCAGTTCGTCGCCCACCACCTGCACGTCGGGGCGCTTGGCCTTGAGCATGGTGTTGGCGGCCGCCGCCACCGCCTTGCCGAAGGCGTAGTCCTGGTTGATCAGGTAGACCTTCTTGATCTCCTTGCGGCCGGACATGTAATTGGTCAGCGCCTGCATCTTCATGTCGGCATCGGCGTCGAAGCGGAAGTGCATGTAATGGCACTTGTCGTTGGTCAGCGCCGGATCGACCGCGGCGTAATTGATGTAGAGGATTTCCTTGCCCTTGTTGCGGGCGTTGTGCTTCTCGACCGCGTCGGTCAGCGCCAGCGCCACGCCCGAGCTGTTGCCCTGGGTGATGTAGCGGATGCCGTCGTCGATCGCCTTCTTCAGCGCGATCAGGCTTTCCTGCGGGCTGACCTTGTTGTCGAGCGGCACGATCTCGATCTTCTGGCCGTTGACGCCGCCGGCGGCGTTCAGCTTGTCGGCGAAGAAGGTGTAGTGCTTGAGGCCGAGATCGCCGACATTGGCGAAGGCCCCCGACAGCGGGTCGATATAGGCGATCTTGACCGTGCCGCGGCTCTGGGCGAGCGCGGTACCGGCCGCGAGCGAGAGTCCGAGCACGGCAACGATGGCGGTGCGATGGGTCATGGATGGGGCCCCCTCTGGATTGGCGTTGCGGAAGCGACCGTGCCCGAGGCGACCGGCCGGAGTCAACCGTGCCTTGGTCGCGCCTTCAGCAATAGGGGTGCGACCAGCGCCAGGACGGCGGCCGCCAGCAGGACCGCCGCGATCGGCTTGGTCAGGAAAACGGTGGCGTCGCCCCGCGCCAACTGCAGCGCCTGGCGCAGCGCCTCCTCGAACGGCCGGCCCAGCACCAGCGCCAGCACCAAGGGCGTCGGCTCGAAACCCAGCTTGCGCAGCCCGTGCCCCAGCGCGCCGAACGCCACCGCCAGCACCGCCTCGCCGGCATGGCCGGTGACGGCGAAGGCGCCGATCAGGCAGGTGACCAGGATCAGCGGCCCGAGCGCGGCATAGGGCAGGCGCAGAAGCTGCACGAACAGCCCGACCAAGGGCAGGTTCAGCACCAGCAGCGCCAGATTGCCGACATACATGCTGGCGATCACGCCCCAGAACAGGTCGGGCTGCTGGGTTACCAATTGCGGCCCCGGCCGCAGGCCATGCAAGGTCAACGCCGCCAAAATCATGGCCATCACGCCGTTGGCGGGAATGCCCAAGGTCAAGAGCGGAACGAAGGCCGAAGTCGCGGCGGCGTTGTTGGCCGCCTCGGGCGCGGCCACGCCTTCGACCGCGCCCTGGCCCAGCCGGTCGCGCCCGGCGGCGAAGCGCTTTTCGGCCAGATAGGCCGCGATCGAGGCCAGCGTCGCCCCGCCGCCGGGAAGGACGCCGAGCACGAACCCGATCGCCCCACCGCGCGCGGCGGCCGGCACCGCGGCGCGGGCCTCCTCGCGGCTCGGCCATAGCCTACCTGTCGGCACCGGCCGCGGCGGGGGCTCGCGGCGTTCGATCTGGGCCAGCACCTCGGCCACGCCGTACATGCCCAGGAACACCGGTACCAAATCGATGCCGTCGATCAGTTCCTGGATGCCGAAAGTATGGCGCTCGAGTCCCGAGACCGGGTCCTGGCCGACGGTCGCCAGCATCAGCCCCAGCACCACCATGATCAGCGCCGGCACCACCGGGCCCTGGCCCAGCCTCGCCACCAGCACCAGGCCCAGCAGCATCAGCATGGCGTATTCGGCCGGACCGAATGCCAGGGCGATGCGGCCGACCAAGGGCGCGACCAGGCCGAGGCCGAGTATCGCCAGCGTGCCGGCGGCGAAACTGGCCAGCGCGGCGATGGCCAGCGCCGCGCCCGCGCGCCCGCGCCGCGCCATTTCGTGGCCGTCGTAGCAGGTGACGAGAGACGAGGACTCGCCCGGCACCTTGACCAGGATGGCGGTGGTCGAACCGCCATATTGGCTGCCGTAATAGATGCCCGACAGCATGATCGCCGCCGCGACCGGATCAAGCCGATAGGTCGCCGGCAACAGCAGCGCGATGGTGGCCGCCGGTCCCAGGCCCGGCAGCACTCCGACGGCGGTGCCGACCAGCACGCCCAACAGACAAAATCCCAGATGCAGCGGCTGGACCGCGACCAAAAGCCCGTGCAACAGGCCGTCGAACGGCGTCACGCCAGCAACCCCGCCGGCAAGCTGACGCCCAGTAGCTTGACGAACAGCAGCCAAAGCCCGAGCGCGGCGGCACTACCGTAAAGCGCCGCGCGCGCTGCCGGAACCTGCCAGACCAAACGCATCAAACCGATCAGCAACAGCGCGGTCGTGGGCAAGAATCCGAGCAGAGTCAGCAATGCGCCCCAGGCCAGCATCAGCCCCAGCACCAAAATCACCGGGCGCTGTTGCGTTTCGCCGGGTTCGGCCTCGACCTGCCCGCGCCAGGCATGCAGCGCCGCCAGCACCGCCAACGCCGCTGCCAGGACGCGCGGCAGGAAACCCGGGCCCGGCTGGCGCAGGCTTCCGACCGGCAGATCGGCCGCGCTCCAATACGAAAGCGCGGCGAGGACAATCAGCGAAAGGCCGCCCAGGATCGCGCGGCCGCGCGCGGTCATTGCGACAAGCCGACCGCCTTCAACAGCGCGCCGATGGTCTTGACCTCGTCCTCGAGGAAAGTGTCATAGGCCGCGCCGGTCAAAGGCGACGGCGCCAGCCCGTTCTTGTCGAGGAAGGCCAGCCATTGCGGATCGCTTTGCGCCTTGGCGACCGCGCCTGCCAGCACCGCGCGCACCGGACCCGGCAGGCCCTTGGGCGCGAGAACTCCCTGCCAGGGACCTTCCGGCACGCCGCCAAGGCCGAGCGAAGCCAGCGTCGGCACGCCCGGCAGCTTGGCCGAAGGCGCGCGGGTGAAGGTCGCCAGCACGCGCACGCCATTGGGCTGATTCAATTGCGGCAGCACCTCGACTTGCGAGAACACGCCGGCATCGGCATGCGCCCCCAGCACCGCGGTCAGAAGTTTCGCTCCGCCGGCGAAGTGAACGATATTGAGCTTGGCCTTGGCGGCGTCGCCCAGGGCCTGGGCTGCCAGATGGGTCAGCGCGCCGGCGCCGGCGGTGCCGATCGACACCGCTTCGGGCTTGGCGCGCGCCGCCGCCAGGAAATCCTGCATGGTCTTGAGGGGCGAGGCCGCCGGCACGCCCAGCACGAAGGCCTCTTGGCTCAGCCGCGCCAGGTGGCTGAATTCGTTGGCCGGCAGCTTGAGCGCGCCGCGCAGGCTGGCGCTGACCAGAAAGCCGCCGCCCATGCCCAGCGTGTAGCCGTCGGCCGCCATGCCCGAAAGCCGCGTCAGCCCGACCGCGCCGCCGGCGCCGCCGATGTTCTGCACCGCGATCGGCTGGCCGAGCTGCGCCTTCAGCGCCTCGGCGAAGGCGCGGCCGACCTGATCGGTGCCGCCGCCGGCATCGAACGGAACGACCAGCGTGAGCGGCTTGGACGGATATTTGTCCTGCGCCCGCGCCGCCAAGGGCAGGGCCGCCATGCCTGCCAACACGCCGCGCCGATCGAGCCTCATGCGCCCCTCCCTGGATAGAAAGGACAAGTCTCGCGTCGCTGCCCACGCTCCGTCAAGCGGAAGAGGGTCGCGGGGCGCGATTCGGCGGCCGATCCTGCTTCGGCTTGGCCCGAATGGCCGCTATCATTGCGGCCGATGGAGGACCGCGCCATGCCTGTGCTCGCACGCCGCCCGCTGCTCGCCCTGATGGGCGCGCTGGCCTTGCCGCGTCTCGGCCTTGCCGCCGGCGGCCTGCCCGCCATGGTGGTGCATAAAGATGCCGGCTGCGGTTGTTGCGGGCTTTGGATCGACCATCTGCTTGGCGCCGGGTTCGAGGTCACGGCGCGCGATGTCGCCGACATGCAGCCGATCAAGGCGCGGCTGGGTGTGCCGCGCGACCTGGCCTCGTGCCACACCGCCGAAATCGCCGGCTACACCATCGAAGGCCATGTCCCGGCGGCCGAGATCAAGCGCCTGGTGCAGGCGCGGCCCAAGGCCCGCGGCCTGGCGGTTCCCGGCATGCCGATCGGCTCGCCGGGGATGGAAGTGCCGGGCACCGCGCCCGACAGCTATGCCGTGATCCTGTTCGGGCCGGGCGCTTCGACCCGTGTGGTCTTCGCGCGCTATCGCGGCGATCGAGCGGCCTGATCCGATCGGGGCCGGTGGCGGCCCGTCGTCCCGAGCTTGACTTCGCGCCGCTTGCCGCCGTCCGCGGTTCGGGCCATTCTGCGGCCAAAGACGCAATTCCAGCCGCGTGTCGGAGGAACCTGTCATGTCCGCCCAACCCTGGATCAAAAGCTATCCGCCCGGCCTGAAATGGGACGTGGCGATCGAGGCCAAGCCGCTCTACGCCGTCCTCGATGACGCGGTCGCCAACTATCCCGACAACTGGTGCCTGGATTTCATGGGCAAGCGCCTGACCTATCGCGAGGTCGGCAATCTGGTGGCGCGGGCCGCGGCCGGCTTCCAGCGGCTGGGCGTCGGCAAAGGCGTCAAGGTCGGCCTGTTCCTGCCCAACTGCCCGCAATACGTCGTCAGCTATTACGGCATCCTCAAGGCCGGCGGCACGGTGGTCAACTACAGCCCGCTCTATGCCGAGCGCGAGCTGATTCACCAGATCGAGGACAGCCACACCGACATCATGGTGACGCTGAACCTGAAGGCGCTGCTGCCGAAGATGGAGCAGATGCTGGTCCAGTCGCGCCTCAAGAAGCTGATCATCGGCACCATGAGCGAGGTGCTGCCCTTCCCCAAGAACCTCTTGTTCCCGCTGGTCAAGCGCGGCGACATCCAGACCTACGCGCCCGACGACCGGCACCTGTCGTTCAAGTGGCTGACCGAGAACGACGGCAATTTCGCCACGCCGGCGATCGATCCGCGCAAGGACGTGGCGCTGCTGCAATACACCGGCGGCACCACCGGCGTGCCCAAGGGCGCGATGCTGACCCACTACAACCTCTACTGCAACACCCAGCAGTCGACGATGTGGTTCACCAACGTCGATCTCGGCCGCGAGCGGGTGCTGGGCGTGCTGCCCTTCTTCCACGTCTTCGCCATGACCGGCGTGATGAACATGGGCCTCAACATCGGCGCCGAGATCGTGATGCATCCGCGCTTCGAGCTGGAGGCGGTGCTGAAGGACATCAACACCAAGAAGCCGACGCTGATGCCGGGCGTGCCGACCATGTTCGTCGCCATCAACAACCATCCCCGGCTCAAGGAATTCGACCTGCGCTCGCTCAAGGGCTGCATCACCGGCGGCGCGCCGATGCCGCTGGAGGTGCGCGATTCCTTCGAGAAGACCTCGGGCGCCACGCTGATCGAGGGCTACGGCCTGACCGAAAGCTCGCCGACGGCGTCGTGCAACCCGCTGGTCGGGGTGCGCAAGGCCGGCTCGATCGGCATTCCCATGCCCGGCACCTCGATCGAGATCGTCGACCGCGACGATCCGATGAAGCCGATGCCGATCGGCCAGCCCGGCCAGATCTGCATCCGCGGGCCGCAGGTCATGGCCGGCTACTGGCAGAAGCCCGAGGCCACCGCCGCCACCGTGATCGACGGCAAGCTGCTGACCGGCGACGTCGGCTACATGGACGAGGACGGCTATACCTTCATCATCGACCGCATGAAGGACATGATCCTGGTCGGCGGCTTCAACGTCTTCCCGCGCAACGTCGAGGAGGCGATCTACCAGCACCCGGCGGTCGAGGAATGCACCGTGATCGGCATTCCCGACGACTATCTCGGCCAGGTGCCCAAGGCCTTCCTCAAGCTCAAGGCCGGCAACAACATCTCGACCGAATCGCTGATGGAGTTCCTCAAGGATCGGCTGGGCAAGCACGAACTGCCGCGCTTCATCGAGGTGCGCGACGCCCTGCCCAAGACCATGATCGGCAAGCTGTCGAAGAAGGAACTGGTCGAGGAAGAGAAGAAGAAGCACGAGGACAGGAAGAAGGCCAAGGCCTAAGCCTAAGCGGGCGCGGCCCGCGCGCCGATGTGCCGTTGGCTGGCCTATAGCGGGGCGCCGGCCTATCTCGACGACTATCTGTTCAAGCCGGCGAATTCGCTGATCGCGCAGTCCTTGCGCGCGCGCCGCGGCGGCCAGGTGGTGACCAACGGCGACGGTTTCGGCGTCGGCTGGTACGGCGATCGCATCGAGCCCGGGGTCTATCGCGATTTGCGCCCGGCCTGGAACGACGAGAACCTGCGCAGCCTGGCCGAACAGATCCGCACCCGCCTGTTCTTCGCCCATGTCCGCGCCTCGACCGGCACCGCGGTCAGCCGCTCCAACTGCCATCCTTTCCGGCTGGGCAATTGGTTGTTCATGCATAACGGCCAGATCGGCGGCTTCGATCGGGTGGCGCGCGAGCTCGACTTCATGATCGCGCCCGAGCTTTATCGCCAACGCTCGGGCACGACCGATTCCGAGACCCTGTTTTTGCTGATGCACACCTTCGGCCTGGCCAAGGATCCGGTGGCGGCGATGCGTCGCACAGTGGCGGCAGTCGAAAGCTGCATGCGCGGGCACCGGATCGAGGCGCCCCTGCGCTTGACCTGCGCGCTGACCGACGGCCAGCGCGTCATCGCCTTGCGCCATTCCTCGGACGGCGCCGCGCCGTCGCTGTTCTTCGGCTCGACCGCCGGGCCGGGCGAGGATTCGCATTTGATCCTGTCCGAGCCGTTGGACGAGGACGTCTCGCACTGGTCCGCGGTCGAGGAAGGCATGCTGCTGACCCTGGCCGAGGGCAAGGTCGTGATCGCGGCTTTCGAACCGGGCTGACTCCGGGGCTCGGCCCCGCTACATTGCGCCCCCGTCATCCGTCCGCCAGATCAAGGGAGGCCACCATGGCCGGCACGCGCATCACCGTCTCGACCCAAGGCGGGTCCTATTCCGCCTACCTCGCCAAGCCGGCAGCGGGCAAGGGCCCGGGCGTGGTGGTGATCCAGGAGATCTTCGGCGTCAACAAGGTGATGCGCGACATCGCCGACGATCTGGCGGCACAGGGTTACATCGCGCTGGTGCCTGACCTGTTCTGGCGCCAACAGCCGGGCATCGAACTGACCGATAAGACCGAAGCCGAATGGGCCCGTGCCTTCGAGCTTTACAAGGGCTTCAACGTCGATCTCGGCATCGTCGACATCCAATCCGCCATCAAGACCCTGCGGGCCATGCCCGGCTGCTCGGGCAAGGTGGGTTCGGTCGGCTATTGCCTGGGCGGCCTTCTGGCCTATCTCACCGCCTGCCGCACCGACGCCGACGTCTCGGTCGGCTATTACGGCGTCGGCATCGAGGGCAAGCTGGCGGAGGCCGCCAACATCAAGGGCGCCTTGCTGCTGCACATCGCCGCGGCCGACGACTACTGCAAGCCCGACGCCCAGGCCAAGATCAAGGAAGCGCTGCGCGGCAATCCGCACGTCGCCATCCACGGCTATGCCGGCATGGGCCACGCCTTCGCCCGCATCGGCGGCCAGCACTACAACAAGACCGCGGCCGACACCGCCAATGGCCGCACCTATGCCGCCTTCGCGCTTCACTTGGCCGGCGGCTCGACCAAGACCACGCACGCCTTCCGCATGCACCGCGCCGGCGGCCCCGAGGTGATGCAGTGGGAAGAGGTGCCGCTGCCGGCGCCGGGCAAGGGCGAGATTACCGTCCGCCATACCGCGGTCGGCCTCAACTTCATCGACACCTATTACCGCAGCGGCCTCTACCCCTCGGCCATGCCGATGGGCATCGGCATGGAGGCGGCGGGCGTGATCGAGGCGGTCGGTCCCGGGGTCAAGGGCTTCAAGGCCGGCCAGCGCGTGGTCTATTGCCGCGACATCGGCGCCTATGCCGAGAAGCGCACCATGTCGGCCGAGCGCGTGGTGGCGCTGCCCGACGGCATCGACGACAAATCGGCGGCGGCGATGCTGCTCAAGGGCATGACGGTCGAATACCTGCTGCGCCGCACCTATCCCTGCAAGAAGGGCCAGATCGTGCTGTTCCACGCCGCCGCCGGCGGCGTCGGGCTGATCTTCGGCCAATGGGCCAAGGCGATCGGCGTCAAGGCGATCGGCGTGGTCGGCTCGCCGGCCAAGGCCAAGCTGGCCAAGGCGCACGGCTTCGCCTGGACGATCGACACCAGCGTCACCAAGGACTGGGTGGCCGAGGTCAAGCGCATCACCAAGGGCGCGGGCGTGCCGGTGGTCTACGATTCGGTCGGCAAGGACAGTTGGGCCGGCTCGATCGAATGCCTGGCGCCGATGGGCACGATGGTCAGCTTCGGCAACGCCTCGGGCCCGGTGCCGCCGGTGCCGCTGACCCAGCTCAAGGGCTCGCTGTTCGTCACCCGGCCCTCGCTGATGGCCTATACCGCGTCGCGGGCCGATCTCGAGGCCTCGTCCAAGGCGCTGTTCCAGATGGTCAAGTCGGGCAAGGTCAAGATCCGGGTCAACCAGACCTACAAGCTGACCGACGCCCCCCAGGCCCATCGCGATCTCGAAAGCCGCAAGACCACGGGTTCGACCGTGATGATTCCCTGAGGTCCTCGCCATGATGATCTGTTACCCGGTCACCGCCTTCGGCCAGCCGCTCGAACGCCAGCAGCGGCCGTTGCCCGAACCCAAGGGCGCCGAGGTCCTGATCAAGACCGCGGCCTGCGGGGTGTGCCATTCCGATGTGCATCTGTGGGAAGGCTATTTCGATCTCGGCGGCGGCAACAAGCTGGCCTTCGGCGGCGGCCGCAACGTCCTGCCGATCGTGCTGGGACACGAGATCATCGGCACGGTGGCGGCGCTGGGGCCGGAGGCCCAGGGCGTCAAGCTCGGCGACAAGCGCGTGGTCTATCCCTGGATCGGCTGCGGCCAATGCTCGGTCTGCAAATCGGGCGAGGAGCAGCTTTGCGCCAAGCCGCAGGCGCTGGGCATCAACAAGGATGGCGGCTATGCCGATCACGTGCTGGTGCCGCATGCGCGCTACCTGTTCGACTTCGCGGGCGTGCCCGACGCCATGGCTTGCACTTTCGCCTGTTCGGGGTTGACCGCCTATGGCGCGCTGAAAAAGGCGGGCAAGCTGAGTTCCGGCGATCCCCTGGTGATCGTCGGCGCGGGCGGTGTCGGCCTTGCCGCGGTACGGCTGGCCGAGGCCGTGACCGGCGTGAAACCGATCGTCGCCGATATCAGCGCCGCCAAGCGCGAGGCGACGCTGGCGGCCGGCGCCCAGGCCTTTTTCGACGCCTCGGCGCCGGATTGCGCCAAGCAGATCCTGGCCGCGACCAAGGGCGTGGCGGTGGCGCTGGACTTCGTCGGTTCCGAGACCTCGTCCAATCTCGGCCAGGCCATCCTGCGCCGCGGCGGCAAGCTGGTAATCGTCGGCTTGTTCGGCGGCGCCTTCAAGCTGCCGGTGCCGATGTTCGTGCTGCGCACCATCACCATCCAGGGCAGCTATGTCGGCAGCCCGGGCGACATGGCCGAGCTCCGCGAGCTGGCGGTTTCGGGGCGCCTGCCGCCGATGCCGGTGGCCCAGCGCAAGCTCGACCAGGCCGGGGCCGCCATCGCCGATCTGCGCGAAGGCAAGATCATCGGCCGGGTTGTGGTCGCGCCGGGGTAGTCGTTTCGGAAGGGCTAGAGGGAAGCCCGGCTTTCCCTTATTATTCCAACCATGGGCAGGACCGATCGCCAAGGAATCACAGCGCGCCCGCCGCAGGCCGGCGGCGGCGATGACGTGCGCGGTCCGGGTGGCGGTGGCCCCGGCGGTCCGGCCACGGGGGTCGTCACCCGGGTCAAGCCCAAGACCAAGAAGCCGTCGATGTACAAGGTCCTGTTGATGAACGACGACTACACGCCGATGGAGTTCGTCGTCCATGTCCTGCAGCGTTTCTTCGCCAAGAGCGCCGAGGAAGCCACCCGCATCATGTTGCACGTCCATCAGCGCGGCATCGGCGTGTGCGGGGTCTACACCTACGAAGTGGCCGAGACCAAGGCGACGCAAGTGGTCGATTTCGCGCGCAAGAATCAGCACCCGCTGAACTGCACGCTGGAAAAGGACTGAGGCCGTGCCGTCGTTCTCGCGCGGCCTGGAACAATCCCTGCGGCGGGCGCTGCAGCTGGCCAACGAGCGGCATCACGAATACGCCACGCTCGAGCATCTGCTGTTGGCGCTGCTCGACGACCAGGAGGCGGTGGCGGTGCTGCGCGCCTGCAACGTCGACGTCGCCGTGCTGCGGCGCGAGCTGACCGGCTTCGTCGACCGCGAGCTGGGGCACATCGTCGTCGCCAACGGCGAGGACGCCAAGCCCACCACCGGCTTCAGCCGCGTCATCCAGCGCGCGCTGATGCACGTCCAGTCCTCGGGCCGCGACACCGTGCGCGGCGACAATGTGCTGGTGTCGCTGTTCTCGGAGAAGGAAAGCCACGCCGTCTTCTTCCTGCACAGCCAGAACATGACCCGGCTCGACGCCGTCACCTACATCAGCCACGGCATCGCCAAGGCGCCCAGCCAGACCCAGCGCAAGGCGCCCTCGGGCGCCGACGAGGAGCAACAGGCCGAGCGCGTGGTCAAGCAGGGTCAGGACGCGCTGTCGACCTACTGCGTCAACCTCAACGAAAAGGCCCGCCAGGGCCGGATCGATCCGCTGATCGGCCGCGGCCGCGAGATCGACCGCACGATTCAAGTGCTCTGCCGGCGCGCCAAGAACAACCCGCTCTATGTCGGCGATCCGGGCGTCGGCAAGACCGCCATCGCCGAGGGCTTGGCGCGGCGCATCGTCACCGGCGACGTGCCGGCGGTGCTCAAGGACTGCACCATCTACGCGCTCGACATGGGCGCGCTGTTGGCCGGCACGCGCTATCGCGGCGATTTCGAGGAGCGGCTGAAAAACGTCATCGCCGAGCTCGAGCACACCAAGGGCGCGATCCTGTTCATCGACGAGATCCACACCATCATCGGTGCCGGCGCCACCTCGGGCGGGGCGATGGACGCCTCGAACCTGCTCAAGCCGGCGCTGGCCGGCGGCGTGGTGCGCTGCATCGGCTCGACCACCTACAAGGAGTACCGCGGCTATTTCGAGAAGGATCGCGCGCTGCTGCGCCGCTTCCAGAAGATCGACGTCAACGAGCCTAGCCCGGCCGACGCCATCAAGATCCTGCGCGGCCTCAAGCCCTATTACGAGGAATTCCACGGCGTGCGCTTCACCGACGCCGCCATCCGCGCCGCGGTCGACCTGTCGGCGCGCTACATCAACGACCGCAAGCTGCCCGACAAGGCGATCGACGTCATCGACGAGGTCGGTGCGGCGCAGATGCTGGTGCCCGAGGCCAAGCGCAAGAAGGTGATCGGGGTGAAGGAAATCGAGGCGGTGGTGGCGACCATCGCCCGCATCCCGCCCAAATCGGTGACCAAGGACGACACCCAGGCGCTCAAGGACCTCGAGGGCGATCTCAAGAAGGCGGTATTCGGACAGGACCCGGCGATCGCCGCGCTGGCGGCGGCGATCAAGCTGGCGCGCGCGGGCTTGCGCGAACCCGAGAAGCCGATCGGCTGCTACCTGTTTTCGGGCCCGACCGGCGTCGGCAAGACCGAGGCGGCGCGGCAGCTGGCCAAGACGCTGGCGGTCGAACTGATCCGCTTCGACATGTCGGAATACATGGAGCGCCACACCGTCTCGCGGCTGATCGGCGCGCCGCCGGGCTATGTCGGCTTCGACCAGGGCGGGCTGCTGACCGACTCGGTCGACCAGCATCCGCATTGCGTCTTGCTGCTGGACGAGATCGAGAAGGCTCATCCCGACGTCTTCAATCTGCTGTTGCAGGTGATGGACCACGGCAAGCTGACCGACCACAACGGCAAGACCATCCAGTTCCGCAACGTCATCCTGATCATGACCACCAATGCCGGCGCCAGCGAGATGACCCGCCAGACCATCGGCTTCGGCCGCGGCCTGGCCGAGGGCGCCGACGAGGAGGCGATCAAGCGCCTGTTCACGCCCGAGTTCCGCAACCGGCTCGATGCCGTGATCGCCTTCGCCGGCCTCGGTCCCGAGATCGTCGCCCGCGTGGTCGACAAGTTCGTGACCCAGCTCGAAGGCCAGCTGGCCGAACGCCAGGTCAAGATCCGCCTGACGGATGCTGCGCGCGCTTGGCTGGTCGAGAAGGGCTACGACAAGCTCTACGGCGCCCGGCCGCTGGCCCGCGCCATCCAGGAGCACGTCAAGAAGCCGCTGGCCGACGAATTGCTGTTCGGCCGGTTGGTCAAGGGCGGGGTGGTGACGATCGATCTGGTGGACGGCAAGTTGACCTTCGCCTACCAGGCGGCCAATCCGCCCGCGACGCCGTCCGAGGACGATTCCAGCGACGACCGCAAGCCGGAACTGGTGAATTGAACCGAGCCGCGGGCGCGGGGCAGGCGGCGTGAGTTCAAGTTCCCGCGATCTCATGCCGACAGATCGATCTCCGTAACGAGAATCCGGCAGCCGCCCGCCAAATCGGTTCCGGTTGGGGGCGGGCGTTCGAAGGCGAAGCACCGCATCGGCAAAGTGCCCGCAGCGAGATGGTGGCTGGATTTTTTGGAGGACCTCACCGCATGTCACGCTTTCGACCGCTCGATCCCGCTGCATTGGATGCGGAACAGAAGCAGGTCTACGACCAGATCGCCGCGGGACCGCGGAAATTGGTGCCGGCGCCGTTCCATATCCTGCTGCGCAGCCCGGGCTTGGCCGCGCCGGCGCAGGCCTTGGGCGCCTTTGCCCGCTATCGCACCGTCTTACCGCCGCGGCTGTCGGAATTCGTGATCCTGATCGTCGCCAATCACTGGGACAGCGCCTATGAACGCCACGTCCACGAGCAGGAAGCGCGCAAGGCCGGGGTGCCCGAGGCAACCATCACAGCGCTGCGGCAGGGCGAGTCGCCGGCGATGGACGCCGACGAGACGCTGCTTTATCCCTTCGTCCGCCAGGCGCTGGAGGGCGGCCGGATCGAGGACACGGCGTTCGATGCGGTCGGCGCGCGCTTCGGGGACAAGGGACGGGTCGAGATCCTGGGCATCGTCGGCTGGTATCAGATGGTGGCGCTGATGCTGAACGCCTATCGCGTGCCGGTGCCGATGGCATGATCGCCGATCATGCCCTCGTATCCCGTTCTGGCTGATTCCCAGGGCGCGCGGCTTGGTCTAGGGTCGTGGCCATGCGGCGCGTGCTGTTGGCATTGACGATTCTTGGCGGCCAAGCCTGGGCGCAGACCGCGCCCGTGCTGGATCGCGCGGTGATCGGCGCTTGGCTGGCACGCGATGCCGCCAGCGGCGTCGAACTGACGCTGTGGATCGACGAACAGGGCCGCTGCGGCCTGGATCATCAACTCGGCCGCTGCGAGACCCGACTCGACGAACTGACCATGCGCGGCGATGGCGGCCATCCCGCCACCTATCGCTACGCCGTCGATGGCGCGCGCATGACCGTTTCCGGCGGCGATCTGGCCGAGCCCTTGGCGTTCAATCGAATCGCCCAGGCCCCCAGGCTGCCGGATTTCGGCCCGCCGGTGACGGCTTCCGTCCCGGGACTGGTCGGGCGCTGGCGGGGCGTGACGGGGGAGATGACCATTGCCGGGGACGGCACGCTGATGCTCGAAGGCAAGCGCTACGAGTTCGAGGCGGCGCGCGGCGCCATGACCTTGACCGGACATGGCACGCCGCTGCACGCCAATTATCGGCTGGAGCGCGACCGATTGACCCTGATCTTCGGCGAACGCAGCCAGGTCTACCGCCGAATTGAGGCGCGCTGACATGCGCGCGATCGCGGCGCTTGGCCTGTTCGCCCTGGTCGCGGCTTCGGCCGATGCCCAGCAGCTCAGGTATTTCCGCATCGGCACCGGCGAGCCCTCATCGTCGGCCTTCGCCGTCGGTTCCGCGTTGGCGACCGTGCTGTCGAGCCCGCCCGGCGCGCCGTCCTGCGCCCAGGGCGGCAGCTGCGGCGTGCCCGGCCTGGTGGTGGTGGCCAGTTCCAGCGCCGGCGCCGTGGCCAATGTCGAAGCGGTGTCGAACGGCACGCTCGATTCCGCTTTCGCCCAGGCCGATATCGTCAATTGGGCTCACCAGGGCATCGAGTTGTTCCGCGGCAAAGCCAAGCTCGAGAACCTGCGCGCGATCGCCAACCTCTATCCAGAATACGTCCACTTGGTGGTGCGCAAGGGATCTTCCGTCCGCACCGTCGGCGATCTCAAGGACCAAAGGGTAGCGGTCGACGTCGCCGGCTCGGGCACGCTGGTGATGGCCGGCGCCATCCTGCGCGCCTTCGGCCTGAACGAACGGACCACGACCCAGCTTCAAATCGGCATCGGCCCCGCGGTCGACCAGCTGGCCTCGGGCGAGATCGACGCCACGTTCTATGTCGGCGCACCCGGCGCGCCGGTGTTCCAGCGCCTGGCCGAGCGCATCGCCTTCGATCTGGTGCCGATCGAGGGCCGCGCCGCCATGCAGCGCTTGCGCCGCACCGATCGTTTCTTCACCGAGACCGTGATTCCGGCGGGCAGCTATGAAGGCGTGGGCGCGACCAAGACATTGGGCGTCGGCGCCTTGTGGATCGTCTCGGCCGCGGCCGATCCTGAACTGATCCATGCCGTGACGCGGGCGCTGTGGCACCCGACCAATCGCCGCGTGCTGACCTCCAAGCCCGGGCCGGCGACGGCGATCGCGCTCGAAACCGCGCTGTCGGGCATCGGCATACCTTTGCATCCCGGCGCGCTGCGCTACTACCAGGAGATCGGATTGGATGTCGGCGGGTGACGGCGGGGCGTGGCCCCTTCATGCGGTCGACGGCGAGACTTTCGCCGCGTTCAAGCAGATGCTGGAACCGCATCAGCGAGCTTGGATCGAGGCCAATGGCTTCGTGCCCAAGGCGGAAAACTGTCTGGTGCTGCCGACCGCTGCCGGCGGCATCGCCGGCGCGGTGGTGGGCGTCGAAAAATCCCCCAAGCTCTGGCGCTTCGCCGCCTTGCGCCACCAATTGCCGCTCGGGCGCTGGCGCTTCGCGGAGCCGCCGTCGGGGATCGATCCCGAACTGGTCCAGCTCGGCTGGCGGCTGGGCGCCTATCGTTTCGCGCGCTATCGCCAGGAGACCGACGCCAAGCCCTTGCCCGAACTCGAACCGCCTTCGGTGGCCGCGGGCGAGTCGGTCGAACGCATGGCGGCGGCGATCGATTTCGGCCGCGACCTGATCAACACCCCGGCCAACGATCTCGGTCCCGAGGAATTGGCGCGGGCCGCGGCCGAGACCGCGGCGCGGGTCGGCGCCAGCTTCGATCAGGTCGTGGGCGATGATCTGCTGAAGCGCGATTTCGGCTCGATCCACGCCGTCGGCAAGGGCTCGGCGCGGGCGCCGCGGCTGATCGATCTCGCTTGGGGCGATCCCGCTCATCCGCGCGTCACGCTAATCGGCAAAGGCGTGTGCTTCGATTCCGGAGGGCTCGATCTCAAGACCGCCGAAGGCATGCGGCTGATGAAGAAGGACATGGGCGGCGCCGCCACGGTGCTGGCGCTGTTCCGGCTGGTGGCCGAAAGTCGCCTCGCCGTGCGGCTGCGCTGTCTCGTTCCGGCGGTCGAGAACAGCGTCTCGGGGCGGGCCTTCCGTCCGGGCGACGTGATCCGCACCCGCCGCGGGCTTTCGGTCGAAGTCGGCAACACCGATGCCGAAGGCCGCATCATCCTGTCGGACGCGCTGACCCTGGCCGACGACGAGCGGCCCGATCTGATGATCGACATCGCCACCTTGACCGGCGCGGCGCGGGTGGCGCTGGGGCCCGAGTTGCCGGCGCTGTTCACCGACGACGACAGCCTGGCCGACGGGCTGCTCGGCCACGGACGCGAGGTGCAGGATCCGCTCTGGCGCATGCCGCTGCACGCGCCCTATGCCAAGCGGCTGGACAGCCCCGTCGCCGACATGAACAACGTCTCCGACGGACCCATGGCCGGGGCCGTGACCGCCGCCTTGTTCCTCAAGGCCTTCGTCAAGCAGACCAAGTCCTGGGCCCATATCGACACCTTCGCCTGGAACGACCGCGAAGCGCCCGGTCGTCCCAAAGGCGGGGAAACCCTTACGCTGCGGGCGATTTTCGCGCTTTTGGCCCGGCGCTATCCGGCCCGATAAAGGGCAGAAATTATTTTGTCCACAGGGCGAAACCGTTTAGGTTCCGCGCCATGTCGGTTTCGCTGTCGATGCGCGAGGCGCTGGAAATGTGGCGCGGCACGCTGGTCGAAAGCGTGCGCCGGGACGGGCCCGATCTCTCGGCCCGCCAGATGGCGGTGCTGATGATGGTCTATCTCGATCCGCCGCCGCACACCGTGCGCGGCCTCGCCGAGCGGCTGCGGGTCGGCAAGCCGGCGGTCACCCGCGCGCTCGATACGCTCGCCAAGTTCGATCTGGTGCGACGCAAGGTCGACGAGCTGGATCGGCGCAGCGTTCTGGTCCAGCGCACCGTGCCGGGATCGGTCTGGCTGTCGGAATTCGCCGATCTGGTGGCGCAGTCGACGCCTGGCGTGGCCGAGACCACCCGGCCTCAATAACCGCGCGCCCAGTCGACCAGGCCGTCGGGCCGGCGGCCCTCGCGCACGGCGCGGACGGCGGCGATGACGTGGGGTGCGCCGGTGCGCGCCAGCGTCAGCGAGGCGACATGCGGCGTCAGCGTCACGCCGGGATGACGCCAGAAGCGATGCTCGGCCGGCAGCGGTTCCTGATGGAACACGTCCAGCGTGGCGTGCCCGAGGCGGCCGGAATCGAGCGCCGCCAGGATCGCCGCCTCGTCGGCGTGGCCGCCGCGGCCGATATTGATCAGATGCGCGCCCTTGGGCAGCAGGGATAGAAAACGCGCGTCGATCAGGCCGCGCGTCGCCGGAGTCAAGGGCAGGACGCAGACCGCGTGCCGGCACTCGGCCAGGAACGGCGCCAGGCCGTCGGCGCCATGAAAGCCTTCGATGCCTTCGACCGCGTGCGGCGTTCGGCTCCAGCCGCGCACCGCGAAGCCGACCTCGCGCAATGCGCGCGCGATCGCCCCGCCGATCACGCCGATGCCCATCACGCCCACTGTGGTCCGGGCGGTGTCAGGCACCGGCCCGCCCTGGTCCCAGGCCGAGGCGCGCTGCTTGTCCTCGAAAAACGGGAAATAGCGATGCTGGCGCAGGACGGCGTAGAGCACGTACTCGACCATGCCGCGGGTCAATTGCGGATCGATCATGCGCACCACCGGCACATCGGCCGGCATCTCCTCGCGCCGCAGCGAATCGACACCGGCGCCCAGGCTGACGATGACCTTGAGATTGGGCATCGTCGCCAGCGCGCCCGGCCGCGGCTTCCACACCAGCGCCGCCTCGATCTGGCGCGCATCGCCCAGTTCGGGGTCGATGCGGAAATCCAGGCCCGGCTCAAGCGCCGTCAGCGCCGCTTTCCAGTCCGGCGCCCGGTCCCAGGTCGACACGAAACCCAATACCGTCACGTCCGCACCGCGCCCCCTTCCGCCACCTCATAGTCCAGCGCCGCCGCCATCAGCGCCCGGGTATAGGGCGTGGCCGGGCGGGCGAAAACCTGCTCGGCCGGTCCGGCCTCGACCACCTTGCCGTCGCGCAGCACGATCATCTCGTCGGCCAGCGCGCGGACCACGCGCAGATCGTGGCTGATGAACAGATAGGCCAGGCCGTGGCGATCCTGCAGGTCGCGCAGCAGGTCGACGATCTGCGCCTGCACGCTCATGTCCAGGGCCGAGGTCGGCTCGTCCAGCACCACGAAGCGCGGGTTCAGCACCAGCGCGCGGGCGATGGCGATGCGCTGGCGCTGGCCGCCCGAGAACTCGTGCGGATAGCGGTCCATGATGGCGGGGTCGAGCCCGACTTCGGTCAACTGCCGGGCGATCAGTTCGCGCCGTCCGTCCTCGCCGCCGCCCAGGCCGTGGACCAGCAGGCCCTCGCCCACGATCTGCGCCACCGACAGCCGCGGATTGAGGCTGGAATAGGGGTCCTGAAAGACGATCTGCATCGCCTTGCGCAAGGGCCGCATGCCGGCCCAGGACAAGCCGTCGATCGGCCGGCCGTCGAAGCGGATGCCGCCTCGGCTTTGGAGCAGGCGCAACACCGCATAGGCCAGGGTCGATTTGCCCGAACCGGACTCGCCGACCACGCCCAAGGTGTGGCCGGTCTTGAGTTCGAGATCGATGCCGTCCACCGCCTTGACCCAGCCGACGGCCTTGCGCAACAGCCCGGCCTTGATCGGGAAATGGACCTTGAGGTCGCGGCTTTCGAGCAGCACCGGCGCGTCGGGCTTGCGCGCGCCGGGGCGACCCTTGGGTTCGGCCGCCAGCAGGTGCCTGGTGTATGGATGCTCGGGTGCGGCGAACAGCTCGGCCGTCGGCCGGCATTCGACGATCAGCCCGTCCTTCATCACCGCGACCCGGTCGGCCATCTTGCGCACCATGCCGAGGTCGTGGGTGATCAGCAGCATGGCCATGCCCAGCCGCCGGCGCAGATCGCGCAGCAGCGCCAGGATCTGCGCCTGGATGGTGACGTCCAGCGCCGTGGTCGGCTCGTCGGCGATCAACAGATCGGGCTGGTTGGCCAGCGCCATGGCGATCATCACCCGCTGGCGCTGCCCGCCGGAAAGCTGGTGCGGATAGGCATCCAGCCGCTTCTCGGCCTCGGGCAGGCCGACCAGGCGTAGCAGTTCGAGGATCCGCGCCCGCCTTGCCGGGCCCGCCAGGCCGCCGTGCAGCGCCAGGATCTCGCCGATCTGGCGCTCGATATTGTGCAGCGGGTTGAGCGCCGTCATCGGCTCCTGGAAGATCATCGACACGCGGTTGCCGCGGATTTCGCGCAATTCCTCGAACGAGGCGCCGACCACCTCCCGACCGAGCACCGTGACCGAACCGCCGGGATGGAAGGCCGTGGGGTAGGGCAGCAATTGCAGGATCGACAGCGCGGTGACCGACTTGCCCGAGCCCGACTCGCCGACCAGCGCCAGGGTCTCGCCCTTGGCGATGTCGAACGACACGCCGCGGACCGCCCGGGTCACCTGCGCGCCCTGGCGGAAGGAGACCGCGAGATCGCGCGCCGCGACCACTGGCGATGCCGCGCTCATGCCCCGGTCTTCTTGGGATCGAAGGCGTCGCGCACCGCCTCGCCGACGAAGATCAGCAGCGTCAGCATGGTGGCCAGCACGACGAAGGCCGAGATGCCCAGCCACGGCGCCTGCAGGTTGGTCTTGCCCTGCTGCAACAACTCGCCCAGCGAAGGCGAACCCGGCGGCAGGCCGAAGCCGAGGAAGTCGAGCGAAGTGAGGGTGGTGATCGAGCCGTTGAGGATGAAGGGCAGGAAGGTCAGCGAGGCGACGATGGCGTTGGGCAGGATGTGGCGCCACATGATGCGCACGTCCGACACGCCCAGCGCGCGCGCGGCGCGGACGAAATCGAAATTGCGCACCCGCAGGAACTCGGCCCGCACCACGCCGACCAGCGCCATCCAGCTGAACAGCAGCATCAGGCCCAGCAGCCACCAGAAATTGGGCTCGACCACGCTGGCCAGGATGATCAGCAAATAAAGCGTCGGCATGCCCGACCAGATCTCCATCACCCGCTGGAAGATCAGGTCGGTGAGGCCGCCGAAATAGCCTTGGACCGCGCCGGCGGCGATGCCGATCAGCGAGGACAGCACGGTCAGCGTCAGCCCGAACAGCACCGAGATGCGGAAGCCGTAAATCAGGCGCGCGACCACGTCGCGGCCCTGATCGTCGGTGCCCAGCCAGTTCTCGGTCGAGGGCGGCGCCGGCGCCGGCCGGTTGAGGCCGAGATTGATGGTGCGATAGGAATAACGGATCGGCGGCCACAGCATCCAACCCTTGGCCTCGATCAGCCCGGCGACCTCGGGGTCGCGGTACACCGCCGCGGTCTCGAAATCGCCGCCGAAGGCGGTTTCGGGATAGTCCTTGAGCACGGGAACGTAGAACGCGCCCTCGAAGCGCACCAGGATCGGGCGGTCGTTGGCGAACAGCTCGGCGCACAGCGAAAAGACGAACAGGCCGAGGAAGATCCACAGCGACCAGAAGCCGCGCCGGTTGGCCTTGAAATTGGCCCAGCGCCGGCGATCCAGCGGCGTGACGCGGTATCCGAACCAGCCCGTCGCCACGCCTAGACCTCGCGGCTCTCGAAATCGATCCGCGGATCGACCGCGACGTAAGTCAAATCGCCGATCAAGTTCAAGATCAGGCCGAGCATCGTGAAGATGTAAAGCGTGCCGAACATCACCGGATAGTCGCGGTTGATGGCGGCCTCGAAGCCCAGCAGGCCGAGACCGTCGAGCGAAAAGATCACCTCGGTCAGCAAGGAGCCCGTGAACAGCACGCCGACGAAGGCGGCGGGGAAGCCCGCCACCACGATCAGCATGGCGTTGCGGAAGACGTGGCCGTAAAGCACGCGGCGTTCGCTCAGGCCCTTGGCGCGGGCGGTGACGACGTAAAGCTTGCCGATCTCGTCGAGGAACGAGTTCTTGGTCAGCATGGTCAGCGTGGCGAAGCCGCCGATCACCAGTGCCGTCACCGGCAGCACGATGTGCCAGAGATAGTCCTTGACCTTGCCCCAGGCCGAAAGCGTGTCCCAATATTCCGAGGTCAACCCGCGCAAGGGGAACCAGGCCAGGAAGCTGCCGCCGGCGAACAGAACGATCAGCAGCACCGCGAACAGGAATCCCGGGATGGCGTAGCCGACCACGATCGCGGCCGAACTCCAGATGTCGAAGCGGCTGCCGTCCTTGACCGCCTTGCGGATGCCGAGCGGGATCGAAACCAGGTAGACGATCAGCGTCGTCCAGACGCCCAGCGAGATCGACACCGGCATCTTGTCGATCACCAGCTGCACCACCCCGCGGTCGCGGAAATAGCTGGTGCCGAAATCGAAGCGCAGATAGTTGCCGAGCATGTGCAGGAAGCGCTCGTGCAGCGGCTTGTCGAAGCCGAACAGGCGCTCGATCTCCTTGACGAATTCGGGATCGAGCCCGCGCGCGCCGCGATATTTCGAGGTGACGTCGCCGGACGCACCCGGGGCCAGTCCTTGCTGACCCAGCCCGCCGACCTCGCTGCCGCCCGACATCAGCCGTGCGGTGGCGTCGACCGCGGTCCCGGTCAGCTCGGCCAACAGCTTCTCGACCGGACCGCCGGGCGCGGTCTGGATGATGATGAAATTGACCACCATGATCCCGAGCAGGGTCGGGATGATCAGCAGCAGGCGGCGGACGATATAGGCCAGCATGGCGGGCGCGATCCGGCCGGGCTCAGCCCCCGCCGCGACCCTTGCGCTGCAGCGCCGCGTCCTTGGCCGGATCGATCCACCAGGAATCGGCGAAGCCGACGCCGTAACGCGGCGCCACCGTCGGGCGCGCGAAGCGGTCCCAGAAGGCGATGTAGTTCATGCCGCTGTTCCACTGCGGCACCGACAGGTGCAGGGTCATCAGCACGCGATCCAGGCTTTTGGCGGCGGTGCGCAGCTCGTCGCGGGACTCGGCCTTGATGATGCGGTCGATCAGCGCATCGACCGCCGGGTTCTTCAACCCGGTGACGTTGTTCGAGCCGGGCGTGTCGGCCGAACTCGTATGCCAGTAGTTGATCTGCTCGATGCCGGGCGTCAGCGGCATGGCGAAGCGCGCGGTGATGACATCGTAGTCGAAGGCGTCGGTGCGGCTCTTGTATTGCGGCACGTCGACGATGCGTTGATTGACCTTGATACCCAGCCGGCCGAGGTTCTGGATATAGGGCGCGTTGACCCGCTCGAACGACGGCTCCCAGTTGAGGAACTCGATTTCGAACGGCTTGCCTTGGGGGTCGAGCAGCTTGCCGTCGACCACCTTGTAGCCGGCCTCCAGCAGGAGATCGCGCGCGCGCCGCAGGCCCTCGCGGTACTGACCCGAGCCGTCGGAAGCCAACGGCCGAATCGCCGGGCCGAAGGCCGAATCCGGTATCTTGCCGCGGAACGGTTCCAGCATCGCCAACTCGCCCGGCGGCGGCGGGCCTTCGGCTTCCATGTCCGAGTTTTGGAACATCGAATAGGTGCGGCGATAGAGGCCGAAGAACAGCGTCTTGTTGGCCCATTCGAAGTCGTAGGCCGCGGCGATGGCCTCGCGCACGCGGATGTCCTGGAATTTGGGTCGGCGCAGGTTGAAGAACCAGGCCTGCACGCCCGAAGGCGTGCGGTCGGGAATGGAATCGCGCTTGACCCGGCCGTCCTTGATCGCCGGGAAGTCGTAGCCGGTCGACCACACCCGCGCCGTGAACTCGCCGCGGAAATCGTATTCGCCGGCCTTGAAGGCCTCGAACGCCACATCGCGGTCGCGATAGATGTCGAAGCGGATGACGTCGTAGTTGTTCCGGCCGCGATTGACCGGCAGGTCGCGCCCCCAATAGTCCGGCACGCGGGCATAGGCGATCGAGCGGCCCTGGTCGACCTTGTCGATGCGATAGGGACCCGAGCCGAGCGGCGGCTCGAGCGTGGTGCGGTCGAACTCGCGGCCTTCCCAATAGTGCTTGGGCAGGATCGGCATGCCGCCGGCCAAGAGCGGCAAGTCGCGCAACAGCGCATCGGGCTTGAATTCGAACCGCACCCGATCGGGCGCCAGCGCCTCGACCTTGGCGATGTCCTTGTAGAGCAGCCGGTACTGGGGGTGGCCCTTGGTGGTGAGGACGGCGAAGCTGTAGACCACGTCGTCGGCAGTGATCGGCTTGCCGTCGTGCCAGCGCGCGATCGCACGCAGCTTGAAGACGATCGAACGGCGATCGGCCGCAAGATCGGCCCATTCCGCCACCAGCCCGTAGGCGGCGTCGGGCTCGTCGGCCGAGCCCGCCATCAGCGCCTCGTCGATCACGCCCACGCCCGGTGCCGCCACGCCGCGCAGGGTATAGGGATTGAGCGTGTCGAACGGCCGCACGTCGTGCATCCGCACCGTTCCGCCCTTGGGCGCGTCGGGATTGACGTATTCGAAATGCTTGAAGTCGGGCGGGTATTTCAAATCGCCGAAGGTCGACAGGCCGTGGCGGGGTTCCGCGGACGCGGCCGATGCGGCCAGCGCCAGCATGCAACTGATCAACGCTCGCATCGGTCTATCCTAGCGGCTTTTGCAGATCGAGGCGAACCGCCACCGCCTCGCCGCCGGACAGGATGCGGCGGGAGAAGCCCAACTCGGCGGCCAGATCGAGCATGCGGCGGTTCTCGCCCAGCACCTGGCCCGACAGCGTGCGCGTGCCGCGACCGCGGCAATAGCCGATCAAGGTCTCCATCAAGGCGCGGCCGAGGCCGTGGCCCTTGAGGTCCGAGCGCACCACCACCGCGAACTCGGCGTCGACATTGTCGGGATCGGCCACGGCGCGCGCCACGCCCAGCGTCTCGCCCGAATCCGGGTCGATGGCGACGAAGGCCATCTCGCGGTCGTAGTCGATCTGGGTGAAGCGCGCCATCTGGCCATGGTCGAAGGATCGCACCAGGCCGAAAAAGCGGAAACGGATTTCTTCGGGCGCAAGCCGCGAAAAGAAGGCGAAATGGCCGGGCTCGTCCTCGGGACGGATCGGCCGGATCAGCACTTCGCGTTCGCCCAGCCGCGTCTTGCGCTCGAATCCGGTCGGATAGGGCCGGATGGCGGGCACCGCCCGGCGGCCCTCGGGCAGAAGCTTGACGCGCGCATCCAACGCCAGCACGCCCTCCGGATCGGCCCACAGCGGGTTGATGTCGAGTTCGGCGATTTCCGGCAGGTCGACCGCGATCTGCGCCACCCACACCAGCGCCAGCGCCAGCGCCGCAAGATCGACCGGCGGGCGGTCGCGATAGCCGCGCAGCAGGCGGAAGATGCGGGTGCGCTCGATCAGCGCCCGCGCCAGCGCCAGGTTGAGCGGCGGCAGGCCGACGGCGCGGTCGCCGATCGCTTCGACCGCGATGCCGCCCTGGCCGAACAGCACCGCCGGACCGAACACCGGATCGCAGGCCAAGCCGAGGATGAGTTCGTGCGCGCCCGGGCGCTTGGCCATGGCCTGGACCGAGAAGCCGCGCAGCCGCGCCTCGGGCCGCAAGCGCCGGACCCGTTCGAGCATGGCGTGCGCCGTCGATTGCAGCGCCTCGGGCGCGGCCAGGTCGAGGGCCACGCCGCCGACATCGCTCTTGTGGCTGATGTCGGGCGACAGGATCTTGAGCGCGACCGGGTAGCCGATCTCGGCGGCGATGGTACGCGCGCTCTCGACATCGGCGGCCTCGCGCGTCGTCACCACCGGCAATCCATAGGCCGCCAGCACCGCCTTGGCCTCGATCTCGGTCAGCAGATCGCGGCCCTCGACCCGCGCCGTCGCGATCGCGGCCCGGGCGGTTGCCGCATCCGGTCGAAACTCGGCCGGAAGCGCCGGCGGGGTCTCGATCAACTGTTCCTGGTTGCGGCGGTAATGCACCAGATGCAGAAAGGCGCGCACCGCCTGGTCGGGCGTGTCGTAGCCGGGCAGGCCGGCCTCGGCCAGGCGCTTGCGGGCGGGCACCACCCAGTCGGCGCCCAGCCACGCCGTCAGCACGCAGCGCGGCGAGGTCTTGGCGGCGGCGATCACCGCCTCGGCGGCATCAACCGCATCGGCCACCGCCACCGGGGCATGCATCGCCAGCACCGCATCGACCTCGGGATCGGCCAGCACGACCTCCATCGCCCGGCGATAGCGCCCGCCCGGCGCGTCGCCGATCAGGTCGACCGGGTTGGCGCGGCTCCAGATCGCCGGCAACGCCTCGTCCAGCGCCTTGACCGTGGCCGGCGACAGGGTGGCGAGACGCGCTCCGCCCAGCACCGCGGCATCGGCCGCCAGCACGCCCGGCCCGCCGCCGTTGGAGACGATGGCCAAGCGGTCGCCAGCCAGCGGCCGGGCGCGGGCCAGGGTCTCGACCGCGGCGAACAGCTCCTCGGTCTCGAACACGCGCAGGATGCCGGCACGGCGCAGGGCCGCGTCGTAGACCGCGTCGGCCCCGGCCATGGCGCCGGTATGCGAGGCGGCGGCGCGGGCGCCCTCGGGGGCGCGGCCGGCCTTGATCGCCAGCACCGGCTTGTTGCGCGCGGCGGCGCGGGCGGCGGACATGAACTTGCGCGCCGCCGTCACCGCCTCGATGTAAAGCAGGATGGCGCGGGTGTCGGGATCGGCGCCGAGATAGTCGATCAGGTCTCCGAAATCGGCGTCGGCCGCCTCGCCCAGCGAGACGAAGGCCGAAAAGCCGATGCCGCGCGCCGCCGCCCAATCCAGCACCACGGTGCACAGCGCCCCCGATTGCGAGACGAAGGCGATCTTGCCGGACAGCGCCGGGCGATGGGCGAAGCTGGCATTGAGACCGATGCCCGGCGCCAGCAGGCCAAGGCAGTTCGGACCCAAGACGCGCAAGGTATGCGGCCGCGAGGCCTCGAGCATGGCGCGGCGCGCGGCGGCGTCCAGCCCGGCAGTGATGACGATCGCGGCCTTGGTGCCTCGCGCCCCAAGCTCGGCGATCAGCCCGGGCACGCTTGCGGCCGGGGTGCAAATCACAGCCAGCTCGGGCGCTTCGGGCAGCGCCGCCAGCTCGCGATAGCAGCGCGTGCCGGCGACGGCATCGTGCCTGGGATTGACCGGCCAGACCGGCCCCTTGAAACCGCCCTCCAGCACGTTGCGGGTCAACACCGCGCCGACCGAACCCGGCCGCGCCGATGCGCCCAGCACCGCCACCGACCGCGGGCGAAACAGATATTCGAGGTTGCGGACGGTCATGACCGTCCGCGATCTTACACCCCGCTCAGCGCGGCGCCATGCGGATGGCGCCGTCGAGCCGGATGACCTCGCCGTTCAGCATCTGGATGCGGCAGATCGCCAGCACCATCTCGCCGTACTCGCTGGCCTCGCCCAGGCGCTGCGGGAAGGGCACGCTGGCGGCCAGCGACTTCTTCACCTCGTCGGGCAGCTGATAGAGCATCGGCGTCGAGAAGATGCCGGGGGCGATGGTCAGAACCCGGATGCCGGTCGCGGCCAGCTCGCGCGCGATCGGCAGGGTCATGCCGACGATGCCGCCCTTGGAGGCGGAATAGGCCGCCTGGCCGATCTGGCCGTCGAACGCCGCCACCGACGCGGTGTTCACGATCACGCCGCGCTCGCCGTGCTCGAGCGGCGGCAGCTTCTGCATTTCGGCCGCCGCCAGGCGGATCATGTTGAAGCTGCCGATCAGGTTGACGGCGATGGTCTTGGCGAACAGCTCCAGCTTGTGCGGCCCGTCGCGGCCGACGGTGCGCGCCGAGACGCCGATGCCGGCGCAGTTGACCAGCACGCGCGCGGGGCCGTGGGCGGATGCCGCCTGGGCGATGGCGGCGGCGGCGGAATCGGCCGAGGCCACGTCGCACGCCAGGCCCAACGCGCCGATCTCCTTGGCGGTCTTCTCGGCTTGATCCTTGTTGAGGTCCAACAGCGCCACCTTGGCGCCGGCCTTGATCAGGCACTCGGCGGTGCCGCGGCCGAGGCCCGAAGCCCCGCCGGTCACCAATGCAGCTACGCCCTTCAGATCCATCGCTCGTCTCCCGTCGCGGAAATCGGCGCCGGGTGTAGCAGAAGACGCCCGGGGCTGCTACCCGGCCTCGGGCGGGGTCGGTCCGGACACCGGCTTTTTGCCGAGCTGGGCCTCGCGATGGGCGATGTAGAGCGTCGAGCCGATGATGATGGCGGCGCCGATCATCGTCCAGCCATCGGGCAACTCGCCGAACAGCCAATAGCCGAAGCCGGTCGACAGCACCATGCGGCCATAGTCGTAAGGCGTGATGGCGGTGGCGTCGACCAGCGCCATGGCGCGAATCCACAGCGACTGTCCGCCCGCCGCCAGCGCGCCGATCGCCACCAGCAGGCCGAGCTCGTCCAGGGTCGGCGCCCGCCACACCAGCATCGCCGGCACGCAGGTGGTCAGCGTGGCGAACAGGTTGGCGTAGAGGATCAGCGTCGCCGGGTTTTCGGTCGCTGCCAGCATTTTCACTTGGACGTTGACCACCGCCAGCGTCATGGCTCCGGCCAGTGCCACCAGCAGCGTCGGATCGAACGGCACTTGACCCGGACGCAAGATCACCAACACGCCGAGGAAGCCGGCGGCGGTGGCCAGCGTCCGGCGAAGCCGCACCGGCTCGGCCAGGAACAGGGCGGCCAACGGAATCAAGAACAGGGGCTTGGTGAAACTGAGCGCGGCCGAGGTCGCCAGCGGCAGATGGGTGACCGAATAGAATCCGCACAGCATGGCGATGCCGCCGGTGACGCCGCGGCTGGCATGCAGCGGCAGACGGTTGGTGGCGAAGCCGGCTGCGCCCAGCCGCAGCACGAAGGGTAGGATCACCAGCATGCCGAACAGCGAGCGGAAGAAAGCGGCCTCGTGGCTGGGCAGGCTGGTGCCGAGCAGCTTGATCGATGCGCCCATGGACGAGAACAGCACGCAGCTTGCCAGCGCCATGCTGGCTGCGCGCCAATAAGGGCTGAGGCCGCGCCAGCGCGCAACGAGTCGATCCCACCACTGCATCGCCCGACCATGGCAAAATCGCAGCCTGCCGCCAAGGGTGACGGCGTGCTAGGCTTCAAGCCATGAACCGGACAGACGAGATCGAAATCGTCGCAATCGACGGCGCGTTCGGAGCCGAGATCCGCGGCGTCGAGCTGGCGCGGCCGCTCGACGACGCGACGTTCGCCAAGATCGAGCGCGCCTTCGCCGAGCATCTTTTGCTGTGCTTTCCCGATCAGCATCTGAGCGAGGCCCAGCAGGTGGCTTTCAGCCGCCGCTTCGGCGAGCTGCAAGTCCATGTGCTGCAGGAATACCGCCACCCGCAGTTTCCCGAGATCTACGTGATCTCTAACGTCGATCCGGCGACCGACCGGCCGATCGGCCGTCATCCCGATCCCGGCACGCTGGTATGGCATTCGGACCTCTCGTTCCAGCGGCGCACCGCCTCGGCCACCATCCTTTACGGTCGCGAGACGCCGATGCAGGGCGCCGACACCCAATATGCCGACATGGCGGCGGCCTACGCCGCGCTGCCCGACAATCTCAGGCGCAAGGTGGAAGGGCGCCGTGCGCTGCACGATCTCGACTATTCGCGCAGCCGCGCCGGGGCGGCGCGCATGACCGAGGATCAGCGCCGCGCGGCGCCGCCGGTGCTGCACCCCATGGTGCGGCGGCACAAGGTCACCGGGCGCGAGTCGCTTTACATCAGCCACCATATATCCGCCATCGAGGGCCTACCGGCGGCGGAGAGCCGGGACCTGCTGGCCGAGCTGATGGAGCACGCCACGCGGCCACGCTTCGTACTGTCCCATCGCTGGCGGCAGCACGATCTGGTGATGTGGGACAATCGACCGACCATGCACCGCGCCACT
Organism: Alphaproteobacteria bacterium; assembly: GCA_016869515.1. Classification (GTDB taxonomy): domain Bacteria; phylum Pseudomonadota; class Alphaproteobacteria; order VGDZ01; family VGDZ01; genus VGDZ01. Next base: position 15,781 of record VGDZ01000011.1, on the reverse strand, counting down.
GCTTTCGACACGGGGGCCGAGCGGCGGGTGATGCACCGCACCGTGGTGCTGGATTCGATCTAGCTTTTGGGTTCGGCGACGCTGCCGCCGGCCGGCGCCGAGCCGCCCCGCTTGGCCTCGCGCCGGGCGATGTAGAAGCCGGAAGCGAAGATGATCAGCCCGCCGATCCAGGTCCACAGATCGGGCGTCTCCCCGAACAAGGTGAAGCCGAACACGGCGGCGAAGATCAGGCGCGAAAATTCGAGCGGCATGACCGCGCCGGTGTCGGCCAGCTTGAGCGCCCTAACCACCATCAACTGACCAAAGCCGGCGCAGATGCCGATCGCCACCAACCAGACCAGCTGCCCGGCGTCGGGCGTCCGCCAATAAAACAGCGCGATCAGCAGTGCGAACGGCGTGATCAGCAGCAATTGCAAGGTGACGATCGCGGTCGGATTCTCGCCCCGGGTCAGCCATTTGATCGCCAGGATCGAGCCTGCGCTCAGCACCGAGGACAAGAGCGCCATGGCCTGGCCGAGGTCGACGGTATCGAAGCCTGGCCGCAGAATCAGGGCGGCGCCGGCAAAGCCCACCGCCAGCGCCGTCCAACGCCGCACCCGCATGCGCTCGCTCAGGATCAGCACCGCGCCCAGGGTGGCGAACAGGGGCGCGCTGAATCCCAGCGCCACGGCTTCGGCCAGGGGCACGGTGGCCAAGGCATAGAACCAGGCCAGGGTCGAGGCCAGCGAGAACACAGCGCGCGCGCCATGCACCTTGGGATTGGCGGTGCGCAAGGCGCCGAGGCCCACATTCCACAGCCATGGCAGCATCATCAGCAGTGCGACGCCGTTGCGGATAAACACCAGCTGGAAAGGGTGGAACTCGGCCGACATCTTGCGTACCAGCGCGGCCGCGATCGAGAACACCAGACACGAGCCCAGCATCCATAGCGCACCCCGGATCAGGGGTGGCGCGGCGCGGAAGCGGACCTGCAGGAATCGCAAGGCGGACATTGGCGGGCGGGCGACCTTACGCTTCAAGCCGCGGGCTTGGAAAGCGCCCCGATTCGTGCAGATTAGGATGGCTGTCAAGCGGGGGAGGATGGCGTGTCGGCCGAGATTCTATGGCGTCCGTCGGAGGCGCGCATCCGCGCCAGCAATCTGGATCGCTTTCGTCGCGTGGCCGAGATCGCCGCCGGCACGCGGCTAGCGGATTATTCCGCGCTGTGGCGCTGGTCGATCGATCACGGCGATGCATTCTGGAACGCGGTGTGGGATTTCTGCCGGGTGATCGGCGACGGGCGCGGCCGGGTGACGATCGAGCATCCGGGCAAGATGCCGGGGGCGCGCTTCTTTCCCGAGGCCAAGCTCAACTTCACCGAGAATCTGCTGCGGCGCGAGGACAAGGCGCCGGCGCTGATCTTTTGGAACGAGCTTCGCCAGCGCCGCGTCGTCAGCCATGCCGAATTGGTGCGGCAAGTTGCGCGCACCGCCGCCGCGCTTCGGGCCGAGGGCGTCAAGCCGGGCGATCGGGTGGCAGGCTTCATGCCCAATCTGCCCGAGACCATGATCGCCGGACTGGCCGCGGCCGCCATCGGCGCCACCTGGTCGTCGTGCTCGCCCGATTTCGGGGTCGGCGGCGTGCTCGACCGCTTTGGCCAGATCGCGCCCAGCGTGCTGTTCACCGCCGACGCCTATTACTACGCCGGCAAGACCCACGATTCGCTGGACCGGGTGCGGGCGATCGCCGCCAAGCTGCCCGATCTCAAGCGCATCGTCGTCGTGCCCTATATGAGCCAGCGTCCGGCGATCGGCGATCTCGGGCGCGCCGTGCTGTTCGACGATTTCCTCGCCCCGCATGCCGCAACGGCGCAGCCCGGCTATCTGCGGCTGCCGTTCCATCATCCGCTTTACGTGATGTATTCCTCGGGCACCACCGGCCTGCCCAAATGCATCGTCCACGGCGCCGGCGGCACGCTGCTCAAGCACCTCGAAGAGCACGTGTTGCAATGCGATCTCAAGCCCACCGACCGGCTGTTCTATTTCACCACCTGCGGCTGGATGATGTGGAACTGGCTGCTGTCGGGGCTGGCGGCCGGGGCGACGCTGATGCTCTATGACGGCTCGCCCTTCCATCCCGACCCGCGCATCCTGTGGGATTTCGCCGAAGCCGAGGGCATCACCATCTTCGGCACTTCGGCCAAGTACCTCGACGCGCTGTCGAAAAGCGGGCTCGAGCCGATCAAGACTCACGATCTCAAGCGCATGCGCTCGCTGCTCTCGACCGGCTCGCCCCTGGCGCCGCAAAGCTTCGATTTCGTCTACAGCGCGATAAAGCAAGACGTCCATCTGGTGTCGATGTCGGGCGGCACCGACCTGATCGGCAGCTTCGTCGGCGGCAGCCCGCTCGATCCGGTGCGGCGCGGCGAGATCCAGCGCGCGCTTTTGGGCATGGCGGTCGACGTGTTCGACGAGACCGGCAGGTCGACCGGCGACAAGGGCGAGCTGGTCTGCACCCGGCCGTTTCCTTCGATGCCGCTCGGGTTCTGGAACGATCCCGGCGATGCCAAATACCGGGCAGCCTATTACGACAATTTCCCGGGGGTGTGGCGGCACGGGGATTGGACCGAACTGACCAAGTCGGGCGGCGTCGTGATCTACGGCCGTTCGGATGCGGTTCTGAACCCGGGCGGGGTGCGCATCGGCACGGCCGAAATCTACCGCCAGGTCGAGACCCTCGATGAAGTGGCCGAGGCGCTGGTGATCGGCCAGGACTGGCAGGACGACGTGCGGGTCGTGCTGTTCGTGCGCATGAAGGAGGGCATCGCGCTCGACGATGCCTTGCGCGATCGCATCCGCAAGCGCATCCGCGAAAACGCCAGCCCGCGCCACGTGCCGGCCAAGATCGTCGCCGTGGCCGACATTCCGCGCACGCTGTCGGGCAAGATCGTCGAGCTGGCGGTGCGCGACGTGGTCCACGGCCGCGCCGTCAAGAACAAGGACGCGCTGGCCAACCCCCAGGCGCTGGACCTGTTCGCCAACCTGGCGGAGTTGAGGAATTAGAGGCAAGCGAGGCTGAGGCGATGTCAGCCCCTATTGTCCCGACGGGCGCCACCACGGCGACGAATTGGATTTTGGCATTTTCCCAGGATGCTTTTGCGCTTTCCGGGATTCCAGGCAGCGCTTTGCTCGGAGAGGCGTTCAAGGCGGTGATGGAAAAGCGAATGCGCCATGCGCGTGACGTCTTAACCGAAGAACTGAAGCGTGGAGCAATCTCGATTCCCGAGGCCAGCGCCGCCGATCCGCTTGCGGCGATGCTGTTTCGCTATATCCGCGCGGCCCAGGAAGGCTCGGCTCGGCTCAATCTTCGCCTGTTAGCCCAGGTCATCGCCGGCCAAGCCCATTGCGGCAATCTGATCGCCGACGAGTTTCTCTATTACGCGGATATTCTTTCGGGATTGAAACGGGAGGAGATTATTTTTGTTGCCGAACTGCATAGAGCCCTCGCTAACACGCGCCAAAACAATGCCGAAGTCCAAGTGCAGAATTTGGAGGCGCTCAAACTATTGACTCAGAAGCTTGTTCCGGAGCCTTTTGCCAGCCCCATGGATTAACAAGCAAGTGCTTTCGCGGTTACGCGGACAGGTCTTGTTATTGCGGACTTGGGAAGTTTGGATGGGTCGCTCGTTTTCGCCACAACGCCGCGTCTCGACAGACTGCTTCAATTGGCCTCAATAGACGACGCGCTGCGTCGGGAGCCTCTGTAGGTTGTCTGAAAGCGGTCTCGATCCATTCCGCCCTGGTAATTCCGCACGTCCAATTCGATTTGTCTTATCTACGCTCTAAGCGTATACATGATATGTGCAATTCGAGTGGGATCTCGCCAAGCATCGCCGCAATCTGACCGAGCGCGGCATCGGCTTCGATTGGGCGGCGCGGATTTTCGAGGGCGATGTCGTCGAATGGATCGATACGCGCCGCGACTATGGCGAAAATCGCTCATCGCGCTCGGTTCGGTCGAAGGCGAATGGGTGGTGGTGGTCTACACATGGCGCGGCGACGCTCGCCGCATCATTTCGGCTCGCAGGGCCAATCGAAAGGAGCGACCATGAAGGCCTATCGAACGACCTTGGCGGAGATCAAGCGCCGCGGCGGGGGGTCGGTCGACCGGGCGCGGCTGCGGGCGACGACCGGCGCCGCGATCGCGCGGCAGATCGCGGCCGATCCCGATACCGCGCCGCCGCTCGATCGCCTCGGGCCGCCGGTACCGAGCGTGCGGACGATTCGGGCGCGGCTGGCCATGACTCAGGAGGTGTTGGCGCGCCGGCTTAAGGTGCCGGTCTCGACCATCCGCAACTGGGAGCAGGGGAGGGTCCGGCCTGACCCGGCGGCCATCGCGCTTTTGACCGTGCTCGATCGCGACCCGGCGACCACGCTGCGCCTGCTGGCCGGATCGGTGCGGGGAAAGTGAGATCGCAACCCAGTCCGCCGATTTCGCTTTTAGACCGCGATCGGTTCATAGGGAATCACGGCCGCGATTCCCTATGAACCGTGAATCGCGGTCCAGAGCAGGATACGAGGGCATGTTTCACGATCTGTCTTGAACTCTATGGTTCAAGACAGATTGATCATGCCCTAGGAACACCGCTGCCTTTCCGCATTGCCAGTTTCCAATTTCGCTTCTTGCGCCGGCGGGGACGGATGCTATGAACGCGCATTCGTCCCCGCCGCGATCCATGAGCTTTCCCCCCAAAGGTTCGAACGCCCGCGCCATCCTGGCGATGATCGCCTCCTCGGCGGTGTTCGTCTGCAACGACGCGTTGGTCAAGCTGGCCACCTCCGGCCTGCCGGTCGGCCAGATCATGCTGGTGCGCGGCCTGTTCGCCTGCGCCTGGGTGGGGCTGGCGGTGCTGGCCACGGGCGATTGGCGGCGGCTGGGCCAGGGGCTGGCGGGGCCGGTCCTGCACCGCGCGCTGCTCGACGTCGGTGCGACCGTGTTCTTCATCATGGGCCTGGTGCACATCCCGCTGGCCAACGCTTCTTCGATCATGCTGGCGGCGCCCTTGCTGATCACCGCGCTGGCGGTGCCGATGCTGGGGGCGCAGGTCGGCTGGCGGCGCTGGAGCGCGATCCTGGTCGGGTTTGTGGGCGTGCTCTTGATCGTGCGACCGACGCCCGCCGGCTTCAATGTCTGGTCGCTCAGCACCGTCACGTCGCTTGCCTTCGTCGCCTTGCGCGACATCGTCACCCGCCGCGTCGCGCCCGGCACCGGCTCGGGCGTGATTACCCTGACTACTGCCGCCACGGTGACGCTGCTCGGCATCCCTTGGACGCTGGTCGAGGGCTGGGCGCCGCTGGACGGGCGCGGCCTTGCGCTGGTGGCCGGCGCGTCGGTGTTCCTGGCGCTGGGCTATTTCTTTTTGATCGTCGCCACCCGCTCGGGCGACATCGCCGTGGTCCAGCCCTTCCGCTACGCCCTTATCCTGTGGTCGCTGGCCTTGGGCTATGCGATCTGGGACGACGTGCCCGATGCGTTGGCTTTCGGGGGTATCGCGCTGGTGGTGGCCAGCGGGCTTTACGTGCTGCACCGCGAACGGATTCGCATCGCCCAAGCGGCGCGACAAGCCAAGGTGGACGCCGCCGCCCCTGCGGTCTAGCATCCCCGCCCCATGAGCCAGGTCCAGACCCGTCCCGAAATCCGCGGCACCTTCGGTGTCGTCGCCTCGACCCATTGGCTGGCTTCGGCCGCCGCCATGGGCGTGCTCGAAAAAGGCGGCAACGCCTTCGATGCCGCCGTCACGGCGGGATTCACGCTGCAGGTGGTCGAGCCGCATCTCAACGGCATCGGCGGCGACATGCCGGCGATCCTGTGGGACGCCAAGCGCCGCGCCAGCGAGGTGATCTGCGCCCAGGGCCCGGCGCCGGCCGCCGCCACCATCGCCCGCTACCGCAAGGAAGGCCACAGCGTCATGCCCGGCTCGGGGCTGATGGCGGCCTGCGTGCCGGGCGCGTTCGACGGCTGGACACGGATGCTGCGCGATTACGGCACCATCGCGCTGGAAGAGGCGCTGGCGCCGGCGATCCACTATGCCGGCGGCGGCTATCCGCTGGTGCCGCGCATCATCGAGACCATTTCGCTGGTCGAGCAGCTGTTCCGCGACGAATGGAAGTCCTCGGCCGCGGTCTATTTGCCGGGCGGGAAGCTGCCGACCCCGTTCAAGCTGTTCCGCAACCCGGCCTTGGCCGAGACCTATCGCCGGCTGGTGCAGGCCGGGCGCGCCGCCGGCGGCGACCGCGTCGCCCAGATCGAAGCCGCGCGCCGCGCCTGGCGCGAAGGCTTCGTCGCCGAGACCGTCGACAAGTTCTGCCGCAGCACCGAGGCGATGGACAGTTCGGGCCAGCGCCATCGCGGCCTTCTGACCGGGGCCGACATGGCGAAATGGCAATCGCATGTCGAAAAACCGGTGACCGGGCGCTATCGCGACATCACCGTGGCCAAGTGCGGGGCCTGGAGCCAGGGCCCGGTGGCGCTGCAGCAATTGGCGCTGCTGGAAGGCTTCGACATGGCGCGGCTCAAGCCGACCGACGCCGAATGGGTCCATACCGTGGTCGAATGCGCCAAGCTGGCCTTCGCCGATCGGGAGGCCTGGTACGGCGATCCCGATTTCGTCGATGTGCCGCTGAAGACCCTGCTGTCGCGCGAATACGCCGATGCGCGGCGCAAGCTGGTGACGGCCCAGGCCTCGCGCGAACTGCGCCCGGGCTCACCCGACGGCCGCAAGCCGCGTCTGGCGGAATACACCGTGGTCGACACCGCCGTTCCCTATGACCGCGCGGCGATCCTGGCCACCGCCGGCACCGGCGAGCCGACCGTCGGCCGGCTTGGCATGGCGGCGGGCGATACCTGTCATCTCGACGTCATCGACCGCCACGGCAACATGGTGGCGGCGACGCCCTCGGGCGGCTGGCTGCAATCCTCGCCGGTGATCCCGGAACTGGGATTCTGTCTCGGCACGCGGGCGCAGATGTTCTGGCTGGAAGAAGGCCTGCCCTGCAGCCTCGAACCCGGCAAGCGCCCGCGCACGACGCTGACGCCCGGGCTGGCGTTCGATGCCGAGGGTCGGGCGCTGATGGCCTTCGGCAGCCCCGGCGGCGACCAGCAGGACCAGTGGTCGGTGCAGCTGGTGGTGCGGCATATCGACAACGGCATGAACCTGCAGGCGGCGATCGACTGCCCGGCCTTCCACACCGATCACATCCTGGGCTCGTTCTTCCCGCGCCGCTTCACGCCGGGCGCGCTGACGGTCGAGGACCGCTTCGGCGAGGTGGCCGTCTCCGAACTGCGCCGTCGCGGGCACAACGTGACGGTCGGCGATTCCTGGTCCGAGGGCCGGCTGTGCGCGGCGGCGATCGAGCGCACGCCCGAGGGCGACATCCTCAAGGCCGCGGCCAATCCGCGCGGCGCCCAGAACTACGCCCTCGGCCGCTAGACGTGACCTGGTCGATCGTCGCCCGCGATCCCGCCAGCGGCGCGCTGGGCGTGGCCGTCACCACCAAGTTCTTCGCCGTCGGCGCGCTGTGTCCCTGGGTCCGGGCCGGAGTCGGCGCGCTGTCGACCCAGGCGCTGGTTAATCCGACCTACGGCCCGCGCGGGATCGATCTCTTGACGGCGGGCGCCACGGCCGAGGACACGGCGCGGGTGCTGCTGGCCTCGGATGCCGGCCGCGCCACCCGCCAGCTACACATCGTCGACGCCAAGGGTACCGTCGCCGCGCATACTGGCGACGACTGCATCGGCTGGCGCGGGCATCGGGTGGGCGAGGGCTTTTCGGTCGCGGGCAACATGCTGGCCGGCCAGGCCGTGGTCGATGCCACCTTCGAAAGCTTCCGGCGCTCGGCCGGGCGGTCCTTGGCCGAGCGCTTTCTCGACGCGCTCGATGCCGGCCAGGCCGAAGGCGGCGACATGCGCGGCAAGCAATCGGCCGCGATCCTGATCCACGACAGCGAGGACTATCCGGCGCTGTCGCTGCGGGTCGACGACCATGCCGAGCCGCTGGCCGAGATGCGCCGGCTCCATCGCCTGTCGCAGGCCGGCTATGGCGCCTATCGCCGCTTCATCGCCACCAAGCAGGACCCGGTCGGCGTCTTCGACCGCAGCGTGATCCGGCCCGCGGTCGAGGCCGCCGAAGCCGCGGCCAAGGGCACGTGACGGCGCTGCTCGAGGTCGAGGACCTCAGGACCAGCTTCAAGGTCGAGAGCGGCCGCTTCCAGGCGGTGGACGGCATCGACCTGCGGCTCGAGGCCGGCCGCACGCTGGGCGTGGTGGGCGAATCCGGCTGCGGCAAATCGGTCACGGCGCTGTCGATCATGGGGCTGGTGGCGAGCCCGCCGGGCGAGGTCGCTGCCGCCAAGATCCGCTTCGAGGGGCGCGATCTGCTGGCGCTGTCGGCCGACGCCATGCGCGATCTGCGCGGCGATCGGCTGGCGATGATCTTCCAGGAGCCGATGACCTCGCTCAACCCGGCCTTCACCGTCGGCGACCAGATCGCCGAGGCGATCCAGCGCCATCGCGGCCTCGATCGCGCCGCGGCCTGGGCGCGGGCGGTCGAGATGCTGCGGCGGGTGCACATCCCGGCGGCCGAGGCGCGGGCGCACGACTATCCCCACAAGCTGTCGGGCGGCATGCGCCAGCGGGTGATGATCGCCATGGCGCTGGCGCTGGATCCCAAGCTCTTGATCGCCGACGAGCCGACCACGGCGCTGGACGTCACCGTGCAGGCGCAGATCCTGGACCTGCTGCGGCGACTGCGCGCCGAGAGCGGCATGGCGATCCTGATCATCACCCACGATCTGGGGGTGATCGCCGAACTGGCCGACGACGTGACGGTGATGTACGCCGGCAAGGTGGTCGAGCGCGCGCCGGTCGAGGCGCTGTTCGAGGCGCCGCAGCACCCCTACACCATCGGCCTGTTGGGGTCGATCCCGCGGCTCGAACGCGAGCAGGCGCGGCTGGACGCGATCGAGGGCGTGGTGCCCAATCCGCTGTCGCCGCCGGCCGGCTGCCGCTTTCATCCGCGCTGTCCCTTTGCCGAGGCGCGTTGCCGCGAGGCCGAGCCCGGGCTCGGCCCAGTCGGTCCCTCCCATTTCGCCGCCTGTTGGCGGACGCCGCTGCCGTGACCGCGCCGCTGTTGGAAGCCCGCGGGCTGGTCAAGCACTTCCCGGTGCGGCGCGGGCTGTTCGGCCGGGTCAGCGGCCAGGTGCGCGCGGTCGACGAGATCGATTTCACGCTGGCCAAGGGCGAGACGCTGGCGCTGGTGGGCGAATCCGGTTGCGGCAAGTCGACCACCGGCCGGCTGGTCTTGCGGCTGATCGAGCCGACCGCGGGCGAGGTGCGCTTCGAGGGCCAGGCGGTGTTCGATCTGTCGGACGGCCAGGTGCGCGCGCTGCGTCGCAAGATGCAGATCGTGTTCCAGGACCCTTATGCCTCGCTCAATCCGCGCATGACCGTGGGCGAGATCCTGTCCGAACCCCTGGCGCTGCACGACCTGGCGCCGGCGGCGGAACGCCCGGCGCGGGTCGAGCGCCTGTTGCGCGAGGTTGGCCTCGCGCCCGATCACGCCCGGCGCTATCCGCACGAGTTTTCCGGCGGCCAGCGCCAGCGCATCGGCATCGCCCGGGCGCTGGCGGTCGAGCCGGCGCTGATCGTCTGCGACGAGCCGGTGTCGGCGCTGGACGTCTCGATCCAGGCCCAGGTGCTGAACTTGCTCAAGGCGCTGCAAGGGCGCTTCGGCCTGGCCTATGTCTTCATCGCCCACGACCTGGCGGTGGTGCGCCATGTCGCCGACCGCGTCGCGGTGATGTATCTCGGCAAGATCGTCGAACAGGCGCCGACCAAGGCGCTGTTCGCGGCGCCGCGCCATCCCTACACCCGCGCGCTGCTGTCGGCGATCCCGGTGCCCAGCCCCAAGGCGCGCCGCAACCGCGTCATCCTCGAAGGCGACGTGCCCAGCCCGATCGACCCGCCGCCGGGTTGCCGCTTCCATACCCGCTGCGCCTATGCCGTGCCGCGGTGCAAGACCGAGGCGCCGGCGTTGGTCGAGCGCGCCGGCCACGCCGTCGCCTGCCACCGCGCCGACGAGTTGCCGGCGGAATCGCCGGTGCCGCGCGCCGAGCGCGGCCCGGGCGCCGAGCGGCTGGCGCGCTTGCAAGCGGCCTTTTCGCAGGGGCGGGAATGAATCCGGCCGCGAACGTGTTAGACTGACGATCTTCAGGGGGAATGCCATGAACAAGACCTTGACCGCCGGCGCGTTGGCGCTGGCCCTGTTGGCGGGCGTCGGCGCGGCGCCGGCCCAGACCTTGCGCATCGGCCTGGCCGAGGACCCCGACATCCTCGATCCGACGCTGGCGCGGACCTTCGTCGGCCGCATCGTCTTCTCGGCGCTGTGCGACAAGCTGATCGACATCACGCCCGACCTCAAGCTGGTGCCGCGGCTGGCGACCGAATGGAACTGGTCGGCCGACGAGAAGTCGCTGACCGTCAAGCTGCGTCCGGACGTGCTGTTCCACGACGGCGAAAAGCTGGACGCCGCCGCCGCCAAGTATTCGCTCGAGCGCCATCTCACCCTGCCGGGCTCGTTCCGGCGCGCCGAGATCCGCGGCATCAAGGCGATCGAGGTGCTGGACCCGCTAACCTTCCGCATCGACCTCGAGGCGCCGTTCGCGCCGCTGGTGGCGCAGCTGACCGACCGCGCCGGCATGATGGTCAGCCCCAAGGCGGCGCGGGCGATGGGCGACAAGTTCGGCACCGCCCCGGTCTGCACCGGACCCTTCAAGTTCGTCGAGCGCGTCGCCCAGGACCGCATCGTGCTGGAGCGTTTCGAGCAGTACTGGGAAAAGGACAAGATCCATCTCCAGCGCATCGAATACCGGCCGATCATCGACAACACCGTGCGGCTGGCCAATCTGAAGTCCGGCCAGCTCGACTTCATCGAGCGCGTCGCCGCCACCGACCTCGACGACGTGCGCAAGGACCGGCGCTTCAAGCTGTCCTCGATCGTCGAGCTGGGCTATCAGGGCATCACCATCAACATGGGCAACGGCGCGCGCGCCAAGGGGCCGATGGGCAATCCCAAGGTGCGCGAGGCGCTGGAGCTGTCGCTCGACCGCCAGGCGCTGATCCAGGTGGTGTTCAACGGCGAGTTCGAGGTCGGCAACCAGTGGATCTCGCCCGGCAACGCCGCCTACAACAAGGCGATTCCGGTTCCCAAGCGCGACGTCGCCAAGGCGCGCGCGCTGCTGCGCGAGGCCGGCCATCCCAACCCGACCATCGAGTTCATGGTCGCCACCACCGGCGAGGCCCAGCAGGTCGCCCAAGTCATCCAGTCGATGACCAAGGAGGCCGGGTTCGATCTCAAGATCCGCGCCACCGAATTCGCCTCCTCGCTCAAGTTGGCCGAACAGGGCGATTTTGAGATCTACTATCTGGGCTGGAGCGGCCGCACCGACCCCGACGGCAATCTGGTCCAGTTCATCACCTGCGGCTCGCCCAACAACAATTCGGGCCATTGCAACCAGGAGGTCGAGAAGCTGATCCTGGCTTCGCGTTCGACCAACGACCTCGCCAAGCGGCGCGAGGCCTGGCACGCCATCGCGCGCGTCACCCTGACCGATCGGCCGATCGTCTACCTGTTCCACCGCAAATGGTTCTGGGCCTACGCCAACAAGGTCTCGGGGCTGGTCGAATATCCCGACGGGCTGGTGCGGGTGCACGGGCTGAAGGTCAACTGACGCCCTGCCCTAGCGGTTCGGGGCGGCGAGGTCCGCCATGATGACCTTCCTGGTGCGGCGGCTGGCGATCATCCTGCCGACGCTGGTGTTCGTGTCGTTCATCATCTTCGGCCTGCAGCAGCTCTTGCCGGGCGATCCGGCGCTGGCGATGGCGGGCGAAGAGCGCGATCCCGACGCCATCGCCCATATCCGCAAGACGCTTAGGCTCGATGAACCGATCGCGATGCGTTACGCCTATTGGATGGCGGGCGTGGTGCAGGGCGATCTCGGCATCTCGCTGCGCATCCAAAAGCCGGTCGGCGAGTTGGTGCTGCAGAAGCTGCCGGTGACCCTGCAACTGGCGGCGATGGCGATGCTGGTGGCGCTGCTGATCGGCATCCCGATGGGCATGCTGTCGGCGGTCAAGAACGGCAGCGCCTGGGACTACGGCGCCAACGTCATCGCGCTGTGGGGGCTGTCGACGCCCAATTTCTGGCTCGGGATCATGATGATCCTCTTGTTCTCGGTCGAGCTGGGTTGGCTGCCGGCCTCGGGCTACGTGCCGCCGGCCGAGGGCCTGGGCGCCAATCTGGCGGCGATGGTGATGCCGGCCTTCGTGCTGGGCAACGCCATCGCCGCGGTGATGATGCGCCACACCCGCTCGGCCATGCTGCAGGTGCTGTCCTCGGACTATGTCCGCACCGCGCGCGCCAAGGGCCTGTACGAGCGCGCGGTGATCGGCAAGCACGCCTGGCGCAACGCTTCGATTCCGGTGATCACTTTGGGCGCGCTCGAATTCGGCCAGCTGCTGTCGGGCGCGGTGCTGACCGAGCAGGTATTCTCGATCCCGGGCTTCGGCAAGCTGATCGTCGATGCGGTCTTCAACCGCGATTATGCCGTGGTCCAGGGCGTGGTGCTGTGCACCGCCAGCGCCTACATCCTGCTCAATTTCCTGGCCGACATCGCCTACATGCTGGTCAATCCGAGGCTGCGCTCATGAGCGCGGCGAGCGAGACCGCCCTGACCGCCGCGCCCGCGGTCGACAGCCCGGCGCGGCGCGCCTTCAAGCGCCTGATCCGCCGCAAGGGCGCGGTGGTGGGCGGCATCGTCGTCATCCTGTTCGTCGCCATAGCCCTGCTGGCGCCCTGGATCGCGCCCTTCGATCCGGCGGCGACCGATTGGAGCGCGGTGCGCAAGGCGCCCTCGGCGCGGCATTGGTTCGGCACCGACGAGATCGGCCGCGACGTGCTGGCGCGCGTGATCTGGGGCGCGCGCGCCTCGCTGATGGCGGGCGTGATCTCGGTGGCGATCGCGATGGCGATCGGATTGCCGATCGGGTTGCTGGCGGGCTATCGCGGCGGCTTCCTCGACGGCCTCCTGATGCGCATGACCGACGCCATGCTGGCCTGTCCGTTCCTGATCCTGGCGATCGCGCTGGCGGCCTTTCTCGGCCCCAGCCTGACCAACGCCATGATCGCCATCGGCATCTCGGCGACGCCGATCTTCATCCGCTTGAGCCGCGGCCAGGTGCAGGCGGTCAAGGTCGAGGACTTCGTCGAGGCGGCGCGCGCGGTCGGCAATCCGCATTGGCGCATCGCCCTGAGCCACGTATTGCCCAACGTCGTCCCGCCCTTGATGGTGCAGGCGACGCTGACCACCGCCGCCGCCATCATCGCCGAGGCCAGCCTCAGCTTCCTGGGCCTGGGCCAGCAGCCGCCGGCGCCGTCCTGGGGATCGATGCTCAACGTCGCCAAGAACTTCCTCGGCCAGGCGCCGTGGATGGCGGTGTGGCCGGGCCTGGCGATCTTCCTGGTGGTGCTATCCTTCAATCTCTTGGGCGACGGGTTGCGCGACGCGCTCGATCCCCGCCACCGCGATTGAGGGCCCGCGCCGGGGCCGATAGGATGGCCCGGTCCGTCACCGCCCCAGGGAGTGCCATGAGCGACCTGCCGCGCCGCGTCGAGATCCACGAGGAAGGCCCGCGCGAGGGCTTCCAGATCGAACCCGGGCCGATCGCGTCCGCCGACAAGGTGCGCTTGATCGAGGCCCTGGCCGAGACCGGCCTCAAGCGCATCGACTGCGTCTCCTTCGTCGATCCCAAGCGCGTGCCCGGCCAGGCCGACGCCGCCGAGGTCGCGGCCGCGATCCGCAAGCGGCCGGGCGTGCGCTACACCGGGCTTTGGCTCAACACCCGCGGCTTCGAACGCGCGCGCCAGACCCAGCTCGATCTTTCCGGAAGGGCGCTGATCTCGGCCTCGGACCTGTTCTCGCTCAAGAACTCGGGCAAGGACAACGCCGCCAGCCTGGCCGAGCAGCGCGGCTGGCTGAAAAGCTACCGCGAACTGGGCATGGCGGTCGAATGGGCCACGGTGATGACCGCCTTCGGCTGCAATTTCGAGGGCCGCATCGCGCCCGCCAAGACGGTCGAGCGCATCGGCCAGCTGCTGGCCCTGGTCGCCGAGGAAGGCTTCGCGCTCAAGGGCGTGCTGCTGGCCGACACGGTCGGCTTCGCAGCACCCAACGGCATCGAGGCCACGGTCGGCGCGGTGCGCTCGCGCTGGCCGGATCTGCGCATCGGATTGCATCTGCACGACACCCGCGGCACCGGCCTCGCCAACGCCTACGCCGCGCTGCGCATGGGCATCGAGCGGTTCGACGGCTCCTGCGCCGGCCTGGGCGGCTGTCCCTTCGCCGGCCACAAGGGCGCGGCCGGCAACATTTGCACCGAGGACCTGGTGTTCATGTGCCACGAGCTTGGCATCGAGACCGGGATCGATCTCGAACGCCTGATCGAATGCGCGCGCCTGGCCGAGACCATCGTCGGCCATCCGCTGCCCGGCAAGGTGATGAAGGGCGGTTCGTTGCAAAGCCTGCGCGCGCGGTCGTGAACAAGGGCGACGTCGTGCTGGTCACCGGCGCCTCGGCCGGCATCGGCAAGGCCACCGCCGAGCTTCTGGCCAAGCGCGGCTACAGGGTGATCTGCGCCGCGCGGCGGCTGGATCGCATCCGCGCCTTGGCCAAGCGTATTGGCGGCCATGCGCTGCATCTCGATCTGGCCGATGCCGAATCCTGCGCCAGGCTGCTCAAGCGCCTGCCGCCGGCTTGGCGCAAGATCGCGGTGCTGGTCAACAACGCCGGATCCGACACCGGCGGCCGCGTGCCGTTCGAGAATTGGGCGAACGCCGATTTCGAACAGACCGTCGACGTCAACCTGACCGGGCTGATGCGCGCGACCAAGGCCGTGCTGCCGGCGATGCGCGGGCGCGGTCAGATCGTCAACATCGGCTCGCAGGCCGGGCGCGCGCCCTACAAGGGCGCCAGCGCCTACGCCGCGACCAAAGCGGCGGTGCACGTCTTCGGCCAGGTGCTGCGGATGGAGTTGGCCGATCGCGGCATCAAGGTGACCAACATCCTGCCCGGCCTGGTGCAAACCGAATTCGCCCAGGTGCGCTATCGCGGCGATGCTGCCAAGGCGGCGGCGTTCTACGCCGAATACAAGACCAAGATGAAGCCCGAGGATATCGCGCGCGCGGTGCTCTACGCGCTCGACCAGCCCGAGCGCGTAACCATCGCCGAGCTGTTGATCGTACCTTCTAGCTGATCCGCAGCGTGGTCATCATGCCGGCATCCTGGTGCTCGAGGATGTGGCAATGGAACATCCAGTCGCCCGGGGTCTCGGCCACCAGGCCGAGGTCGATCTTCTCGCCCGGGCGCATGATCGCGGTGTCGCGCCATTCGGCGCGCGGCAGGCGCCTGCCGTCGCGCGCCAGCACCAGGAACGGCATGCCGTGGAGGTGGATCGGGTGGTGGAAGGCGGTGTCGTTGTCGAGCGCCAGGACGTAGGACCGCCCGCGCGCAAGTTCGAACAGCGGGTGGTGGACGTGGCCCAGCACGGCATGATCGTTGACGGTCCAGATTCCGCCTTGGGCGAAGCGGCGGCGGATGGCCTCGACATCGGCGCCGCGCGCCAGCTTCGGATCGCGCATGCCGCCGCCGAACTGAATCGAAAGCCTGGGCGCGTCGCGCGCGGCGAAATC
>VGDZ01000010.1 GCA_016869515.1 Alphaproteobacteria bacterium | reverse complement strand
TGGGCCTGAGAATAAATCAGCGCCCGGTGAAGCGCGGCGGCTGCTTGGCCAGGAAGGCGCGGTAGCCGGTCCGGAAGTCCTCGGTCCCGAAACAGGCGAAGCCCTCGGCGCGCTCGGCTTCGCTCAGCGGCCGGGGATCGGCCAGCCGGCGGGCGAACCGCTTGTGCCAGCGCGCGACCAAGGGCGCGCCTTCGGCGATGCGCGCCGCGGCCTCCATCGCCTCGGCCTCGACCCGGTCGTCCGCCACCACCCGCGTCACCAGCCCCTTTTGCAGCGCCTCGGCGGCGCCGAACACCCGGCCTTCCAGCAGGATTTCCAGCGCCACCGCGCGACCGACCAAGTCGATCAGCGCCGCCATTTCGGCATGCGCCATCACCAAGCCCAGGTTCTTGATCGGCGCACCGAAGCGCGAGGACTCGCCGCAGATGCGCAGATCGCAGCAGGCGGCGATCTCCAGCCCGCCGCCGACGCAAATGCCGCGGATCATGGCCAGGGTCGGGATCGGGCAGTCGCGCAAGGCCGACAGCGCCGCATGCATCAAGGCGCCGTAGGCCGCCGCCTGCACGGGATCGGCACGTTCGGTGGCGAATTCGCCGATGTCGTTGCCGGGCGAGAACGCCTTGCCGCCCTCGCCCCGCAACACGATGCAACGCAGATCGGATTCGGACGACAGCGTCCGCAGCGCATCGCCCAGATCCCGCCACATCGGCTTGGTCAGGGCGTTGAGCTTCTCCGGCCGGTCGAGCGTAAGGGTGGCGATCGCGCCCGCGCGCGCGAGGCCGATGCGTCCGCTCACGCGCTCTGGCGCTGGCCGGCGGCGCCCGAACGCTCGGCCAGATAGTCCATCGCCGCCGCCACGCCGCCGGCACGATGGCTCACGCCCGCCGCGTGCAGGCCCATCTCGACCCCGGCCAACGTGCCCAGCAGCATGAGTTCGTTGAAGTCGCCGAGATGGCCGATGCGAAACACCTTGTCGGTCAGCTTGCCCAGGCCCGCGCCGAGCGACAGGTCGTAGCGTTCGAGGATGACCTTGCGCAGCGCGTCCGCCCCCTTGCCGCCCGGCATCAGCACCGTGGTCAGCGAGTTCGACTGCTCGGCCGGATCGACGCACAGGATTTCCAGCCCCCAGGCCTTGACCGCGCGCCGCGTCGCCTCGGCCAGGCGCGCGTGACGGGCGAACACCCGGTCGAGGCCCTCTTCGTGCAGCATGTCGATCGCCTCGGCCAGGCCGTAAAGCAGATTGGTCGCCGGCGTATAGGGGAAGTAGCCATTGGTACCGGTGGCCAGCATCTCGTCCCAGGCCCAATAGGATTTCGGCATGCGCGCCTGCTTGGACGCCGCCAGCGCCTTGGCCGAAATGGCGTTGAACGACAGCCCCGGCGGCAGCATCAAGCCCTTCTGCGAGCCGGCGACGGTGACGTCGACCCCCCACTCGTCGTGGCGATAGTCGATCGACGCCAACGAGGAGATGGTGTCGACCATGAACAGCGCCGGATGGCCGGCGCGGTCGATCGCCTTGCGGCATTCGGCGATGCGCGAGACGGCGCCGGTCGAGGTCTCGTTGTGCACCACGCACACCGCCTTGACGGCATGGGCCTTGTCCTCGGCCAGGCGCGCTTCGATGGCGCGGGGATCGGCGCCGCGCCGCCAATCGCCGGCCAGGAACTCGACCTCGAGTCCCAGCCGCGTCGCCAGCTTCTTCCACAGCGTGGCGAACTGGCCGGTCTCGGCCATCAGCACCTTGTCGCCGGGCGAAAGCGTGTTGACCAGCGCCGCTTCCCAGGCGCCGGTGCCCGAGGCGGGATAGATCACCACCTCGCCTTGGGTGCGGAACACGGTCTTCATCCCGGCCAGCACCTTGCGGCCAAGCGCGCCGAATTCCGGCCCGCGATGGTCGATGGTCGGCCGGTCGATCGCGCGCAGGACGCGGTCGGGCACGTTGGTCGGACCGGGGATCTGCAGGAAATGCCGGCCGCTGCGATGGGGCATGGGACTCTCCCGAAAAGCGGCGCATGATCCTGCGTCGGGCGGCGTTTGGCAATCGCCCGCGCCATGATTTAAGGTCGCGCCATGGCGGCGGAACGGCTCGACGACAAGACGGCGGCGCGGCTATCGCGCGAGATCGAGGGCGAGGTCCTGACCGACCCGTTCGATCGCGGCCGCTATGCCACCGACGCCTCGATCTACCAGATCATGCCGCTGTGCGTCGTGATCCCCCAAACCGACCAGGACTGCATCCGTGCCATCCAGATCGCAAGCGAGGCCGGGCTGGCGGTGCTGCCGCGCGGCGCCGGCACCTCGCAATGCGGCCAGACCGTGGGCCGCGCGCTGGTCTTGGACACCACCCGCCACATGAATCGGCTGCTGTCGCTGGATGTCGAATCGCGTCGCGCCGTAGTCCAACCCGGGCTGGTGCTGGATCGCCTCAATGCGCAGATCGCCAAGCACGGGTTGATGTTTCCGGTCGACGTCTCGACCTCGGCCCAGGCGACGCTGGGCGGCATGGCCGGCAACAATTCCTGCGGCGCGCGCTCGATCCGCTTCGGCACCATGCGCGACAATGTCGCCGCCATCGACGCTGTCTTGGCCGACGGCAGTTTTCTGCCGCTGGGGGCGCTGCCGGCCGATTTTTCGACCGCGCACTTGCCCCAGCCCGGCCGCGCCCTGGTCGATCGCCTGCTGGCGCTGGGCCGCGAGGAGGCCGAGGAGATCGACCGGCGCTTTCCCAAGCTGCAGCGCCGGGTCGGCGGCTACAACATCGACGCGCTGGTGCCGCCCGATCTGTCGGGTCGCAACGACCGCCCGATCAACCTGGCGCATCTCCTGGTCGGGTCGGAGGGCACGCTGGCGTTTTCGCGCCGGCTGACGCTGGACCTGGCGCCGATCCCGCCGCACAAGGTGCTGGGCGTGTGCCACTTCCCCAGCTTCTATCAGGCCATGGCCTCGACCAAGGCGATCGTCGACCGGCTCGATCCCGACGCGGTCGAACTGGTCGACCGCACCATGATCGACCTGGCGCGCGACATCCCGATCTTCCGCCGCACGGTCGAGCGCTTCGTCAAGGACCAGCCCGAGGCACTGCTGCTGGTCGAGTTCGCCGGCACCGACCAGTCCAAACTGAAACGCCGGCTACGCCGCCTGACCGAATTGATGGGCGATCTTGGTTTCGCCGACGCCGTGATCGAGGTGACGGACGCGCCGCTGCAGAAGGCGATCTGGGAGGTGCGCAAGGCCGGGCTCAACATCATGATGTCGATGAAGGGCGACGGCAAACCGATCTCCTTCATCGAGGATTGCGCGGTGCGGCTGGAGGATTTGGCCGAATACACCGACCGCCTGACCCAGGTGTTCCGCAAGCACGGCACCACCGGCACCTGGTACGCCCACGCCTCGGTCGGCTGCCTGCATGTCCGGCCGGTGATCAATCTCAAGCAGGAGCTGGGCGCCCGCCAGATGCGCGCCATCGCCGAAGAGGCCTTCGCCATGGTGCGCGAATACAAGGGCTCGCATTCGGGCGAACATGGCGATGGCCTGGTGCGGTCCGAATTCCATCGCGCCATGTTCGGCGACCGCATGGTGGCGGCGTTCGAGCGGGTCAAGGACACGCTCGATCCGCGCGGGCTGTTCAACCCCGGCAAGATCGTTCGCCCGCCCAGGATGGACGACCGCTCGCTGTTCCGGTTCAAGCCCGGCTACCAGCTGCCCAGGCTCGAGACCGGCTTCGACTGGTCGGAATGGGGCGGGTTCGGCGCCGCGGTCGAGATGTGCAACAACAATGGCCACTGCCGCAAGTTCGACGCCGGCACGATGTGCCCCTCCTACCGCGTCACCGGCGAGGAAATCCATCTCACCCGCGGCCGCGCCAACACGCTGCGCCTGGCGCTGTCGGGACAGTTGGGTCCCGACGCGCTGACTTCGGACGCCATGGCCGAGACCATGGCGCTGTGCGTCGGCTGCAAGGGCTGCAAGCGCGAGTGCCCGACCGGCGTCGACATGGCGCGAATGAAAATGGAAATCGCCCATCAACGCGCCAAGAAGCAGGGCGTCGGTCTGCGCGAGCGCCTGATCGCGCATCTGCCGGCCTATGCCCCGGCCGCCGCCGCCGCCGCCGGCCTGGTCAATGCCGTGCCGCGCTGGCTGGTTCAGGCGCTGAGCGGCATCGACCGGCGGCGCTCGCTGCCGCGCTGGCGCAGGGATCCCTTCGCCGGCATGGGCGTGGCCGGGCCCGAGGGCGCGCCCGAGGCGGTGCTGTTCGTCGACTGCTTCAGCCGCTGGTTCGAGCGCGAGGTCGCCGATGCCGCGCTGTCGGTGCTGCTGCGTGCAGGTTATCGCGTGCACCTGCCCAGGCTTTGCTGCGGGCGGACCTATTTGGCGGCAGGGCTGGTGGACGGCGCCAAGCGCCGCGCCCGCGCCATGCTCAAGACCCTCGGTCCCTGGATCGAGCGCGGCCTGCCGGTGATCGGCGTCGAGCCGTCCTGCGTCATGACCCTGCGCGACGAGTATCCGGCGCTGCTGCCGGGCGGCGAGACCCGTGCCTTGGCCGAAAGCGCCGTCATGTTCGAGGAATTCATGGCGCGCAGCGAACGCCGGGCCGCGTTCAAGCCGGTGCGCTGGAAAAAGGCGCTGCTGCACGGCCATTGCCATCAGAAATCCGCCGCCGCCATGGACGCGGTCGAGGCCACGCTGCGGCTGGTGCCGGGGCTCGAAGTCGAGACCCTGGCTTCGAGTTGCTGCGGGATGGCGGGTGCGTTCGGCTACCAGATCGAGACCTACGACATGTCCATCGCGATGGGCGAACTGAGCCTGCTGCCGGCGGTGCGTGCCGCCGACGCGGATACCGTGATCGTCGCCGACGGCACCTCCTGTCGGCACCAGATCCTGGACGGCACCGACCGCCGCGCCTTTCACGTCGCCGAAATTCTGCGCGAGGCTCTGACCTAGCTTGGGTGCGAAGCGAAAATTGTCGACAGTTGACAACGCGCCAGGTAAGCGCTTGAATTCGAGCCTTCTGGGGACGCTATGAGTCTGAAGCCTCGGCCGGCGATCGAGTTGCCTGAACCGCTGTCGCGGTTCATCGCTCGGCGCTTGGCCGAGGCAATCGAAAACGGGCGCTATGCCCCCGGCGAGCGGATATCCGAAGAGGCCGTGGCGGTCGAGTTCGGCACCAGCCGCGGGCCGGTGCGCGAGGCGCTCGCATTGCTCGAACGCGAGGAGTTGGTGGTGGTGACGCCGCGCCGCGGCGCACGCGTAATCGAGTTCGATCTGGACGAGATCGACGCCATGTTCGCGGTGCGGGCGGTGCTGTTCGCGCTGGTGGTGGAGAGTTTCACCTTGCGCGCGACGGCGGCCGATTTGGAAGATCTCGATCGGCAGATCGACGTGCTCAGCGACGCCGACGTCAGGAAGATGACGGCGGTGGAATTCATCGCCCATACCCAGAAGTCCAGTCGCTTCGTGCTGTCGCGCTGCGGCAACCCCCGCCTGCAGCGCATGTTCATGCAGATGAATCGACAGGCTTACCCCCATTATGCGGCCATGGTTCACCGCGCGCCCGAACGACGCATCGAGTCCAACCGCGCCGCGCGACGGCTGCGGCAACTGATCCTCGACCGCGACGCGCCGGCCGCTTTCGCCCTGGCGCGTTCGATCGTCGAAGGCAATCGCCGCGCCGCCTTGGCCGTGGCGCGAGCGCCCCGTCCGTGAGTCCGTCACCGACCCCGAACGACGCCGGTCCCCTGGCCGGCATCCGGGTGATCGACATCTCGACGGTGTTGGGCGCGCCGGTGGCGGCGACGCTGCTGGCGGAGTTCGGCGCCGATGTCGTCAAAGTCGAGGAACCGACCACCGGCGATCTATTGCGCCAGTTCGGGCAGGCGGTGAACGGCGTGCCGCTGAATTGGATGCAGGAAGCCCGCAACAAGAAGTCGATCACGCTCAACCTGCGGCACGTCGAGGGCCAGGAGCTGCTGAAGAGATTGCTGGCGGATGCCGACGTGCTGGTCGAGAATTTTCGGCCGGGCACGCTCGACAAATGGAATCTCGGCCCGGCAGTGCTGCGCGCGGTCAACCCGCGGCTGATCGTGCTGCGCATTTCGGGCTACGGCCAGACCGGCCCCTACCGCCACAAGGGCGCGTTCGACCGCGTCGCCTCGGCATTTTCCGGACTGACCTTCACCACGGGATATCCCGACCGGCCGCCATTGCGCCAGAGCTTCGCCCTGGCCGACTTTCTGGCCGCGTCCTATGGCGCCTATGCCGTCATGCTGGCGCTTTATCACCGCGATGCGCGCGGCGGCGCCGGCCAGGAGATCGACCTGGCCTTGTACGAGGGCATCCTGCGTTCGTCCGAGAGCATGGTCACGGCCTTCACCAAGCTGGGCGTCATGCGCACGCGCACCGGCAATCGCAATCTGGGCGTGGTTCCGGCCGGCCAGTACCTGACCAAGGACCAAGTCTGGCTGTCGATGCATGCCGGCACCGACGCGCTGTGGGGCAAGCTGGCCAAGCTGATCGGCGGCAAAGCGACGGATCCCAAGTGGAAAGCCTCGCGCGCCCGCCAGGCCGAGGGCGATGCGGTCGAAGCGCTGGTCGAGAATTGGGTCGGCACGCGCGAGTCGGCGGCGCTGTTGGTCGAGCTCGATCGCGCCGGCATTCCGGCAGAACGCCTCAACACCGTCGCCGACATCGTCGCCGACCCCCATATCCGCGCCCGCAACCTGCTGGAATGGAACGATCCGCGCACCGGCCCGGTGACGGTGATCGACGTCGTGCCCAAGCTTTCGGCCACGCCAGGAAAGATGCGCTGGGCCGGCCCCGACAAGGGCCAGCACAACGACGAAATCTATGGCAGCCTCGGCCTGGACCAGGCTGCGCTGGCGCGGCTCAAGGCCGCTGGCATCATCTGAAGGAGATCCGCCATGTCGCTGCATCGCCGCTCTCTGCTCGCCGGCACGGCCGCGCTGACCTTGGCCGGCGCCGCGCGCGCCCAGATCCGTCCGCCGAGCGATGCCGATTGGCAGAAAGTGATCGAGGCGGCGCGCAAGGAAGGCGAGGTGTCGTACTACTCCAGCGGCATCGCCCGGATCGAAGAGCCGCAGATGAAGCAATTCGAGAAGGACACCGGGCTCAAGGTCAAGTACGCGCGCCCGGGCGGCGCCGAGATAATCGTCAAGAAGCTGCAGGCCGAGATCGCCGCCGGCAAGCCGTTGGCCGACATCGCCACCATGACCGACAAGGCGCTGGGCGCCTGGGCCGAACAGGAAGGCATGACCGCGCCGATGGCGATCCCGGCGCTTGGCCGGATCGATCCGGCCTATCCGGTCGACAGCCTGCACAACCTGCCGACCGGCGGCTTCGGCCTGCCGATCATCTACAACACCCGCATGCTGAGCGCCGACAAGGCGCCCAAGAGCTACGCCGAACTGGCCGATCCCCGTTTCAAGGACCAGATCCTGCTGGGCGCGCCCGAGAACGCCGGCTCGACCACGGTGCTGATCAAGGCCTGGCTCGACCGCTTCGGCTGGGACTACGTCGAGAAACTGCGCCGCAACGGCGTCGCCGAGACCCGGCTGCAGGCCGAGGCGGCGCAGGCCGTGGCGCGCGGCGAAAAGCCGATCTGCGTCGTCGCCCAGGCCTGGGCCTTCACCAACATCAAGCAGGGCGCACCGCTGGCAGTGATCTGGCCCGAGGAAGGCGTGGCCTTCACCGAGACCTCGTTCTTCCGGCTCAAGAACGGCCCCAACCCGAACGCGGCGCTGGTGCTGGCCAACTACATGATGACCGCCGAATACCAATCCGCCAACATCAAGAACGCCGGCGTCTACGGATCGATCAAGGGTGCCGATCAACCCGAACTGTTCCCGCCGATTTCGCAATTGAAGCGCATGCAGTTCAACCAGGCCGAATTGATCAAGCAACGCGGCGCGATCATCGACCGCTGGCGCAAGATCATGAGCTGACCCGGGCCGCATGGCCGCAGTCGTCGTCGAGCATCTGACCAAGTCCTTCGGCGCGGTGCGCGCCGTCGACGACGTGTCTTTCGTCGTCGCCGAGGGCTCGATCCTTTGCCTGTTGGGCCCTTCAGGCTGCGGCAAGACCACGGTGCTGCGCTCGATCGCCGGGCTGGAGACGCCCGACGGCGGCAGGATCCGCCTGGGCGATCGCGCCGTGTTCGATGCCGCCTCGGGCGGCGTGCTGGTGCCGGCCGAGGCGCGCAATCTCGGCATGGTGTTCCAGGCCTATGCCATCTGGCCGCACATGACGGTGTTCGACAACGTCGCTTTCGGCCTGCGCGTGCGCGGCAAGACGCGCACCGAGATCGAGCGCGCCGTGGCCGAGGCCCTGGGGCTGGTGCGGCTCTCGGACCTCGCCGCGCGCTATCCCTCCCAGCTTTCCGGCGGCCAGCAGCAGCGCGTGGTGCTGGCGCGCTGCCTGGCCTATCGACCGAGCCTGCTGCTGCTCGACGAACCGCTGGCCAATCTCGATGCCCGCCTGCGCGACGAGATGAGGGCCGAACTGCGGCGCATCCAGCGCGCCACTTCCACCACCATGATCGCCGTCACCCACGACCAGGAGGAGGCGCTGGCGCTGGGCGACCGGGTGATGGTGATGGACCGCGGCCGCGTCGTCCAGGACGGCACGCCCGAGGAGATTTGGCGGCGCCCGGCGCATCCTTTCGTCGCCGACTTCCTGGGCACGGTCAATCGCCTGCGCGGCCGGGCGATCGATGCCGCGACCATCGAGATCGCCGGCATCGGCCGCGTCGCGCTGGACCACGGCCATGCCGGCGCGGTCGAAGTCTGCCTGCGCCCGAGCGGCGCCATGCTGGTCGCGCCCGAGCCGGCTTCGCCCAATCGCTGGCCGGCGGTGGTCGAGACCAGCACTTTCGTCGGCGAGCAGCGCGAGATCGTGGTGCGCTGCGGAACCGCCAGCCTGGCCCTGCGCGTCCCGGCCGAAGGCGCGGCGGCGGCCGGCGCGGCGGTGACGTTGGCGATCGATCCCGCGCGGCTGATCTTGTTTCGGGCCGAGGCATGAATCGCGGCCTCGGGCTGTGGTTGGTGTGGGCGGCGGTCGGATTTGCCGTGCTGGTCCTGACCGCCTGGCCGCTGGGTTGGCTAGCCTATGGCAGCCTGCGCACCGCCGACGGGCTGGGCTTCGGCCGCTACCTCGAGCTGTTCCAGCGTTTTTCCTTCGCCGGCGTGCTGATCAATTCCTGGGTCTTCGCGCTCGGCACCACCGTCTTCGCCATGGCCGTGGGCACGGTGCTGGCGGTGCTGGTGGCGCGGACCGACATTCCCGGCAAGCCCGCCATCCGCCTGGTCACGGTGCTGGCTTTCGTCAGCCCGCCCTGGCTGACCGCCATGGCCTATGTCTTTCTCGCCAGTCCCAATGCCGGCATCCTCAACGTCGTCATCCACGGTCTGGTGGGCGTCAAGCCATTCGATGTCCATTCGATGACCGGCATGATCGTGGTCTCGGGCCTGTTCCTCTATTCCTTCGTCTTTCTCACCGTCGAAAGCGCGCTGGCCTCGGTCGACGGCAGCTACGAAGAAGCCGCGCGCATCGCCGGCGCCAGAATGGCGACCGTGCTGATGCGGGTCACCTTGCCGCTGGTGACGCCGGCGCTGGTCACGGCCGGGGTGTTCTCGCTGATCATCGCCTGGGGGCTGTTCGCCACGCCGGCGATTTTGGGCATGCCGGCGCGGATCTACGTCTTTGCGACGCAGCTCTATCTGTTCCTCAACGCCTTTCCGCCGCGGCTGGAGTTGGCGGCGGCGATGGGCATGATCTTTTGCCTGACCGCGGCGCTGCTGGGGCTGGCGATCTATCTCGTGCGCCGACCGGGAGCGGCCGGGCGCTACGCCGTGATCGTCGGCAAGGGAAGGCGGCCGGCGCTGATGAGCCTCGGGCTCTGGCGCTGGCCGGCCTTGCTCCTGACCTGGGGCGTATCGACGCTGGCGGTGTTCCTGCCCTTCGCCGTGATCGGCTTCATGTCGGTCAACACCGCCTGGTTCGGCGATCTGTCGCTGGCCAATCTCAGCTTCGAGAACTACGTCTATGTCCTGACCCAATACCCCAATACCGCGCGCGTGATCGGCAATACGCTGGCCATCGCCGCGGTCGAGACGGCGATGGTGCTGGCGGTGGCGCTGGGCGTGGCCTATCTGGCGGCGCGCAGCGACCTGCCCGGGCGCGAGGCGCTGAAGGGGCTCGCGACCTACACCGTATTGGTGCCTTCGGTGGCCTTCGTCACCGGCGTGCTGTGGTCGTGGATCCGGCCGCCCTTCGCGCTCTACGGCACGCTGGCGATCATCATCCTGGCGCAAGCCGCGCGTTCGCTGCCGATCGCGGTGCGCAACTTGGCCGACGGCTTCCGCCAACTCGATCCGGCGCTGGAAGAGGCGGCGCGCATCGCCGGCGCCGGGCGGTTGCGGGTCTTCGGGCGCGTCGTGCTGCCGCTGCTCAGGCTGGTGGCGCTGTCGACCGGGACCATCGTCTTCCTTTCGGCGCTGCGCGATCTCAACACGCCCTTGTTCCTTGGCGCCGGCTCGGCCGACACGCTGACCCTCGCCGTCACCATCTTCCTGTTCTGGGGCGAGGGCCGCCAGGGCGAAAGCGCGGCCTTTACCTTTGTCCTCTTGGCGCTGACCCTGGCGGTGTTCCTGCCGCTCTACCGGCGCGAACCGAAGGTGCAGTAAGGAGCCATGACACCCGAAGCCATCCACCGCGGCGACAGCCTGGGCGAAGGCCCGATGTGGCACTCGGGCGAAAGCGCGCTCTACTGGGTCGACATCAACGCGCCCAGCCTGAACCGCATCGGCCCCGACGGCCAGGTGCGCCGCCTGACCCTGCCCGAGCAGATCGGCAGCTTCGTCTTCCGCGCCAAGGGCGGGATGGTCGCCGCCATGCGCTCGGGCTTTCACGCCCTCGATCCCGTCACCGGCGCGCTTGCCAAGCTGATCGATCCCGAAGCCGACAAGCCCGGCAACCGCTTCAACGACGGCAAGTGCGACCGCCGCGGGCGCTATTGGTGCGGCACCATGGGCGATCCGGTGCGCACCCCCGACGGCACGCTGTGGCGGCTGGATGCCGATCTGCGCTGCAGCGCGCATTGGACCGGTATCCTGGTGCCGAATTCGCTGGCCTTCAGCCCCGACGGCAAGACCATGTACTTCACCGACACACCCGGTCAACTGATCTGGGCGCACGATTACGACCAGGACGAGGGCCGGCCCAGCAACCGCCGCGTCTTCGTCGATCTGCGCGGCCAGCCCGGCCGGCCCGACGGCTCGACCGTGGATGCCGACGGTTGTCTGTGGAACGCGGAATACGGCGGCAGCCGGCTGGTGCGCTATACGCCCCAGGGCAGGGTCGACCGCACGGTCGCGTTTCCCTGCACCAACATCACGGCTTGCGCCTTCGGCGGCCCCAAGCTGGACGTGCTCTACGTCACCACTGCCAGCCAACGCCTGACCCCCGAGCAGATCGCGGCCCAGCCGCTGGCCGGCGCCTTGTTCGCCCTGCGTCCGGGAGTCTCGGGACTTGTAGAGCCTGTATTCGCCGGGTAGGAAGCGTGCCGGATTGACAAGATTCCCGACGCTGCCTATGGCTTGTCCGAAATCGGGTTCGAAGCGATTCGGGGCCGAGAATTTTCGTTCCAACCGACGTCCTGAGGAGTAATTGGCGATGAAGAAGGTTTTGGCCGCACTGAGCGTCCTGCTGGCGCTGTCCGTGGCAGCCCCGGCGGTGTCTTACGCCCAGGCGGGGACCCCGCCCAGCCCGGTCAAGAAGCAGCAGGCCAAGAAGGCTCAACCCAAGCAGCAGCAGGCCAAGAAGGCGCCGGCCAAGAAGCCGCAGCAGGCCCAGGCCAAGAAGGCGCCGGCCAAGAAGGGCAAGGGCAAGCCCGCCGCCTGACGAGGCGGACGACCGCGCGCGAACCCGCGCCGGCCGTCGAGACAGTTCGACGCCTCGTTCCGGCACCGAAGCCAGGACGAGGCGTTGCGATTCCGGGAGCAAGGCATGAGCGCACGCAGCAGCCCATCGATCCCCCTGCCCCACACGCCGACGCCGATCGCCGGCGAGCCGACGCCCGAAAAGCGCGCCGCTCAAGTTGTCGAGGCGCTGACGCTGTTCATCCAGAAGGACGGCGGCATGACCGGCCGGGTCAACTACAAGTCCTGGCAGCAGGCGGCCGAAAAGGAGATCGCCAAGGCGATCCGCGAGGCCGAGGGCGAGAAGTCCGGCGTCATGGCCTATCTGACGCTGGCGATCCACACCGTCATCGTGCTGGTGGTGACGGTGGCGTTCTGGGGCGCGGTGCTGCACGCCGACAAGGTGCTCGGCGCCCAATTCGTGCTCTACGGCTCGCTGGCGGTGTGTGCGATCGCCGCCGTGGTCATCGTCCGCGCCGGCAAGCAGTTCTTCAGGCGATAGACGCCCCATGCCGGCCAAAACCGCGCCGCTGGTCGGCGTCATCATGGGCAGCCGTTCGGACTGGGCGACGATGCGCCATGCCGTCAAAGTCCTGACCGAACTCGGCGTCCGCCACGAGGTGCGCGTGGTCTCGGCCCACCGCACGCCCAAGCGGCTCTACGACTATGCCCAGGCCGCGGCCGGACGCGGGCTCAAGCTGATCATCGCCGGCGCCGGCGGCGCCGCGCATCTGCCCGGCATGACGGCGGCGATGACCCGCCTGCCGGTGCTGGGCGTGCCGGTCGAAAGCCGCGCCCTCAAAGGCCTCGACAGCTTGCTGTCGATCGCCCAGATGCCGGCCGGGATTCCGGTCGGCACGCTGGCCATCGGCCAGGCCGGAGCCACCAACGCCGGCCTGCTGGCGGCGGCGATATTGGCGATTGAGGACAAGCGACTCGCCCGCCGGCTCGATGCCTGGCGGCGGCGGCAGACCGCGGACGTGCCCAAGCGGCCCAATGGACGCTGAGCCGCTGGTCGCCCCCGGCGGCTGCATCGGCATCGTCGGCGGCGGCCAATTGGGCCGCATGACCGCGCTGGCTGCGGCGGCGCTGGGCTATCGCTGCCGGGTGCTGGATCGCGATCCGCTGGCGCCGGCCAAGCAAGTCGCCGCCCACGACACCGCCGACTACGATGACATGGCGGCGCTGGAGCGTTTCGCGGCCAAGGTCGACGTCGTCACCTGCGAATTCGAGAACGTGCCGGTGGCGGCGCTCGAAGCGCTGGCGCTATGGAAGCCGGTGCGGCCCGGCCCGCGCGCTTTCGCCATCGCCCAAGACCGGCTGCCGGAAAAGGACTTCGCGCGCGAGGTCGGTTTCGCGACGCCGCCCTATCGCGCCATCGCCGCCGAAAGCGATTTCGACGGCGCGGCCTATCCCGCCATCCTCAAGACCCGACGCCTCGGCTATGACGGCAAGGGCCAGGCGCGCATCGCCTCGGCCGAAGAAGGCCGCGCCGCCTGGACGCGGCTTGGCCGAGTGCCTTGCCTGCTCGAAGGCCTGGTCGATTTCGAGCGCGAGGTCTCGGCCATCATCGCCCGCGCCGCCGACGGCGCCTTGCGCGCCTTCGACGTGGTCGAGAACCGCCACCGCCAGGGCATCCTCGACCTGACCATCGCGCCCGCGCCGATCGCGCCCGCGCGGGCGGCCGAAGCCCAGCGCCTGGCTGGGGCGGCCGCCCAGCGGCTGGGCCTGGTCGGGCTGTTGGCGGTCGAGATGTTCGTCGACCGCCAGGGTCGCTTGCTGTTCAACGAGATGGCGCCGCGGCCGCATAATTCGGGCCACTGGACCATCGAGGGCTGCACCGCCAGCCAGTTCGAGCAATTGGTGCGCGCCGTGGTCGGCCTGCCCTTGGCCGATCCCGCGCGCCGCGCCAATGCGGTGATGAAGAACCTGATCGGCGACGAGGTGCGCGCCTGGTCGCGGCTGGCCGCCGATCCCGCGCTCAAGCTGCATCTTTACGGCAAGGCCGAGATCCGCGCCGGCCGCAAGCTCGGCCACGTCACTCGGCTTTATCCGCTCGACGTCACGCCCGATCCGAGGAGCGCCTTTCCATGACCATCGCCACCGTTGTCGCCGCCGGCATCGCCCGAGTGACGATCGACCGCCCGCCGCTCAACCTGCTCGATGCACCCACCATTCTCGATTTGACTCGCGCCTTGGCCGCGCTCAAGGACCGGCGCGATCTGCACTTCGTCGTGCTGGAAGGCAAGGGCGGCCGCGCCTTCATCGGCGGCGCCGATCTCAACACGCTGCGCGGCCTCAGGCCGGCGACGGCGCGGGCCTTCATCACCCGCCTGCACCGGCTGTGCCTTGCCATCCGCGAGAGCCGCTTGCCGGTGGTGGCGGCGATCGACGGCCATTGCCTGGGTGCCGGCCTGGAAGTGGCGGCGGCCTGCGATCTGCGCGTCGCCACGACGCGGTCCTTATTCTCGATGCCCGAGGTGCGGGTCGGCATTCCCTCGGTGATCGAGGCCGCGCTGCTGCCGCGGCTGATCGGCTGGGGCCGCGCCGCCGAGCTGGTCTATCTCGGCACCACCATCGACGCCCAGACCGCATTGACATGGGGCCTGGTCAATCGTGTCGCCGGCACGCTGGACGAGGCGCTGGCGCCGGTGAGCGAGGCGCTGAGCGCCGGCGGCAAGCGCGCCTTGCGCCTGCAAAAGGCGCTGCTCAGGCGCTGGGAGAGGCTGCCGACGCCCTTGGCGGTGCGCGCCGGGATCGGCGCCCTGGCCGAGGCCTATCGCGAGGACGAACCCGCCCGCATGATGCAGGCTTGGTTCGACCGCAAGCGCCGGAAGAATTAACGCGCCTTCTTGGCGCCGGTCAGGTTGAAGTAGAGGCTCGAGATCACCTGGGCGATCTCGGTGCCGAACTCGGCGCGCAGCATCTTCTTGGCGTCCTCGCTCAACCGGTCGGGATTGAGCTTGAGGAAGAACTGGCGCAGCAGCAGATAGAACTTGTTTTCGGTGAAGCGCACGGTGCCGACCGAGCGGCCCTCGACCACGACATAGGCGTTCGAGGCCAGCGACTGGGTCAGGTGCTCGTTGTTCATCACGCTGATGAACCACTGCTTGCGCACGTCCCAGCGCTTGAAATAGGCCGCCACCATGTAAAGCACGCGGACATTGAGCAGATAGAGCTTGGGGTCCTTGTAGTATTCCTTCCACAGATTGGCCAAGGTGCCGGTCGGCATCAGCCGCGCCTTGACGGCGTCAAGGATCTCGGCGGTCTCGCGCTCGAACAGCCGCACCTTGTCGTCGCCCAGGATCAGCTTCATCGCGGTGAAGAAGGCCGGCAGGATGTCGCGGGTGATGGCATTGGGATCGGCGCGCTGTTCGACCGTGCGCGGGAACATCTCCGAGAAATTGTGCACCAGCATGCGCGAGAACGCGTTCTGGCGCTTGATCAGTTCGCGCGCGCGCTCATGCGAGACGAAGCAATCCTCGAAGGATTTCTTGTAGTAGACCTCGAGCGGCCCGGCAGCGGCGGCGAATTTGGCCAGCGAATCCTTGAGATCCTCGAAATTGATCGCCCCGCCGCGCTCGCGGATCTTTTCGGCCAGGACCTGAACGAAGGCCTGGACGGCGAAATTGCCCAGGACGCGGCAATGACCGGCGCCGACGGTATAGAGAATGTGCTCGGCCTGCGGGATTTGCGGCGCGCTCGACGCCCCGCCCGACTGAAGCTGGCCGGTGGACGAGCCTGATTGGCCTTGCTGCGGATTGCCGCTCATGGAGTCCAATCAAGCATATTTGCCCGCGCTAGACGAATCGGGAAATCTCCTTACATCCGCCCATTCACCGCAAGGCGGCGGCGATATTGCCGCCGTCCACCGTCAGGATGGCGCCGGTGGTCTTGGGCGACAGCGCCAGCTGCACGAAGGCCCGCGCCACGTCGGCCGCCGTGACCTCGCGCCGCAGCAGATTGCCGTCGCGCATGTATTGCTCGACCGTCATGCCCCGCGCCTTGGCGCGCTGTTCGAGCAAGCCGCCGGCGAAGATGTTGGTGCGGATGCGATCGGCATTGACGCCATTGGCGCGGATGCCGAGCGACCCGTAGTCCAGGGCGTATTGCCGCATCAGGAACAGGAGCGCCGCCTTGGGCAGGCCATAGGGCCCGAAATCGGCTCCGGGATTGACGGCTTGTTTCGAGATGTTGAACAGCAGATTGCCGCCGGTAGCCTGGGCCTTGAACACCCGGACCGCGGCCTGGGCGACGGATTGGTGGCTGAAGAAGTTCAGTTCGAAGCTGTCGCGCAAGGCCTTGTCGCCGACCTCGCCGATGCGGCCTTGCCAGGCGGCGCCGGCATTGGATACGACCAGGTCGACCCCGCCGAAGCGCGCGCAGGCTTGGGCGAAGGCGCGCTCGACCTGGGCGCGGTCGGTGACGTCGCAACCGAGGGCCAAAGCCGTACCGCCG
Organism: Alphaproteobacteria bacterium; assembly: GCA_016869515.1. Lineage (GTDB taxonomy): Bacteria > Pseudomonadota > Alphaproteobacteria > VGDZ01 > VGDZ01 > VGDZ01. The sequence continues at coordinate 48,187 of VGDZ01000010.1, read as the reverse complement.
CAGGCCTTGGCGGCGGTCTTGGCCGCGTCCGCATCGCGGTCGAGCAGCACCACTTCGGCGCCCTCGGCCGCCAGCGCCTTGGCGGTGGCGGCGCCGATGCCGCTGCCGGCGCCGGTCACCACCGCCACCTGCCGCGCCAGCGCCTTCTCGCCGCCCTTGCCCAGCTTGGCCTGTTCCAGCGACCAGTACTCGACGTCGAACAGATCGGCCTCGCCCACCGGCTGGAAGCGGCCGATGCTTTCGGCCGCAATCGCGACCTCGATCGTGGTCTCGGCCAAGTCGGCGGCGATAGCCGCGTCCTTGGCGCCGGCGCCGAGGCCGTAAAGACCGACGCCCGGCACCAGGATCACCCGCGGCCGCGGATCGAGTATTTTTTTGGCGCCGCCATGACGCGGATTGTGGCGGGCGAAATAGCCGCGATAGTCCTCGGCATAGGCCGCGACCGCCTGCTTCACGCCTTGGGCGAAGGCCTCCAGCTGGTCCGCATCCGGCGCCGGCACGACCAGCGGCGCGCCCTTGGTGCGGATGACGTGGTCGGGCGTGGCGACGCCGGCACGCGACAGCCGCACCAGCTCGCCCGAACCGACATAGTCCAGGATCTGCGGCGAAGTGCGGAATTCCATCACTTGGCGGCGATACGTCCCCTCGTTGTCGTCGATCGATTCCGCCACCGCCCCGCGCAGGATCGGCCCGATCTCGGCCGCGCCCGCCAGGCGCGCCGGCAGGCCGCCCGCCGCCACCAACCGGCGCTTGCCCTGTTCCAGGCGACGCTCGGCCATGGTGACGAATTCGATCATGCGCTCATAGGCCTCGCGCGCGGTCTCGCCCATGGTGAAGATGCCGTGGCGCAAGAGGACGATGCCTTCGGCCTTGGGCGTCTTGGGGAATTCGCGCGCGATCTGCCGGGCGAGATCGAAGCCCGGCATGACATAGGGCAGGATCGCCAGCCGATCGCCGTAGAGCGAGCGGCAGATCGCCTCGCCTTCGGGTTGGTCGCTGATCGCTAGCACGGCGTTGGCGTGGGTGTGATCGACGAACTTGTGCGGCAGGCCCGCGTGAAGCAGCGTCTCGACGCTGGGATTGGGCGCGGCCGGATCGAGCAGGCAGTTGCGCTGCCAGGCGACCATGTCCTCGTCGCTCATTTTGTCGAGCTTCAGCGCCTTGCGCAGCGGCTCCAGCCGCAGCGCCGGCAGGCCCGGTGCCTCGATCGTGCCCATGTCCCAGCCGCTGCCCTTGACGCACAGCACCGGCACGCTCTCGCCGATGGTGTCGCGGGCTTCGGTCTTGACCGAGGTGTTGCCGCCGCCATGCAGCACCAGGCGCGGATCGCCGCCCAGCAGCCGCGTGGTGTAGACCCGCAGCGCCAGGTCGCGGCCGATGCCCTTTTCGGCGTGACGCGCGACCGCGGCCTCGGCCTCGGCGTCCGTCCAGCGGCTTTGCATCTCAGTGTCCGGCGAAAGCGGTCAGCGCCCGGCAGGACACGCCATGAGCCCGCAGCTTCTCCATTCCGCCCAGATCGGGCAGGTCGACGATGAAGCTGCAGCCGATGATGGCGCCACCGGCTCGGCGGATCAGCTTGATCGCCGCCTCGGCGGTGCCGCCGGTGGCGACCAGGTCGTCGACCACCAGCACGCTCTGGCCGGGCTTGATGGCGTCGGCGTGGATCTCGATGGTGTCGGTGCCGTATTCCAGGCTGTAGTCCTGGGCGATGGTCGAGCCCGGCAGCTTGCCGCGCTTGCGCACCGGCACGAAGCCGCAGGACAGCTGATGGGCGATGGCGCCACCGAGGATGAAGCCGCGCGCCTCGATGCCCGCGATCAGATCGATCTTGGTGCCGGCGAAGGGCTGCACCATCTCGTCGACGGTCTTGCGAAAGCCCTGCGGGTCCAACATCAACGTGGTGACGTCGCGGAACAGGATGCCCTTCTTGGGGTAGTCGGGGATGGTGCGGATGCGGGATGCGATCGGATCGGTCATGGCGAGGGTTCCTAGGCCTTGAGCACGCGGCCGGCGACCGCGTCGAGCTTCTTCAGCACCGCCGGATCGCGCGCCTCGGGCGCGGTGATCATGGCGACGTCCAGAACCGTGTTGCAGCCCGCCCAGCAGCTCGGGCGCTTGGTGCGCAGCTTGGGCGCGACCCGCTTGACCAAGCCGCGCGCCTTGTCGGCATTCGACATCAGCACGCGGACGATGTCGGCCACCTGGACGTGGTCGTGATCGGGATGCCAGCAGTCGAAATCGGTCACCATGGCGACGGTGGCGTAGCAAAGCTCGGCCTCGCGGGCGAGCTTGGCCTCGGGCATGTTGGTCATGCCGATGACGTCGCAGCCCCAGGCCTTGTAGAGCTTGGATTCGGCCAGGCTGGAGAATTGCGGACCTTCCATCACCAGATAGGTGCCGCCGCGATGGAAGGCGATACCCTCCTCGGCCGCCGCCTCGGCCAGGGCGTTGCCCAAGCGCGAGCAAACCGGATGCGCCATCGAGACATGCGCCACCATGCCGGTGCCGAAGAAACTCTTTTCGCGGGCGAAGGTGCGGTCGATGAACTGGTCGACCAGCACGAAAGTGCCGGGCGGGTACTCCTCGCGGAACGAACCGCAGGCCGAAAGCGAGACGATCTCGGTCACGCCGGCGCGCTTCATGGCGTCGATGTTGGCGCGGTAGTTTATGGTGGTCGGCGAATGGCGGTGGCCGCGCCCATGCCGCGGCAGGAACACCAGTTTCTGGCCGTCCAATTCGCCGCACAGCAGCGCATCCGAGGGCTGGCCCCAGGGGCTGTCGATCTTGCGCCATTGGGTGTTCTTGAGCCCGGCGATGTCGTACACGCCGGACCCGCCGATGATGCCGAGCACCGGCTCGATCGAAGATTCAGTCATGGAGGAAGACTCTCCGCGCGACGGGATGGAACCCGGCGGTTATAGCCCAAAGCGAGCCGGGTTCAATCGCGTCGTGGCGCGCGCCGCCGGCTATTTATCCCCAGGCCCGCGGCGACGGATGTCCTGATAGGGCGTGCCGTCGACATGGGTGTACATCGCCGGCTGGCCGCCGGCCGGCGCCACCAGATCGATGCCGGGATAGAACGCGGCGGTGCCTTTGACTCGGCTGCCGATCTCGAGCGCCAAGACCTCGCGCTCCGAGCGGTTCTGCAGGCAATGCCCGTCCTTGTCCCCGGCCTTGAAGCCGGCGCAGTCGCCGGCGCGAAGAATCTCGTCGCCGGCATCGGTCACCAGCACCGCCTCGCCCGAGAGGATGTAGACGAACTCGTCCTCGGCGGTGTGCCAATGGCGCTGGCTCGACCAGGCGCCGGGCGGCAAGCGCAACAGATTGACCCCGAACTGGGTCAGGCCGGCGGCATCGCCCAGCTTGCTGCGTTCGCGTGTCCGACACGGCTGGTCGTAGGGCGGCGGATACATCGTGCCGACGAACGGCGCGATCTTGGAAATGTCGATGCGCTTGGCCATGAAGGACCTCCCGAAAACCAAAGCCCGCCGCGAGATTATCGCGACGGGCTCGGCTCGTCCGACCTATTTGGGCCGGTTTAGTGGACGTCGCTCCACACCCGCTTCTTGGCGGCGTAGAGCAGGAAGCTGAGCAGGATCAGGAACAGCACCACCTTGACGCCCATGCGCTTGCGCGCGTCCTGGGTCGGCTCGGCCGCCCAGGCCAGGAACTGGGTGATGTCGCTGGCCATTTGCTCCACCGTCGCCTTGGTGCCGTCGGCGAAGCTGACGGCATCGGCGTTGAGCGGCGAGGCCATGGCGATCTGCCGGCCCGGGAAGTAGGGGTTGTAGTTCATGCCGTCGCCCAGCGCGACGCCGGCCGGCGGATTGCCGTAGCCGGTCAGCAGCGAATAGAGATAGTTCTCGTACCCGCCGCGCGCCTTGACGATCAGCGACAGATCGGGCGGCGCCGCGCCGTTGTTGGCGGCCCGTGCCGCCTTCTCGTTGGGGAACGGGCTCGGCAGCCGGTCCGATGGGCGGCCCGGACGCTCGAACATCTCGCCCTGGTCGTTGGGGCCGTCCTGGATCTGATAGGAGGCGGCGATCGCCTTGACCTCGCCCTCGGACAGGCCGATCTCGGTCAGGTTGCGAAAGGCGATGTACTTCAAGGAATGGCAGCCGGCGCAGACCTCTTTGTAGACCTGATAGCCGCGCTGCACCGCCGCCTTGTCGTAGGTGCCGAAGAAGCCGCCATGCGGCCAATACATCGTCTTGGGTGCTTGGGCGTCGCCCGCGGCCAGCGCCGGTCCGGCGAGACCGAACAGGGCGGCGGCCGCCGCCAGGGACAGGATCTTGCGCATGGGCGTTCCTAGGCCTTCTTGAGGACCGGCTGGCTGATGCTCTCGGGCAGCGGCAACGGCCGCTCGAGCTTGCCGACCAGCGGCAGGATGATCAGGAAGTGGGCGAAGTAGTAGAACGTGGCGATCTGCCCGATCAGGATGAACTTGCCTTCCGGCGGATTGCCGCCGACCCAGCCCAGCACCAGGCAGTCGATCACCAGCAACCAGAAGAACTGCTTGTAGATCGGCCGGAAGCGGCCCGAGCGCACCCGCGAACCGTCCAACCAAGGCAGCACGAACAGGATCAGGATCGAGGCGAACATCAACACCACCCCGCCCAACTTGTCCGGCACCGCGCGCAGGATGGCGTAGAACGGCAGGAAGTACCATTCCGGCACGATATGCGCCGGAGTCACCAGCGGATCGGCCGGGATGTAGTTGTCGGGATGGCTCAGCATGTTCGGACTGAAGAACACGAAATAGGCGAACAGGATCATGAACACCGCCAGGCCGAACATGTCCTTGACGGTGTAGTAGGGATGGAACGGGATCGAGTCCTGCGGCCCCTTGCGGTCGATGCCGAGGGGATTGCTCGAGCCGTGCTGGTGCAGCGCCCAGAGATGCAGGAAAACCACGCCCACGATCACGAACGGCAGCAGGTAGTGCAGGCTGTAGAAGCGGTTGAGGGTCGGATTGTCGACCGCGAAGCCGCCCCACAGCCAAGCCACGATCGAATCGCCGATCAGCGGAACCGCCGAGAACATGCTGGTGATCACGGTCGCGGCCCAGAAGCTCATCTGCCCCCAGGGCAGGACATAGCCCATGAACGCGGTCGCCATCATCAGCAAGAGGATGATGATGCCCAGCCACCACAGGATCTCGCGCGGGCTCTTGTAGGAGCCGTAATAGATGCCGCGAAAGACGTGGATGTAGACCACCAGGAAGAACATCGACCCGCCATTGGCGTGGATGTAGCGCAGCAGCCAGCCGTAGTTGACGTTGCGCATGATGTGCTCGGTCGAATCGAACGCCATGGTCACATGCGGCGTGTAGTGCATCGCCAGCACCACGCCGGTGACGATCTGGATCACCAGGCAGATCCCGGCCAGAGACCCGAAATTCCACCAATAGCTGAGGTTCTTGGGCGTCGGGTACTCGATCGCCTGATGCTGCATCATGGTGAAGATCGGCAGGCGGTGGTCGATCCAGCGCACGATCTTGTTGTCGAACATCGGCTTGCTCTCGGTCGCGGCCATGGTCTCTTTATCCTCAGCCGATGCGGATCAGGGTGTCGGTGACGTAGGCGTGCTTGGGCACTTCGAGGTTCTTGGGCGCGGGTCCCTTGCGGATGCGGCCCGAGGTGTCGTAGTGCGAACCGTGGCAGGGGCAGAACCAGCCGCCGAATTCGCCCTTCTGGCCCAGCGGCACGCAGCCGAGATGGGTGCAGACCCCCATCATCACCAGGATTTCGGGCTTGGAGGCGCGCTTGGCGTCGTCCTCGGGATGCGGCAGGGCCGCCTTGTCGTCGGCCCGCGCCGTCTCGATTTCCTTCTTGGTGCGGTGGCGGATGAACACCGGCTTGCCGCGCCACATCACGGTGATCGACTGGCCCTCGGCGATGCCCGAGATGTCGACCTCGGTCGCCGACAGCGCGCGCACGTCGGCCGAGGGGTTCATCGAATGGATCAGCGGCCAGACCGTGGCGGCGGCGCCGACCGCGGTGGCGCCGTATCCGGCGATGGTGATGAAATCGCGACGGGTCGCGGTGTCGTGGCCGCCCGGTGCGGCCCCCGCAGACTTGGCTTCAGCCATGGAAAGTCACCCTTGGAAACACGGAAAACAAGGTTTTTGGACGGCGTTGCCTCGCATGATTCAAGAGTATAGTCCAGAGCGCCGCCAAATGCGACAACCCGCCGCACCCGGCCCCTGTCAAGCCCGGGCCAGTCTGGACGGCAGGATGCGACTTGCTCTTTATCAACCCGACATTCCGCCTAATCTCGGCACGCTGATCCGGCTGGGGGCGTGCCTGGGCGTGGCGCTGGACGTGATCGAACCCTGCGGCTTTCCCTTCGACGATGCCCGGCTCAAGCGCGCGGCGATGGACTACGCCAAGCTGGCCCAGGTCACGCGCCATCGCCCTTGGGCAGCGTTCCTCGAGACGCGCCCGCCCGGCCGTCTCGTCCTGCTCAGCACCAAGGCGGCCGAGTCCTATCTGCAATTCGCCTTCGCGCCCGACGACATTCTGCTGCTGGGGCGGGAATCGGCCGGGGTCCCTGACGAAGTCCACAGCCGGGCCGATGCGCGCTTGCGGATTCCTCTGGTCGAAGGCGCGCGCGCCTTGAATGTGGCGCTGGCCGCGGCCATGGTGCTGGGCGAGGCCTTGCGCCAGACCGGCGGGTTCGAATCGGGAGTGTCGCGGTGAGCATGGAAAGCGAGAAGGCGGCGGCCAAGGCCTGGTTCGAGACCTTGCGCGACCGGATTTGCGCCGCCTTCGAGGCGATCGAGGACGAGGCCAGCATCGGCGCCGACCGCCCGGCCGGGCGTTTCAAGCGCGAACCCTGGGACCGCCCCGGCGGCGGTGGCGGCGTGATGGGGCTGATGCGCGGCCGGGTGTTCGAGAAGGTCGGCATCAGCGTCTCGACCGTGCATGGCGAGTTCTCGCCCGAATTCCGCAAGCAGATTCCGGGCGCCGACCAGGATCCGCGCTTCTGGGCCTCGGGCATCTCGCTGGTGGCGCATATGTGCTCGCCGCTGGTTCCGGCGGCGCACATGAACACCCGCATGATCGTCACCGCCAAGTGGTGGTTCGGCGGCGGCGGCGATCTGACGCCGATGTACGCCAATCCCGACGACGCCGCCCAATTCCACGGCGCCTTCCGCCGCGCCTGCGATCGCCACAACCCCGACTACTATCCGCGCTTCAAGCACTGGTGCGACGAGTATTTCTTCCTGCCGCATCGCGGCGAGGCGCGCGGCGCCGGCGGCATCTTCTACGACAACCTCAACACCGGCGACTGGGCCAAGGATTTCGCCTTCACCCAGGACATCGGCAGCGCCTTCCTCGAGATCTATCCCAAGCTGGTGCGCGCCCGCATGCACCAGCCCTGGACCGCCGAACAGCGCGAGCACCAGCTGGTCCGCCGCGGCCGCTATGTCGAATTCAACCTGCTCTACGACCGCGGCACGCTGTTCGGCCTCAAGACCGGCGGCAACACCGAGGCCATCCTGATGTCGATGCCGCCGGTGGCGAAATGGCCGTGAGGGGTTAGGCCCCCACCTGCCAAGGGTCGATCGCCGTCACCGGCAAATTGCTGAAATCGCGGATATTGCGGGTCGCCAAGGCCGCGCCCCGGGCAATGGCAATGCCGGCGATCTGGGTGTCGCGGTATTCGACCGGACGTCCGATGGCACGACGACGCGCGGCCAGGACGGCGGCCGCCTCGGCGGCGGCGCGGTCGAAGGGCCATACCCGTCCCTCAAAATCCTCGTCGAGGGAACGGGTGAATGCGTCTTCCAATCGGCGACGGCGCCGGCCGAGGGGCAAGAGTTCCAGTCCCATCCGGATTTCAAAGACCGTGACGGACGTAAGCCAGGTCGATCCGGGCGACTGGTCGTTCAGCCACGCGGTGACGCGCGGCTCGGTCTCGTCCCGCATCAAGGCCGACATTACATTGGTGTCGAGTACGATCACTCGTCGAACGGCGCCGGCTTGGCCTCGCCGCCGCGCATTTCCGGAATATCCTCGGTCAGGCCTATGCCGGCGAAGCGGCGGCGCAATCGGGTTCCCAAACCGACCCGCCTTCGCCCCTCGGTCTTGACCGCCTCGCGCAGGATGATGCGCGCTTCTTCCTCCATGCTGTGGCCGCGCGCCGCCGCGCGCCGCCGCAGCCGCGCCTTGGTGGTTTCGTCGAGCCTGCGCACCACGAGTTGAGCCATGGCATCGCCCCTCTCTGATATCATTGATATCACATGGGTTCGACCCCCTTCAAGCCGGCGGCGGAGCCGGTTCCGCCTGTTGCACTCCCCTCTTCCAACCGCTAAACGGCGGGCATGAGCGCCCCACCCTCGCCCGCGCCCCAGCGCCGCGTCCGCATCGGCGATCTGACCCTCGGCAACGACTTGCCGCTGGTGCTGATCGCCGGGCCTTGCGCCATGGAGGGCCGCCAGCACGCGCTCGACATGTCGGGCAAGCTGCGCGACCTGGCCAAATCGGCCGGCATCGGCCTGATCTACAAGACCAGTTTCGACAAGGCCAATCGCAGCTCGGTGCGCTCCAACCGCGGCGTCGGGCTCGAAGCCGCGCTGCCGGTGTTTGCCGACGTCAGGCGCCAGGCCGGCCTGCCGGTGCTGACCGACGTCCACACCGAGGCCCAATGCGCCCAACTGGCGCCGGCGGTCGACGTGCTGCAGATCCCGGCCTTCCTTTCGCGCCAGACCGATCTGTTGCTGGCGGCGGCCGCTACCGGCAAGCCGGTCAACGTCAAGAAGGGCCAGTTCCTGGCGCCTTGGGACATGAAGAACGTGGTCGAAAAGTTCGATCACGCCGGCAATCCCAACCTGCTGCTGTGCGAGCGCGGCGCGTCCTTCGGCTACAACACCCTGGTCAGCGACATGCGCGCGCTGCCGATCATGGCCGCGACCGGCTGTCCGGTGGTGTTCGACGCCACCCATTCGGTCCAGCAGCCGGGCGGCCAGGGCAGCACGTCCGGCGGCCAGCGCGAATTCGTGCCCCATCTCGCCCGTGCCGCGGTGGCGGTGGGCGTCGCCGCGGTGTTCATCGAGACCCACGAGACCCCGGACAGCGCGCCCTCGGACGGTCCCAACATGGTGCCGCTCAAGGACATGCCCGATCTGATCGGCCGCCTGGTCGAGTTCGACCGCCTAGCCAAGCGGCGCAACTGACATGGCCGGCGCGCGCCTGACCCATTTCGATGCCCGCGGCAAGGCGCGCATGGTCGACATCGCCGCCAAGCCGGCGACGGCGCGCGTCGCCGTGGCCAAATGCGCGGTCAAGATGGCGCCGGCGACGCTGCGGCGCATCAAGGCCGGCAGCGCCGCCAAGGGCGACGTGCTGGGTACGGCGCGGCTGGCCGGGATCATGGCCGCCAAGCGCACCGGCGAGCTGATCCCGCTTTGCCATCCGCTTGCCCTCAGCTCGGTCGCGGTCGAACTGAGCAGCGATGCCAAGCGCTCGCGGGTCGAGATCGCCGCCACCGCCAAGCTGACCGGCCAGACCGGAGTCGAGATGGAGGCACTGACCGCCGCCGCCGTCGCCGCGCTGACGGTCTACGACATGGTCAAGGCGATCGACCGCGGCATGATCGTCACCGATCTGCGCCTGACCCACAAATCGGGCGGCAAGTCGGGTCGGTTCGACCGGCGCTGAGATGATCCCGGTCGACGAAGCCCGCGCCCGCATCCTGGCGGGCCTTGCGCCGCTGGGGACGGAATCGGTGGCTCTTGCCGATGCCGCGGGCCGCGTGCTGGCGGCGCCGGTGGTGGCGCGGCTGACCCAGCCGCCCTTCGATGCCTCGGCCATGGACGGCTATGCCGTGCGCGCGGCCGATGCGGCGCAGATACCTGTGACGCTGCGGGTGATCGGCCAGTCGGCGGCGGGACACGGTTTCGCCGGAAGGCTGAACGCAGGCGAAGCGGTGCGGATCTTCACCGGCGCGCCGGTCCCGGCCGGAGCCGACGCCGTGGTGATCCAAGAGGACACCACCCGCCAGGCCGACCAGGTTACGATCCGCGAGGCGGCAAGGCCGGGGCGCCATATCCGCCGGGCCGGGCTCGACTTCACGGCAGGCTCCATCGGCATCCAGGCGCCCCGGCGCCTGACCGCGCGCGATATCGGCCTGGCGGCGGCGATGAATCAGCCTTGGCTGACGCTGCGCCGGCGGCCGCGCATCGCGCTTTTGGCCACGGGCGACGAGTTGGTGCGGCCGGGCGAGCCGCTGGGGCCCGACCAGATCGTCTGTTCGAATGCGCTGTCGCTGGCGGCGCTGATCCGCGCCGCCGGCGCCGAGGCGATCGATCTCGGCATCGCGCCCGACGATCGCAGCGCGCTGGGCCGCATGGTCGAGGGCGCGCGCGGCGCCGATCTGTTGGTGACCATCGGCGGCGCATCGGTCGGCGATCACGACCTGATCCGCGACGTGCTGGGCGAACAGGGACTGGAGCTCGACTTCTGGCAGGTCGCCATGCGCCCGGGCAAGCCGCTGATGTTCGGCAAGCTGGGTGCGACGCCGATGCTGGGCCTGCCCGGCAATCCGGTCTCGGCCCTGGTCTGCGGCCTGGTCTTCCTGCGCCCGGCCATCGACCGCCTGCTGGGCCTGCCGGAAGGTGCCCAGGCGATGGCGCAGGCGCGTCTTGGCAGCGATCTAGCCGCCAATGACCGCCGCCAGGACTATTTGCGTGCGACCCTGTCGCGCAGCGCCGATGGCGCCTTGGTCGCGACACCTTTTGCCACCCAAGACAGTTCGATGATTTCCCGCCTGGCATCGGCGGAGGCCCTGATCGTTCGCGCCCCCCACGCCGCTGCGGCCAAGGCCGGCGAAGCTGTGGATATCCTGGCCCTGGCCGCCGATCCCGTTGGGTTCTAAGCCCTTTGCCCGATTGTTCCGAAGTGCTTGACGAGGGTATCGGAACTTTGCTAGAACGATAAGTAAAGGATTCGAGGAGCGCCGTTTCGTTCGTCCGGGCGGCCCCTATCAACAGGAGAATACACATGCTGACCAAGAAGCAACATGAACTTTTGACCTTCATCAGCCAGCGCTTGGCGACCACCCATGTCTCGCCTTCGTTCGACGAAATGAAGGAGGCCCTCAATCTCAAGTCCAAATCGGGCATTCACCGCCTGATCATGGCGCTGGAAGAGCGCGGCTTCATCCGCCGTCTGCCGCATCGCGCCCGCGCGCTTGCCGTGATCAAGAACCCGGACGCTTCGCTGCCGCCGGGCGCACGCGGGGTCGAGAGCGCGGACAAGGTGGTCCAGCTGCCGCTTTATGGCCGCATCGCCGCCGGTACGCCGATCGAGGCGCTGTCGGACCGCTCGACCATGCTGGAAATGCCGGCCTCGATCCTGGGCAAGGGCGAACACTTCTGCCTCGAGGTGCAGGGCGATTCCATGGTCGAAGCCGGCATCCACGACGGCGATACCGTGCTGCTGGAAAAGACCGATGCCGCCGATACCGGTTCGATCGTCTGCGCCCTGATTGACGACCAGGAAGCCACCCTCAAGCGCCTGCGCCGCAAGGGCAATTCGGTTGCGCTCGAGGCCGCCAACCCCAGCTACGAAACCCGCATCTTCAACCCCGAACGGGTCAAGATCCAGGGCCGGTTGGTGGGGCTGTTCCGGCGCTATTGATTTTTCGCCCGACTTCACAAACCACGCCAGTTCATGCTGGCGTGGTTTTTTATTATAAATCAATATATTACAAGTAAATATAAATGTACTGGTTTGCCTTATCATCCCTTGGTGTGGCTGAACAAAATCTGAAACCGGCTGACCTGCTCGATGTAGTAGCCATTGGGCAGGCGCTTGATCGATTCCCCGCCGCAGATGTCGCGGCCGTCCTGGTTGACCAGCCAGGTCTCGTAGCTGCGGGCGTTGAAAAAGCCCCGGATCTGGGCCTCGCTGGAACCGCGCTTTTCCAGCGCTGCGCGGTCGATCTCGACCAAGACATGGGCCGGCGGCTTGACATCGAACAGCCGCGTGGCGCCGGCCAGCACCCGCGCCTCGCCCCCGCCGGCAGCGATGCGCAAGACCCGCGGCGGCTTGGGCAACGGCAAGAGCGGTATCAGATCGTCGATCCCCTGCCCGGCCTGGGCCTCCTCCAGCGACCAGGGCAGGCTGGCGACCGGCAGGCCGGGATTGACCATCAGATTGCGCGCCAGGGCTAGGCTTTCCTCGGGTCGGGTCTCGCAGGCCACCACCCGCCCCTCGGCCCCGACCCGCACCGAGGCCAAAAGCGAAAACCAGCCGGCGCCCGCGCCGACATCCAGAAACACGTCGCCCACCTGCAAGGCACCCATCAGCGCATCCGAAGTATGGCTCATGTAAAGCTTGCGCTGGGTCAGGCCGGCGCCGATCGCCTTGCTTTCGGGATGGCGCGGATCCAGCGCCAGGCGAAACTTGGCGGGGATGGAATTGTGCTCGAAACTGACCTGCAACAGGGTAATGGCGTCGCTCATCGGCTCAACGGCTCCTCGACCCCGAGCCGCCGCGCGTGCGGGCGGCTTCGGGCGGCACCTCCCTAGCCCATGGCCGCGTCCCGCGCCAGTCGCCGACGCTTTCCAGCCGCGGTCCGCCTGCCCCCAGCCACAGCGCGTGCGCGCCGCGGCGGCGCAGATCCTCGCCGTCGATCACCAGCCGCGCCGAGGGACAGCGCCCGCGCACCGGCAGCGCCGTGACTACGATCTCGGCCATGCGGCAATCCTCCTCGACCGCCCGCGCCGTGCGCGGCAACGCCACCACCCGCCCCTCGGTGCGCCAGACGCAACCCTCGATGTCGCAGCGCAGCCGGCCATCGGCCGAGACCCCGCCGCGCGGCCAGGGCAGCGCCCGGTCTTCGCCCGCGCGCCTTAGCCAAGTCTGGACCGCGAAATCGCCGCCGCGCGGCGCATCGACCATCAGCCCGCCCTCGGCCGACTTGATCGCCAGCGCCCGGCCTTCGGCGTCGACCAGAAGATCGGGCGTCGGCGTGACGAAGGGGCTGAGACAGCCGCCGACCACGCCCACCCAGCCCAATCGCCGCCAAGCCTGGCGCCAAAGGCACAGCCATAGCCCGCCCAAGGTTACCGCCGCCATGCCCCAAAGCGGCATCGCCGGCAGGGTCCAGGCCGCGCCCGGCCACGCCGCCACGGTCTTGGCCATGGCGCTCAGCAGATCGATGCCCAGGCCCAGGCCGGCCAAGGCCCAGCCGTCCAGGCCGAAGGGCATCAGCGCGAATGCCGCCACCACCAGCGGCATGACCCAGAAGCTGGCCACCGGCACCGCCAGCATGTTGGCGAACACTCCGAAGCTGGAAAACCGATCGAAGTGATAGGCGGCGTAGGGCGCGGTCGCCAGGCCCGCCACCAACGCCGTCAGCAGCGACAGCGCCAACCAATAAAGCCCGCCACGCACCGCCCCGCCTTCGGCCCGCCAGGCGCGCAGCCGAGCGCCATAGACCTCGTGAGCGGCGATCAAGGCCAGCACGGCGGCGAAGGACATCTGGAAAGAGGCACCCAGCAGCGCCTCGGGCGTCCACGCCAGCACCGCCAACGCCGCGATCGCCACCAGCCTCGGGCTGAAGGGCGAGCGATCGACCAGCACTGCCAGCAATCCGATCGACAGCATGACGAAGGAGCGCTGGGTCGGCACGCTGGCGCCCGAGATCAGCAGATAACCCAAAGCCGCCACCCAAGCGACCACGGCCGCGATCTTCTTCAGCGGCCAATACAGGGCGGCGTATTCGCTCAGCGCCAAGCCGCGCCGCACGACGGCAAATACGACGCCAGCCAGCAGCACGAAATGCAGGCCCGAGATCGACAGCATGTGCGCAAGGCCGGAATCCCGCCAGGCTTGCAGCAATTCCGGCGCGATCCCGCCCTGTTCGCCGGTCATCATCGCCGCGGCGATGGCGCCGCTCGCGCCGGGGATTGCCGCGCGCACATGGCGGGTGATGTCGTGGCGCAGGCGTTCGATCGCCTCGGTCACCGTGTTGCCGCCGCCGGTCTCGATCACCCGCACCTGGCCGGTGGCGTAACCGACCGCGCCCAGGCGCTGGAACCAGGCGTCGCGGGCTAAATCATAGGCGCCGGGAGCAGCCGGCTGCGGCGGCGGCAGAAGGAAAGCCGTCAGCCGCACTTGATCGCCCGGACGCACATCGGCCTGCCCCGCGCGCAGATTGACCCGGATGCGCGCCGGCATGCGCTCGCCGTCGAGCCGCGCGATCGCCAGCTTTTCCAGGATCAGGCGCGAACCCTCGGCGCGGTCCTGCACTTCGACCACGCGGCCCAGCACCGTGACCGGGCCGATGCGCCGCTCCAGCACCGGCGCCGCGCGGTCCGATGCCCGGTGCTGCACGATCGCCATGCCGCCGCCCAGCATCGCCAACCCCAGCGCCAGCGCCAGCACCTCGCTGCGGCCGCGGCCGATCCATCCCAGCGCCATCGCCAAAGCCATCGCCGCCGGCCCGACCCAGCCCGGCGGTTCGCTCGGCCAGGCGAAATAGAGCGCGATGCCGAGACCCATCGCCACCGGCAGCCACAACCCCCAGCGATCGTGCTCGGCCAGCAGCGCCGCGCGCCAGTCGGCGGCGGCGGCAAGGCGGGTCCACAATCGGCTCAGCGCGCTTGGCATGGTCCGCCAGCTTGGCTAGAACTCGGCGGCCTCGTAAAGCCCTTTTCGCGGATATCGCCATGCCGGCCCCGGTCACCCGCTTCGCCCCCTCGCCCACCGGCTACCTGCACATCGGCGGGGCGCGCACCGCGCTGTTCAACTGGCTGTTCGCCCGCCATCACGGCGGCAGCTTCCGGCTGCGGATCGAGGACACCGATCGCCAACGATCGACCGAGCCGGCGATCGCCGCCATCCTCGACGGGTTGCGCTGGCTGGGACTGGATTGGGACGGCGAGGTGGTGCACCAGTTCGCCCGCGCCGCGCGCCACGCCGAGGTGGCGCATGGGCTGCTGGCGGCGGGCAAGGCCTATCGCTGCTATTGCTCGCCCGAGGAGTTGGAGGCGATGCGCGCCAGCGCCAAGGCCGAAGGCCGGCCGGTGCGCTATGACGGCACCTGGCGCGACCGCGACCCGGCCGAGGCGCCGCCCGGGGTCAAGCCGGTGATCCGGCTAAAGTCGCCCCAGGACGGCGAGACCGTGGTCGAGGACAAGGTCCAGGGCCGGGTCGTGTTCGACAACCGCCAGCTTGACGACATGGTGCTGCTGCGCTCGGACGGCACGCCGGTCTACATGCTGTCGGTGGTGGTCGACGACTACGACATGGCGGTGAGCCACGTCATCCGCGGCGTCGACCATCTCAACAACGCCGCCCGCCAGATGCAGCTGATCCAGGCGCTGGGCTGGCCGGTGCCGGTCTATGCCCATATCCCGCTGATCCACGGCCCCGACGGCGCCAAGCTGTCCAAGCGCCATGGCGCGCTGGGGGTCGAGGCCTATCGCGACATGGGCTATCTGCCCGAGGCGCTGCGCAATTATCTCGCCCGCCTCGGCTGGTCGCACGGCGACGACGAGATCTTCACCACCGAGCAGGCCGTGGCCTGGTTCGATCTCGACCATTGCGGCCAATCGGCGGCACGCTTCGACTTCGCCAAGCTGGAGGCGGTCAATTACCACTATCTGCGTCAGGCCGATGCCGCACGTCTATGCGATCTGGCCGGCGCGCGGCTGGAAAAGGGTCTCGGCCGCAAGCTGGCGGATTTCGAGCGCGCCCGCTTGGCGGCGGCGATGCCGGGCCTGACGGAGCGCGCCAAGACCGTCGAGGAGTTGGCGGATTCGGCCCTGTTCCTGGTCGAGACGCGGCCGCTAAAATTCG
The DNA here is from genome assembly GCA_016869515.1 of Alphaproteobacteria bacterium. GTDB lineage: Bacteria > Pseudomonadota > Alphaproteobacteria > VGDZ01 > VGDZ01 > VGDZ01. The sequence goes on along the minus strand of VGDZ01000010.1, from coordinate 32,372 downwards.
ACGACAAGGCCGCCAGGCTGCTCGATCAGACGGCGCGCGACCGCCTGATGCGATTGTCTCAAGCGCTATGGTCGGCTCAGGATTGGTCCGCGCCGGCATTGGAGAACGTGGTCAAGCGCTTCGCCGAGGTCGAGGCGATCAAGCTGGGCCAAGCCGCTCAGCCGCTGCGCGCCGCCTTGACCGGGCGCAGCGTTTCGCCGCCGATCTTCGACGTGCTGGCGGCGCTCGGACGCGAGGAAAGCCTGGCCCGGCTCAAGGACGCGACCGGCGCCTGATTCGGTCTATCCCGGCAATTCGGGCAGATCGACGAAAAAGGTCGCGCCGACGCCGACGGTCGATTCGAACCCGATCTTGCCGCCCTGGCCCTCGACCAGCGCCTTGGTGATGGCCAGGCCCAGCCCGGTGCCGCCGCTGCGCCGGGTATCCGAGGAATCGGCCTGAGCGAAGCGCTCGAAGATGCGGCCGCGGAATTCCTCGGGAATGCCGCTGCCCTGGTCGGCGACGCTGATCCGGAATCCATTGCCGTGCCGGGCCAATCCGATCTCGATCGTCTGGCCGGACTTCGAGAATTTGGCGGCGTTCGAGAGCAGGTTGTTCATCACCTGCATCAGGCGATCGGCGTCGATCCGCACGCGCGCGCGATCGAGCGCCGACACGAAGCGGTAGGTCACGTCGAACTGAGCGGCATAGGGCCGCACCGCGTCGACCGCCTGCGGAATCAGCGTCGCCAGATTGTGCGGGCTGAAATGGAATTCCAGGCGACCGGCCTCGATGCGCTGCAGATCGAGCACGTCGTTGACCAGCAGCGCGAGGCGCTCGGCATTGCGGTTGGCGGTGTCGACCAGGGTCTTGAGGCGCTCGGGCAAGGGTCCAGCCACCCCGCCGCCGATCAAACCAAGCGCTCCCTTGATCGAAGTCAGCGGCGTGCGCAATTCGTGGCTGACGGTCGACAGGAACTCGCCCTTGGCGCGATTGGCGGCCTCGGCCACCAGTCGCGCCGATTCCAGCTCGGTCACGTCCAACAGCGTGCAGACGGCGCGGGTGGGCTGTCCGTCGACATCGCGCTCGATCTCGAATTCCTCGCGCAGATGGCGGACCTTGCCGCCCGGCAGCACGACGCGATAGGAGCGCGTGCCGTGATGGCCGGGATAGTCCTCGATCAGCTTGAGGCTCGGGCGGTCATCGGGATGAACCGCCGCCATCCAGCTGCGCATGGTCAGGGGCGCATCGGATGCGAGACCGAACAGGGCGCGGGCATTGTCCGACCAGATGCGGGTATCGGCCACGAAGTCGATCACCCGCCAGCCCAATGAGGCGACGCGCTGGGTGGACTCCAGCAGCTTCTGGCGCTCGGCCAGGGTCTCTTGGGTGCGGATCAACGCGGTGATATCGCTGGCGGCGCCGCGATAGCCTTGGAAGCCGCCGGTACGATCGAAGATCGGCAGGCCGCTGGTGCGGAACCAGCGCACTTGGCCATCGCGCCGAACATAGCGCAGCACCACGTCGCGATAGGGTTCGCGGGCGGCCTCGGCCTCGGTGATGGCTTCGATATCGCCGCCGACCTTGGCCTCGGCCGCGATCGCCAGTTCCCTTCGAGTCTTGCCGATGGCCACGCCGGGTGGCTCGCCGGTGACCTTCTCGGCCCGGTCCGAGATGTAGGTAAAACGGAAATCGCGATCCATTTCCCACAGCCAGTCCGACATGGCCGCGGAAAACTGATCGAGCCGCCGCGCCTGTTCCGAAGCTTGCCGGCGCGCGCGCCGCTCGCCCCAAGCTACGCCGGCCACCAGCGCGACCGGCACGACCAAGGCAGGGACGATCCAAAGCCAAGTATCCATCGGCTTTCATCATCGCATCCGGGTCGTGCTTTTCCTAGTTTGCGCGACCGCTACGGGGTTCCGCCTATGGCTCCTTTCGGCGGCGGGTCTTTGGGTTATACTTGGGGTTCCTGGCCACCTGCGCCAATTTCGAGCGAGGTCACTCCATGTCCGATTCGGGCAAGAAAAAGAACACCGTCACCATCACCGACAACGCCACCGGCAAGTCCTACGAAATGCCGGTGATGGAGGGCACGATCGGGCCGCGCGTGTTCGACATCCGCAAGCTCTACGGCGATTCCGGGATGTTCACCTACGATCCCGGCTTCATGTCGACCGCAAGCTGCGAATCCCGCATCACCTACATCGACGGCGACGCCGGCATCCTGCTCTATCGCGGCTATCCGATCGAGCAGCTGGCCGAGAAGTCGGACTTCATCGAAGTGTCCTACCTGCTGATGCATGGCGAACTGCCCAACGCCGCCCAGCGCAAGACCTTCGAACACAACATCACCTATCACTCGATGGTGCACGAGCAGATGGCGTGGCTGTTCCGCGGCTTCCGCCGCGACGCCCATCCCATGGCGGTGATGTGCGGCGTGGTCGGCGCGATGTCGGCCTTCTATCACGACTCGACCGACATCAACGATCCGCACCAGCGCATGGTCGCCAGCCACCGGCTGGTGGCCAAGATGCCGACGCTGGCGGCGATGGCCTACAAGTATTCGGTCGGCCAGCCCTTCATGTACCCGCGCAACGACCTCAAATACGCCGAGAACTTCCTGCGCATGACCTTCGGCGTGCCGGCCGAGGACTACAAGGTCAACAAGGTCCTGGCCGACGCCATGGACAAGATCTTCATCCTCCACGCCGATCACGAGCAGAACGCCTCGACCTCGACCGTGCGCCTGGCTTCGTCCTCGGGCGCCAATCCCTTCGCCTGCATCGCCGCCGGCATCGCCAGCCTGTGGGGCCCGGCGCATGGCGGCGCCAACCAGGCGGTGCTGGAAATGCTGATGGAGATCGGCTCGGTCGACAAGGTGTCCGAATTCCTGCGTCAGGTGAAGGACAAGAACTCCAACGTCCGGCTGATGGGCTTCGGGCATCGGGTCTACAAGAACTTCGACCCGCGCGCGGCCGTGCTGCGCAAGTCGTGCCAGGAAGTGCTGGAAGCGCTCGGCGTCCAAAACGAGCCCTTGCTCAAACTGGCGATGGAGCTCGAGCGCATCGCCCGCGAGGACGACTATTTCGTCAAGCGCAAGCTCTATCCCAATGTCGACTTCTACTCCGGCATCATCCTGCGGGCGATGGGCTTCCCGATGTCGATGTTCACCGTCCTGTTCGCGCTTGCCCGCACCGTCGGCTGGGTGGCGCAGTGGAACGAGATGATCGCCGACCCGGCGCAGAAGATCGGCCGTCCGCGCCAGCTCTTTACCGGCAGCAAGCAGCGCGACTTCGTGCCGATGGCCAAGCGCGGCTAGCGGCGGCAAGGATCGGGGCGCGATGTCGGAACCGGCCGAACGCCGCACAAGGCACCTGACGCGGGGGTTGGCGTTGCCGCGCGTCGGCCGCGCCTTCGGCCAGCGTCCGCCCCTGGCCGCCAACGACAACCAGGCGCCGTTCGGCCCGCGCCTGCGCAGGCTGTTGTTCCTGGCCGCCCTGGCGGCGCTGGCGGCAGTCTATTTTTCCGGAGTTTGAGGCCGGCGCAGGGTTCGGCGCGCCGCCGCGTACAAATCAGCGGAGGTGAATCATGCGCTCGATCCTGCAAGCCGTCCTGTTCCTCGCCGGCCTCGTCCCGGCCCTGGCTCTCGCCCAGACCGAACTGCCCAGCCCGCGCCATTTCGAGGGCCGCATCGCCTACATGAAGACCCTGCTCGACATCAAGCCCGAACAGCAGGCGCTGTGGGCCAAGGTCGAGGACGCCATGCGCCAAGGCAATACCGCGGCGCGGGCGGTGATGGAGAAGTCGATCGCCGAACGCGACAAGATGGACGCGCTGCGGCGCCTGGAATTGCGGGCCGAGATGGCCGATGCCCACTCGGCCGGCGTCAAGCGTTTCGCCGAGGCCTTCAGGCCGCTTTATGCCGCGCTGTCCGACGATCAGAAGAAGCTGGCCGACGATTTGGTCGCCCGTCAGGGTCAGCGGCGCATGGGCATGATGCGCCGCGGTTGAACCAGGCCGACGGAGGTTTCAGGCGCGTTCGATCAACTCGATCCGGTAGCCGTCGGGATCTTCGATGAAGGCGATCACGGACCCGCCATGCTTCATCGGTCCCGGCGGCCGCGGGATCTTGACCCCGTCCTTGGCCAGGCGATCGCAGGTGGCGTGGATGTCGGGTACGCCGATGGCGATGTGGCCGTAGCCCGAGCCGATGGTGTAGGGCTCCTTCTGATCCCAGTTGTGGGTCAGTTCGATCACCGTGGCCGCGGTCTCCTCGCCGTAGCCGACGAAGGCCAGGGTGAAGCGGCCGGACGGAAAATCCTTGCGCCTGAGCACGCTCATGCCCAACAGCCGGGTGTAGAAATCGATCGACTTGTCGAGATCCAGCACCCGCAGCATGGTATGCAGCATGCGGAAGCGGCCGGTTTCGGCGTTCATCCTTTGCTCCTTTGCGCGATCTTCAGCACCGTGTCGGCGGCGCTCAGGCTGGGCGGCTGATCGCCCGGCCGCAGCAATTCCGCCATGCGCTCGCCCACTTCCAGTTGCGCCGCCCGCTCCTCGCCCTCGATCATAAGCGCCGCCACCGCCTCGGCCAAGCGTTCCGGCACGCAATCGGCCTGCAGCAGTTCCGGCACAACCGGCCGGTCCAGGATCAGATTGACCAGGTTGGCGTACTTGACCTTGACCACCGCGCGCACGATCAGATGAGTCAACCAATTGATGCGATAGGCGACCACGGCCGGCAATCGCGCCAGCGCCAGTTCCAGCGCCACCGTTCCCGAGGCCGCCAGCGCGGCGCGCGAGGCGGCAAAGGCGTCGTATTTTTCGCGCTCGTCCTCGATCACGATGCTCGGCACCGGCCAGGACGCAGCGACGGCACGGGCCTGCTCCGCCACCGCCGGCACGGTCGGCACCGCCGCCGTCAGCCCGGGAAAGCGCTCCTTCAGCATGGCCAGCGCGCCGCCGAAGGGCTCCGCCAGCCGCGCGATCTCGCCCCGCCGGCTGCCCGGCAGCACGGTCAAAAGCGGAGTCGTTTCGGCGATGCCGTGGCGCAGGCGGAAGATCGCGCCCTGGCCGCGTCCGGCCCCGCTTTCGACCACGGGATGGCCGACGAAGCTGGCGCCCAGGCCGACCCGTTCGAAATAAGGCGGCTCGAACGGCAACAAGGCCAGGAGATGATCGTAATAGCGGGCGATGCGCTTGGCCCGCCCCGGCCGCCAGGCCCATACCGTCGGCGCGACGTAATGCACCAGCGGAATGCCCGCGCCCCTGAGCAGCATCGCCACTTCGAAGCTGAAGCCCGGCACGTCGATGGTGACCACCACGTCCGGGCGCTCGCGCTTCGCCAGCGCCGCGGTCTGGCGCATGCGGCGCAGCAGATTGAACAGCCGCGGCAGCACCTCGGCGATGCCGACCACCGCCAATTCCGAAAACGGAAACAGGCTGGCGAGTCCCTGCCCCGCCATCAGCGGGCCGCCGACGCCGATGAAGCGCACCCGGCCCATGGTCCGCAGCTTGAGCGCCGCCATCAGCCGGGCGCCGAGCACATCGCCCGAGGGCTCGCCCGCCACCAGCATGACGGTCAGGCCGGCCTCAGCCATCGCTCTCGGCCGCGATGCCGATCACGAACAGGCCGCTCTCGTCGGCCGCGCGCGCGACGCCCGGGCGGTCGACCACCAGCGCGCCGCCGGCCTCGACCGCGATCCCGGCCAGCCCGGCCGCGGCCGCTTCGCGCACCGTATCGACGCCGATGGTCGGCAGATCGACGCGTCGCTCCTGGCCCGGCTTCCTGAGTTTCACCAATACCCCGCCTGGCCCCGGCTGGCGCAATGCGCCGCAACGCCGGATCAACCCGTCCGTACCCTCGGCCGCCTCGATTCCCAGCACCCGGCCTTGCTGGACAATGGCGCCCTGGCCGACGTCGAAACGGCCCAGCCCGCGCAACAGCGCCACCGCACGGGCGATGTCGGCCTTGGCTTGGTCGTCCGGCTGCCGGGTCCCCAGCGCGCCCGCCGGCGCCGCCAGTTCGGCCAAGATCTGATCGGCGCCGAGGACGCCGAAGCCCTCGGCCTCGAATTCGGCGACGATCACCCGCAGCAGCGCATCGTCCCCGCCCTGCGCCGCGACCAGCTTGGGCAGCAGCGTCAAGCCTTTCCAGTCGGGCCGAATCTCGCGCCATGCCGGGCGCGCCAGCCGCCCGCACAGCACGATTTCGGCGCAACCGGCGCCGCGCAAGGCTTCGAACAGTTTGCCGACTTGGGTCAAGTTGACGCGCGCATGCGGCGCCTGGAACAGCCGCGGATCGTCGGCAAAGCCCTCGAAGGCGACAATGAAGGGATCGCGGCCCTGGGCGCGTCCGGCTTCGAGCAGCAATCCGGGCAGCGGACCCGACCCGGCCAGGATGCCCAGCCTAGGGGGCACGTTCGGCGCGCGGCTGGCAGATCGAGCGGCTGGTGTCGGCGCGGATGAAGGCGACGATGTCGCCGACCACCGCCGAGGCCTTGAACATCTCGGCGACGTCGTCGACCCGCTCCTGCAGCGTGCCTTCCTCGGCGAACAGCAGCCGATAGGCCGCGCGCAGGTCGTGGATCTCCTCGCGCGAGAAGCCGCGGCGCTTGAGCCCGACGACATTGAGGCCCATCAGCCCGGCGCGATTGCCGATCGCCAGCCCGAACGGGATGACATCGTTGTCGACCCCCGACATGCCGCCGATCATGGCGTGCTTGCCGATGCGCACGAACTGATGCACCGCCGAAAGACCGCCCAGGATGGCGTGGTCGTCGACCCGCACATGACCGGCAATCGCGGCATGGTTGGCCAGCACGACGTGATTGCCGACCACGCAGTCATGGGCGACATGGCTGCCGGCCATGAACAAGCCGTCGTCGCCGACCCGGGTTTCGAGATGGTCGCCCTTGGTGCCGGGGTTCATGGTGACGTGTTCGCGGATGACGTTGCGCTTGCCGATCGTCAGGATCGAATCTTCGCCGGCGTATTTGAGGTCCTGCGGCTGATGGCCGATCGAGGCGAAGGGGAAGATCACCGTGCCTTCGCCGATGGCGGTGCGGCCGGCGACGACGACATGCGATTTGAGTTCGACGCCGGCCGCCAACCTAGCGCCCTTGCCGACCACGCAATAGGGACCGATCGTGGCGGCGGCGTCGATCTCGGCGCCGGCCTCGACCACGGCGGTGGGATGGATGCGGGCCATCGGCCTAGCGCTCCGCGATCATAGCGGTGAAGGTGGCCTCGGCCACGGTCTTGCCCTCGACCTTGGCCTCGGCCGAGAAGCGCCAGACATTGCCGCGGCTGTGCTCGCGCTTGACGTGGATGCGCATGGTGTCGCCGGGCGTCACCGGCCGCCGGAAGCGCGCATGGTCGATGCTCATGAAGTAGACCAGCTTGCCCTCGGATGCCCCGCCCAGCGTCGCCACCACCAGCACGGCCGCGGTCTGCGCCATGGCCTCGACGATCATCACCCCGGGCATGATCGGCCGGTCGGGAAAGTGGCCCTGGAAATGGGGTTCGTTGAACGACACGTTCTTCACCCCGACCGCCGACTCTCCGGCCACCATGTCGACGACGCGGTCGACCATCAGCATCGGATAGCGGTGCGGGATCATCTTGAGGATGCGCAGGATGTCGGCGGCCTCGATGGTCGCCGCGGCAGGCGCGGTCTCGGTCATGGGTCCTCCTCTTGACGCCCCTTGGCCAGTTTCTCCAGCGCCAGGGTTTGGCGGTGCCAGTCGCGGATCGGCACCGCTGGGCTGCCGCCCATCTTGGCGCCGGGCGGCACGTCGCGCATCACGCCGGCCTGGCCCGCGATCTGGGCGCCGGCGCCGATGCGCAAATGGCCGGTGAGCCCGGCCTGGGCCGCCACCACCGCGAAATCGCCCAGCACGGTCGATCCGGCGATGCCGCTTTGCGCGATCAGGATGCAGCCGCGCCCGAGGCGGACGTTATGTCCGATCTGCACCAGATTGTCGATCCAACTGCCGGCGCCGATCTCGGTATCGGGTCCGGCGCCGCGATCGATCGTGACGTTGGCGCCGATCTCGCAATCGTCGCCGATCAGCACGCGCCCGAGTTGGGGCACCTTGACGTGCCCCTTGGGATCGGGCGCGAAGCCGAAACCGTCCTGACCGACGCAAGTCCCTTGATGAATGGTGACGCGATCGCCGATCAGGCAATAGGCCAAGTGAACGCCGGCGCCGATGCGGCAATCGGCGCCCAGCCGCACCTCAGGCGCCAGCGTCGCCCCGGCGCCGATGACGCAGCGCGGACCGATCTCGACGCCGCGCTCGATCACCGCGCCTGCGGCCACCGCCGCCCCCTCGCCCAATCGCGCCGAAGGATCGACATGCGCGCCGGCCGAGATGCCGGGCTCGGGACGCGGCGCCGGATAGAACGCCTGGGCGATGCGGGCATAGGCCAAATAGGGTGCCGCGCTCAGCATCCGCGCCGAGCCCAAGGGCGCGCGCGCCGCATGGCGTTCGGACAGGATCACGGCGCCGGCCTTGGTGGTGGCCAGCGCCTCGAGATATTTGGGATTGTCGACAAAGCTGATGTCGCCGGGGCCGGCCCGATCGAGCGGCGCCACATCGACCACCATGCGCGCCGGATCGACGCCTTCAGCCAGCCTTGCGCCGACGCGCTCGGCCAAGGCGCCCAGCGCGAACGGTCCCGAGCGGACGAAGAATCGCGGATCCGCCATGCCGCGCCCGCTTTATTCCGGCCGGGGAACGGCGATCTTGGGCGTGCGGCGGTTGAGCTCCTCCATCACCTGCGGGGTGATGTCGAGCTCGGCCCGCGCCCAGGGAATCTGGTTCTTTTCCAGCACGACATTGAAGCCGCGGCTTTGCGACATCGGCGTCACCGCCTCGAACACGGCGCGGCTGAACTGGTCGCGCGCCGCCACCTGGACGCGCTCCAGGCCGCGCATGCGCTCCTGGAGGCGGCGCTGCAGTTCGCCATAGCGCTGCTGGAAGGCGCGCTGGCGTTCGGCGAAGGCATCGGGCGTCAGCACGGTGCGCTGGCGCGCCAGCTCCTGTTCCTGGGCGCGCAAGGACTCCTCGTCCTTCTGCACCTCGGCCTGAATGGCGCCACGAAACCGATCCATCTGCGTCTGGATGTCCTTGCCGGCCAGCGACTCGCGAACCAGAAAACTGGTGTCGACCACGGCGATCACCGCCGGCGGCAATCCTTGCGCCAGCGCCGCGCCGGCCGACACCCACAGCGCCAAACCTGCCGCCCAAGCTGCCTTCATGGCGTACTCCTTCCACCGATCCCGCCGCGACATGCTTCCGTCGCAAGCGCGCCTGATCTAGCAGGCCATGCCCGAAAACGCCAGGAGCCGACCGCTCAGAACCGCGTGCCGAAGCTGATGCGCAGGATCTCGGTGCGATCGAAGGGTTCCTTGACCAGGGCCCAACCGAGATCGATCGCCAACGGCCCCAGCGGCGTCTTCCAGGTCATGCCGACCCCGGCCGAGACCCGCGGATCGCCGGTGTCGAGGATGCCAGTGCCGCTTTCGTCCGACTTCGCCAGCGAACCTACGTCGACGAAGCTGCGGCCGAGCACGCCCAGTTCCTTCGGGAAACCCAGCGGGAAGCGATATTCGCCGCTGGCGGTGTAGAACATGGTGCCGCCGAGCGCGTCGCTGGTGGCCTGGTCGCGCGGACCGATGCCGGCGGAACGGAAGCCGCGGAACGAGTTGCCGCCGAGATAGAAGCGTTGCGGGATGCGCACGTTCTCGCCCAACCCGAAGACCATGCCTTCGGACAGCAGCAGGGCGGCGGTGGAATCGTCGCCGACCGGATAATAGAAGCTGTAGTCCGAGGTCAGCCGCACCAGGTTGATGTCGCCGCCCAGCCCGGCATATTCCTGGGCGAAGCGAATGTAGTAGCCGTCGGTCGGATCGATGCGGTTGTCGCGCCGATCGTAGGTGATGACGTGGCCGATTTCGGACGAGGTGAACGAGCCCTGCTGTCGCTTGACGAAGCGCGAGGCGTTGGTGCCGACATTCTCGATGGTGTCGGTACGCAGGGTGTAGCCGAACCCCTGCGACAGGAATTCGGTCAACGGGTAGTTGGTGCGCACCCGTCCCAGCTGGGTGCGATCGTCGAACGAAGCCTCGCGCTGACGGTTGCGCTCGCGATCCATCAGCTCGAAGCTCATCGCCATGTTGCGGTCCATGAAATAGGGCTCGATCAGGGCGAAATCCGCCTGGGTACGGCGGGAGGAGAGCGTGTATCCCAGCCGCATGTCGCGGCCGGTGCCGAGCAGGTTGCGTTCGCGAATGCCGATCTCGCCCAGCAGGCCGTCGGCGGTCGAGAAGCCCAGCCCGATCGACAGCTCGCCGGTCGACTTCTCGCGCACGTCGATCGCGACCACGGTCTTGTCGGGCGCGCTGCCGCGCACGTTGCGGACCTCGACCCGTTCGAAGTAGCCCAGGCCGATGACGCGCTGGCGCGATCGCCGCAGCTTGGCGGCGTTGAAGGCGTCGCCCTCGGCCAGCCGGAATTCGCGCCGCACCACGCGATCGAGCGTGCGGACGTTGCCGGTGATGTCGATCCGCTCGACGTAGATGCGCTGGCCCTCGCCGATGCGATAGACCACGTCGATGATGCGGCGCTCGCGATCGCGCTTGATCTCGGGCCGAACGTCGGCGAAGGCATAGCCGCGCGAGCCGACTTCGGTGGTCAGCGCCTGCACCGAGCGTTCGACCTCGTCGGCATCGTAGGTCTCGCCCTGCAGCGTCGTCACCGCCGCCACCACGTCCTCGGCCGGTAGGGCGCGGATCTCGCTCACCACGCGGACGTCGCCGAAGCGGTAGATCTCGCCCTCCTCGAGCGCGAAGGTGATGAAGAAATCGCGCCGGTCGGGCGAGAGTTCGGCATAGGCCGCCAGCACCCGGAAATCGGCGTGGCCCTTCGACAGGTAGTAGCGGCGCAGCTCCTCGCGATCGACCGTCAGCCGGTCGGGGTCGTAGATGTCGTCGGTGGTGAAGATCCGGTACCAGCGGGATTCGCGGGTCTGGACGATGTCGCGCAGCTTGGCATCGGCGAAGCGGCGGTTGCCGATGAAGTTGATGCGGCGGATGCCGGTGGGTTCGCCCTCGACGATCTCGAACACCAGGTCGACCCGGTTCTGCGGCAACTGCACGATCTTGGGTTCGACCGCGGCGGCGAAACGGCCGTTGCGGCGGTACATTTGCAGCAGCCGCTGCACGTCGGCCTGGACGCGGGTGCGGGTGTAGACCACGCGCGCCCGCAGCTGGATCTCGGCCTCGAGCACCTTGCTTTCGAACCGCCGGTTGCCCTCGAAAGCGATGCGGTTGATGACCGGGTTCTCGACCACCCTCACCACCAGGTCGGGCCCCTCGCGGCGGATGGCGACATCGGCGAACAATTGGGTGGCGAACAGCGCCTTGAGCGAACGGTCGACCTTGTCGGCATCGATCGGTTCGCCCGCGCCCAGCGCCATGTAGGAGCGCACGGTCTCGGGATCGATGCGCTGGTTGCCCTCGACCCGCACCTCGCGGATGGTGAAGCCCTGGCCGAAGGCGGCCACTGCCCACAGCCACAGCGCGAAAACGCTCGCCCACCTCACGAGAACAGGCTCCCCAAAGCGTCGGCGATCAGGCGCAGCACGTAGCGGTCGTTCCAGGTGCCGAGCACGAACAGCGCCAGCACCAAGCCGAGGCCGATGCGGGCGGCGATCTCCTGCGCCCGCAGCGACAGGGCGCGACCCCGTACCGCCTCGATGGCGTAGGCGGCGAGATGGCCGCCATCGAGCAATGGCACCGGAAACAGGTTGATCAGGCCGAGACTGACCGACATGTAGCCGACAAAGGCGACCAAGGCGGCGAACCCGCTCTTGGCCATCTCGCCCGAGATGTGCGCGATGCGAAGCGGCCCGCCCAATTCGTCGAGCGGCCGCGTGCCGGCGAACATCTGGCCGATGGCGGTCATGATGGCGCCGCCGGTATGCCAGGTCTCCATCGCACCGTGCCACAGCGCCGCCACCGGTCCGAGCCGACGGATCTCGACGCCGGCCTGGCTGATGCCCAGCAGCCCGATGTCGGATTTGTTGCCCCAGCGATCGACCAGCGTGCGCCGGCCGATCGTGGCGGTCAGCGACCGACGCGTGCCCTCGCGCTCGATCTCGAACGCCAGCGTCTCGCCCGGCCGCAAGCGCACCACGCGCTGCAGATCCTGGAAGCGCTCGATGCTCGAGCCGCCCGCGCTCAGCACCCGGTCGCCCGACCGCAGGCCGGCGGCGGCGGCGGCGCTGTCGGGCTGGACCTCGCCCACCACCGGCGGCGTGAAGGCCACCCCCAGGCTCAGCGCCAGCCCGGCATAGACCACGGCGGCGAAAACCAGATTGGCCAAGGGTCCGGCGACGACGACGAAGGCGCGCTGTCCGACCGTCTTGCAGGGAAAGGCCACCGCGCGCTCGGCTTCGTTCAGCGCGCCGGTTTCGCCCGGCATCGACGCCGCGTCGGCATCGCCGAAGAACTTGACGTAGCCGCCGATCGGGATCCAGGACAGCCGCCAGCGCGTGCCGTGACGGTCGTCGAACCCCCAGATCTCGGGTCCGAAGCCGATCGAGAATACCTCGACCCGGATGTCGCAGCGCCGCGCCGCCAGGTAATGACCCAGCTCGTGGACGAACACCAGCACCGTCAGCACCACCAGGAACGCCGCCAGCGTGTAGGCGAAATCGCCCGACAGATCGATCAGCCCGCCCATACCCTACCTTTTTTGCGCCAGCTCGTTCGCCCGCGCGCGCGCGCGTCGGTCGACCGAACGCAGCGATTCCAGCGACGTTAGCGGCCCTGCGGGTCCCTCGTCCAGCACCGATGCGACCAGGGCCGCGATGTCGAGGAAGCCGATACGGCCGCCCAAGAAGGCTTCGACCGCGACTTCGTTGGCGGCGTTCAGCACCGCCGGCGCCGCCCCGCCCGCGCGCAGCGCCTGGCGCGCCAGCCTGAGCGCCGGAAAGCGCGTCTCGTCCGGAGCCTGGAAGGTCAGCCGCCCGATCGCCGCCAGATCGAGCCTGGGCGCCGGGCCGGCGATGCGATCGGGCCATCCCAGCGCATAGGCGATCGGCGTGCGCATGTCGGGCGCGCCCAGCTGGGCCAGCACCGAGCCATCGACGTATTCGACCAGGCTGTGGACGATCGACTGCGGATGGATCAACACCTCGATCCGCGGTTCGGGCACCGGAAACAGCCAGGCGGCCTCGATCAGCTCGAGGCCCTTGTTCATCAGCGTGGCGGAATCGACCGAAATCTTGGCGCCCATCGACCACACCGGATGGGCGATGGCCTGGTCGGGCGTGACCCGCGCCAGCGCCTCGGCCGGCGCATCGCGGAACGGTCCGCCGGAGGCGGTCAGGAGGATGCGCGACACCCGCTCGGCACGCGCGAAATCGAACACCTGGAAGATGGCATTGTGCTCGGAATCGACCGGCAACAGCGTGGCACCGCAAGCCTTGACCCGTTCGACCACCAGCGGTCCGGCGGCGACCAAAGTCTCCTTGTTGGCCAGCGCGACGATGCGCCCGGCCTCGATCGCCGCCATGGTCGGCTCCAGCCCGGCATATCCCACGATCGCCGCCATGGTCAGATCGGCCGGGCGGCGCGCCGCTTCGATCAATGCCGCGCGGCCGGCGCCCGCCTCGATACCCGAGCCCGCCAGCGCCGCCTTGAGATCGGCGTGGCGCGCCTCGTCGCCGATGGCGGCGAAACGCGCGCCCAGCCGCCGCGCATCCGCCGCCAGCCGCTCGACATTGCGCTGCGCGGTCAGCGCCTCGACCTGAAAGGCGCCGGGATGGCGCGAAAGCAGATCAATCGTGCTCTGTCCAACCGAACCGGTCGCGCCCAGAATGCTGATCCGGCGCGGGCGACGATGCGCCGCCAGCGCGATGGTCGACGCGCCGCTCACCACGCGCCTCCAAGCCGCGCCGCCGCCAGCGCCAAGGCCATCGCCACCACGCCGTCGACCCGATCGATCACGCCGCCATGGCCTGGGATCAGCGCTCCGCTGTCCTTGACTCCGGCCCGGCGCTTGAGGGCGGACTTGAACAGATCTCCGGCCTGCGCCACCAGCGCCAGCCCGGCTCCGATCAGCGGCAATCTTTCGAGCGGGAGATGGTCCTGCGCCAGCCAGCCGACCGCGGCCGCGGCAGCCACGCCGCCGGCCAGGCCCGACCAGGTCTTGCCTGGGCTGATGCCGGGGGCAAGTTTCGGGCCGCCGACGCTGCGGCCGACGAGATAGGCGCCGATATCGGTCGCCCACACCGCCACCAAGCCGAACAGCAGGATATCGCGCCCAAGCACGGGATCGGTCCTCAGCCATGCCAAGGCCGCCACCGGCAAGCCGACATAGAGCGCGCCCAAGCCCGCGCCCGGGCTCGCCAACACCGCCATCACCGCAGCCGCGATCGCGACCAGGACCGTCACCGCGATCACGGATTGGCTTGCCCCTAGGGCAACCACGATCACGGCCAGGACCGCAGTCGCCGCCTGGGACCATGCCGGCGCGCCGACCAGGCGCCGCCACTCCCCGGCCATCAGCACGCCCGCCACCGCCACCAGCAGTCCCCAGAGCCAACCGCCCGCGAACAGGCACCCCAGCGCCGCCGGCGCCAGCACCAGCGCCGATGCCAGCCGCAGCCCGAAATCGCGTCCCGGAGCGGCGCGGGACTCAGCTCCCGCCATAGCGCCGTTCGCGGCGATGATATTCGGCGACGGCATCGGCCAGGCACTGGCGATTGAAGTCCGGCCACAGCACCGAAGTGAAGATCAACTCGGCATAGGCCGCCTGCCAAAGCAGGAAATTGGACAGCCGCTGCTCGCCCGAAGTGCGGATGATGAGATCGGGCGGCGGGATCTCGGCGGTGTCGAGCGCGGCCGCAAACCGCGCCTCGTCGATTTCGTCCGGCTCGAGCCGGCCGGCGGCAGCTTCGCCGGCCAGACGCCGCGCCGCGCGCAGGATCTCGTCATGGCCGCCGTAATTGATCGCCAGCACCAGATCCAGCCGCCGATTGTCGCGCGTACGAGCTTCGGCTTCGCCGATCAGCCGCACGATGTCGGGCGCGAGCCGCTTCCGATCGCCGATGAAGCGCAGCCGCACCCCGTTGCGGCTCATGCGATCGATTTCGGTGGTGAGATGGATGCGCAGCAGCCCCATCAAATCGTCGACTTCCTCGGCCGGGCGCTTCCAGTTCTCGGACGAAAAGGCGTAGAGCGTCAAATAGCGGATGCCCATCTCGGCGCAGGACTCGACGATGGTCCGCACCGCGTCGGCACCGCGCTTGTGGCCGGCGACACGCGGCAGTCCGCGCGCCTTGGCCCAGCGCCCGTTGCCGTCCATGATCACGGCGACATGGGCGGGCGATGGCGGCGCGGCGGCGGATTGCGGTGCGGGCTGCATCGCGGGAGCCGGATCGTTCAGACCTGAAGGATGTCCTTTTCCTTGGCCGCCAACGCCTCGTCGACGCGCTTGATTTCGGCGTCGGTCATCTTCTGCACTTCGTCGTGCTTCTTGCGGGCGTCGTCCTGCGACAGCTTGCCGTCCTTTTCCAGCTTCTTGACGCGTTCCATGCCGTCGCGCCGGACGTTGCGCACCGCCACCCGCGCCGCCTCGGCGTATTTATGCGCCAACTTGGACAATTCCTTGCGCCGCTCCTGGGTCAGCTCGGGCAAGGGCACGCGCACGGTCTGGCCTTCGGTCACCGGATTGAGCCCGAGCCCGCCGCCGCGGATCGCCTTGTCGACCGCCTGCACCAGCGAGCGGTCCCACACCTGCACCGACAGCATGCGGGCATCGACGACGTTGATGTTGGCGACCTGGTTGAGCGGCATGTCCGAGCCGTAGGCCGAGACCTTGACCGGCTCGAGCAGCGCCGGCGTCGCCCGGCCGGTGCGCAGGCCGACGAATTCCTTCTTCAGCGTGTCGATGGCGCCGTCCATGCGCTTGCGCAGATCGCTGAGATCGCTCGACTCCGCCATGGTCAACCCTCCTCGGCGATGGTGGTGCAGACCGCCTCGCCGCGCATGACGCGGGCGAAAGCCCCGGCCTGATGGATGGAGAATACCACGATCGGGATGCGGTTCTCGCGCATCAGCGCGATGGCGGCGCCGTCCATCACCTTGAGATCGCGCGCCAGCACCTCGGTGTAGCTCAGCTGGTCGTAGCGCTTGGCGCCGCGCACCTTCTTGGGATCGGCCGAATAGACGCCGTCGACCTGGGTGGCCTTGAGCAGCGCCTGGCAGTTCATCTCGGCTGCCCGCAGCGCCGCGGTGGTGTCGGTGGTGAAGAAAGGATTGCCGGTGCCGCCGGCGAAAATCACCACCCGCCGCTTGCCGATATGGCGCAGGGCACGGCGGCGGATGAAGGGCTCGCACACCGCATCCATGCGGATGGCGGATTGGACGCGGGTGTCGACCCCGGCGCGCTCGAGCGCGCTCTGCAGCGCCAGCCCGTTGATCACCGTGCCCAACATGCCCATGTAGTCGGCGGTGGCGCGCTCGATGCCGCGCCCGGCCGCGACCACGCCACGGATGACGTTGCCGCCGCCGATGGTGACGCAGACCTCGACCCCCAGCTTGACCACCGCCTTGATCTCGGCGGCGATGCGGCCGACGGTACCGGGATCGATGCCGTGGCCCTGCGCGCCCATCAGCGCCTCGCCCGAGATCTTGAGCATCACCCGGCGATAGACCGGCTTGGCCATCGACATGCCTCTACGATTCGTTGGGACCGGAGTCTGCCACAACCCGCCCCCGCACGACTAGGGCACGATCGATCGGTCTTGAACCGCAAGGTTCAGGACCAAACCGCCCGGCTCCAGAACCGGCGCAGCCGATCAGCGCGCGGCGGCGGCGACTTCGGCGGCGAAGTCTTCCTTGCGCTTTTCGATGCCTTCGCCGAGGGCGAAGCGGCGGAAGCCGGCCACCGCGATCGGCTGGCCGGCCTGCTTGGCCGCGGCCTCGACCGCCTTGGCGACGCGGCTTTCGCCGTCGATGACGAAGGTCTGCTCCAGCAGCACGACATCCTGGTAGAACTTGCGCAGCCGGCCTTCGACCATCTTGGCGACGATCTCGGGCGGCTTGCCGGAATCCTTGGCCTGCTCGGCCAGCAGCGCGCGCTCGCGCTCGACCGCGGCCGCATCCAGGCTCTTGACGTCGAGCGACTGCGGATTGGCGGCGGCGACGTGCATCGCCAGCTGCTTGCCGAAGCCCTCCAGCTTGGCCGCCTCGGCGGCCGATTGCAGGCCGACCAGCACGCCGATCTTGCCCAGACCGGGGGCGACCTGGTTGTGGACATAGCCCACCACCGCGCCCTGCCCGACCGTCACCTGGTCGAGCCGGCGCAGCGCCATGTTCTCGCCGATGCTGCCGATCAGGTGCTGCAGCTCGTCGCCGACGTTGCGACCGCTGCCGGGATAGGCCAGGGCCTTGAGCCGCTCGAGATCGCCGCCCGCCCCCAACGCCAACTCGGCGGCGGTGCGGACGAAATTCTGGAAAGCATCGCCACGGGCGACGAAGTCGGTCTCGGCGTTGACTTCCAGCACCACGCCCTTGGTGCCGGCGACCTTGACCGCCACCAGCCCGTCGGCGGCGACGCGCCCGGCCTTCTTGGCGGCCGAAGCCAGGCCCTTGGCGCGCAGCCAGTCGATCGCCTTCTCCAGGTCGCCGGCGGTCTCGCCCAGCGCCTTCTTGCAGTCCATCATGCCGGCGCCGGTCTTGTCGCGCAGGTCCTTGACCAGGGCCGCGGTGATCTCAGCCATGGCTCGCTCCTTGTTTCGAGAAAGAACTGTCGGTTCGCGGCCTCAGGCCGCCGGCTGCTCGCCGGCCGCGGCCGCGGGCGCCTCGGCGACCGCCTCGACCGGGGCCTGCTCGGCCGCGCCGAGGTCGCCGCCCGAACGCGCTACCTCTTCCTGGATGCCGGCCAGAACCGCGCGCGCCACCAGATCGCAATACAGCGACACTGCCCGCAGCGCGTCGTCGTTGCCCGGAATCGGATAGGTCACCCCGGCCGGATCGGAATTGGAATCGATCACCGCCACCACCGGGATCCCCAGCCGCGAGGCTTCCTGGATGGCGATCGCTTCCTTGTTGGTGTCGATCACGAACATCATGTCGGGCAGGCCGCCCATGTCCTTGATGCCGCCCAGCGCGCGGTCGAGCTTTTCGCGCTCGCGGGTCAGCTGCAGCAATTCCTTCTTGGTCAGGCCGGTCTGCTCGGCGGTAAGCTGCTCGTCGAGCGCGCGCAGCCGCTTGATCGACTGCGAGATGGTCTGCCAGTTGGTCAGCATGCCGCCCAGCCAGCGGTGGTTGACGTAGTACTGGCCGCAGCGCTTGGCCGCCTCGGCCACCGCGTCCGAGGCCTGGCGCTTGGTGCCGACGAACAGCACGCGACCGCCGGCCGAGACGATCTTGCGCAGCTCGTCGAGCGCCCGGTGCAGCATCGGCACGGTCTGCTGCAAATCGATGATGTGGATGTTGTTGCGCGCGCCGTAGAGGAACGGCGCCATGCGCGGATTCCAGCGCCGGGTCTGATGGCCAAAATGGACTCCGGCCTCGAGCAATTGGCGCATGCTAAAGCTGGGCATCACGGACATGCCGTGTCTCCTTTTCCGGTTGTTCCGCCGCGGGGCATGTCATCCCGGTCTGACCGGGACACCGGAGCGATCGCCCGGGTGGGCGAGCGCGACCCCGCGTGTGGGTTAGGGTTGCGAACCGCCGGGCTTCTACCCCTCCCGGCGCGGAAAATCAAGCCATCAGGCGGCGTTGCGAGTCGGGCGCTGGGGTCGCGGCTTGATCGGCAGGCGGACGATGGCGGTGGTGCCGGCACCAGCCTGGCTCTTGAGTTCGAGATCGCCGCCCAGCACGCGTGCCAGGCGCTTGGAGACCGGCAGGCCAAGCCCGGTGCCCTGGCCCTCGCGCCGGCCCTTGCCGCGGCCGAAGGGCTGCATCACCCGGCCGATGTCCTCGGCCGGAATGCCCGGACCGGTGTCGGCCACGATCACCGCCACCGAGCCGCGCTCGGGCGATTCGGCGCGCAAGGTGATCGATCCACCCGAGGGCGTGAACTTGACCGCATTGCCGACCAGATTGACCAGGATCTGTTTCAGCCGGCCGGGATCGGTCTGGATGGTCTTGAGCCCGGGCGGCACCACCCGGGTCATCCGCAGCTTGCCCTTCTGGGCCTGGATCTCGAACATCCGCGTCACGTCGTCGATCACGTCGGCCAGATCGACCGTGGCGATCTCGGTCGCCATCTGCCCGGCCTGGGCCGAATAGAGATCGAGCAGATCGTTGGTCACCCGCATCAAATGCCGCGAGGCCTCGACGATGCTGTTGGCATAGTCGAGATAGCGCCGGTCGCCCAGCGGACCGTAGGTCTCGCTCGACATGATCTCGGCAAAACCCGAGATGGCGTTGAGCGGCGAACGGAATTCGTGGACGATCGCCGCCGGCACTTCGGCCGAGCGGCGTTCGCGCTCATGGGCATCGGCCAGTTCGCGCACCAGCCGGTCGTGCGCGGTCTGCAACAGCCCGAGGCCTTCGCGCAGCCGGTCGATGCGCTCGCGCACCGCCGCCGAATCCTCGGCACCCTTGACCGCGAGTTGCCGCCGCAGCACGCCGATCTCGGCCGCCAGGCGCAGCACGTCGGCGCGGCTGCGGATCGGATCGTCGGCCCGCACCACGGCGTCGGTCCAGCCGGATTCGATCTCGCCCCCCGGTGCCAGCGCCGTCCAGGCGATCACTGCCATGCTGTGATCGCCGCGCAGCCCGGCAATCTCCTTGAGCCAAGCCAAGCCCTTGGCGTGACGCAGATCGACGATCGCCAGCGCCGGACGCGCGCGCCCCAGCGCCAGGCGCAAATCGGATTCCTGGTCGCCGACCGCGACCGACATGAATCCCGAAAATCTCAGATTGGCGACCTCGTCGGGCCCTACGCCCAAGGTCAAGATCGAAGCGTCACGCCAGATATCAGTCACAGCCGACCCTCTCCCGCCCCGGGGCTTAGACCCGACTCCAGATGCTCGGCAACCACGCGGTTGTAATTGAAACCACCAGGGCGTGCAAGGTGATTTACCCGTAGCTCGGATCAAAACTCGCGCAAATCGACTACGCCCTTCTCGGCCTTGATGGCACCGCGCA
This sequence comes from Alphaproteobacteria bacterium, assembly GCA_016869515.1. Classification (GTDB taxonomy): domain Bacteria; phylum Pseudomonadota; class Alphaproteobacteria; order VGDZ01; family VGDZ01; genus VGDZ01. The sequence continues at coordinate 12,214 of VGDZ01000010.1, read as the reverse complement.
CGGCCGGTCCCAAGGCGTACGCGCGTGAAAGCACGTACTCGGCTTCCTTTCCGTCCTCCATCATCAGCGTGAAGCGGACCTGACCGCGTCCGCGGCCGGCTCGCTCCAGCAATTTGCGGATCGCCGGCAGCGGCGCGGCATCGGCCAGGAAGATGTTGAAACCGACATCGCTGCGCGCGGCCGCGCGGTCGAGGGGTTCGAGGCGCTTGGCCGTCAGCCGCGGCGTCCCGTCCTTCAACCCGGCCTCGACCGTCACCAAAACCGCCTGGCCGGCCTGCAGCAGATCGCGCGATTCCGCCAGCACCTCCGAGAACAGCGTCACTTCAAACGGCCCGGTCTGATCGGAAAGCTGGACGAAGGCCATCGGCGTGCCGCGCGTGGTCGGCCGGATGCGCGACGCCAGGACGGTTCCGGCCAATGTCAGGTTGCGCGCCCCGCGCGCGGTCAGCCGCGCGATGTCGACCGCCTTGCGGGCGCCCAGCCGCTCCAGCGCCTGGCCATAGGCGTCGAGCGGGTGGCTGGAGAAATAGAACCCCACCGCCTCGCGCTCGTGATTGAGCCGATCGATCGGCAACCAGGGCTTCTCCGGCGGCAGATTCAGCGCCGGCCGGGCCGCCTCGCCGGCGAACAGCGCCGCCTGGTTGGAGGCGCGTTCGGCGCTGGCCAACTGGCCGCGCTTGAGCAGCATGTCGATGCCGGCGAACAGCCGGGCGCGATCGGCTTCGAGCGAATCGAGCGCGCCGGCGCGGACCAAGTTCTCGAGCTGGCGGCGGTTGACCTGGTGCGGATCCAGCCGATCGGCGAAATCGGCCAGATCCGCGAACGGCCCGCCGCGCGCGCGCTCGGCCACCAGCGCCTCCATCGCCCCGCGCCCGACCGCCTTGATCGCCGCCAGCGCGTAGCGCACCGCGCCCTTGCCGTCAGCGCCGATTTCGGTGGCGAAATCGGCCTGCGAGCGGTTGACGTCGGGCGGCAGCACCTCGACCCCCATGCGCCGCGCCTCCTGGCGGAACATCGCCAGCTTGTCGGTGTCGTGGATGTCGAGCGACATCGACGACGCCAGGAACTCGACCGGATGATTGGCCTTGAGCCACGCCGTCCAATAGGACACCACGGCATAGGCCGCGGCGTGGCTCTTGTTGAAGCCGTAATCGGCGAAGCGCGCCAGCAGATCGAAGATCTCGTCGGCCTTCGACTTGGCGATGCCGCGCGCGGTGCAGCCCTCGACGAACACCTGGCGCTGGGCATCCATCTCGGCCTTGTTCTTCTTGCCCATGGCGCGGCGCAGCAGGTCGGCGCCGCCGAGCGAATAGCCGGCCAGGATCTTGGCCACCTCCATCACCTGTTCTTGGTAGACGATGACGCCGAAAGTCTCGGCCAGGATCGGCGCCAGCTCGGGCGCGGGGTATTCGGGCTTCTCGCGGCCGTGCTTGCGGGCGATGTAGTGCGGGATGTTGACCATCGGCCCGGGCCGATAGAGCGCGACCACGGCGATGATGTCCTCGATGCGGTCGGGCCGCAGCTTGATCACCGTGTCGCGCATGCCCTGGCCTTCGAGCTGGAAGACGCCGACCACCTCGCCGCGGCCGAGCATGTCGTAGGTCTTGGCGTCGTCGAGCGGCACCCGCTCCCAATCCAACTCCGGCAGGCGGTCGGCCAGCATGCGCCGCGCGCGCTCCAGCACGGTCAGGGTCTTGAGGCCGAGGAAGTCGAACTTCACCAGGCCGGCGGCCTCGGCCATCTTCATCTCGAACTGGGTCGCCGGCAGCGGCGAGCGCGGATCGCGATAGAGCGGCACCAGTTCGACCAGCGGCCGGTCGCCGATCACCACGCCGGCGGCATGGGTCGAGGCGTTGCGGAACAGGCCCTCGATCTTGACCGCGATGTCGAGCATCCGCCGCACCTGCGGATCGGCCTCGGCCTCCTGCTCTAGCCGCGGTTCCAGCTCGATCGCCTTGGCCAGGGTGATGCGCTTGGAGGGATCGGCGTTCTGCGGCACCAGCTTGGCCAGGCGGTCGACCTGGCCGTAGGGCAGGCCCAGCACCCGGCCGACATCGCGCATGGCGGCGCGGGCCTGCAGCTTCTGGAAGGTGATGATGTGGGCGACGCGGTCGTCGCCGTAGCGCCGGCGGACATGATCGATGACGCGATCGCGCCGCTCCTGGCAGAAGTCGATGTCGAAATCCGGCATCGACACGCGCTCGGGATTGAGGAAGCGCTCGAACAGCAGCCCGAAGCGCAAGGGGTCGAGGCCGGTGATGCCCAGCGCCCAGGCCACGACCGAACCCGCGCCCGAGCCGCGCCCGGGCCCGACCGGAACGGCGTTGTCCTTGGCCCATTGCACGAAGTCGGAAACGATCAGGAAGTAGCCCTCGAACTTCATCCGTAGGATGACGTCGATCTCGTAGGCTAGGCGCTCGCGATAGGGCTTGGCCGCGGCCTCGCGCGCGGCCCGGTCCATCTCCGGCCGGAAGACCTGGGTCGCCAGGCGTTGCGCCAGCCCCTCGCCCGCCCAGCGCCGCAACTCGGCCGCGGCATCGGCGGTGGGATAGTCCGGCAGCAGCGGCTTTTGCTTTTTGGGCGCGAAGGCGCAGCGCCGCGCCACCACCAGCGTGTTGGCGATCGCTTCGGGCAGGTCGGCGAACAGCGCCCGCATCTCCTCGGCCGATTTGAAGCCATGCTCGGCGGTCAGGCGCCGGCGGTCCTGGTCGGCCAGGGTGCGGCCCTGGGCGATGCACAGCAGCGCATCATGCGCCTCGTGCATGTCGCGGCCGAGGAAGTGCACGTCGTTGGTCGCCACCAGCGGCAGATCGCGGGCATAGGCCAGGTCGATCAGCGCCGCTTCGATGCGGTCCTCTTCGTCGAGGCCGTGGCGCATGAGCTCGACATAGAGCCGCCCCGGAAACATGCCGGCCAGCGCGGTCAGATGCGCCGCGGCGGCCGGCCCCTGCCCCTCGCGCAGCAGCCGCGCCAGGGTCGAACGCGGCCCGCCGGCGAACGCGATCAGGCCCTCGGCATGTGCCGCCAGATCGCCCGCGGCGATTTGCGGCTGCAGGCCCGCGGGCGTGTCGAGGAAGGCCTTGGAACTGAGCTGCGAGAGATTGGCGTAACCGGTGGCGTTCTGCGCCAAGAGCAGGATCTCGTCGGGCGGCGGCCGGCGCGGATCGCGGCTCTGGTCGGATTGGCGCTCGAGCGCGATCAGGCAGCCGATCACCGGCTGGACGCCGGCCTCGATCGCGGCCACGGCGAAATCCAGCGCCCCGAACATGGCGTTGGTATCGGTGATCGCGACCGCCGGCATGCCGGCCTTGGCCGCGGCCTCGGCCAACGGCTTGACCGGAATCGCGCCCTCGGCCAGCGAATAGGCCGAATGCACCCGCAAATGGACGAAGCCCGCATGCGCCATCGACCGACGCTAGCAGACCGGCGCGGCGATTCGGAAGCTAGCTGACGACGCCGTCGGCCAGATGCAGCACGCGGTCCATGCGCCGCGCCAACTGGTCGTTGTGGGTGGCGATCAGCGCCGCCAGCTTGCGGCGGCGGGCGAAATCGACCAGTTCGGCGAACACGGTATCGGCGGTGCGCGAGTCGAGATTGCCGGTCGGCTCGTCGGCCAGCAGCACCGCCGGGCCGTTGGCCAGGGCGCGGGCGATGGCGACGCGTTGCTGCTCGCCGCCGGAAAGCCGCGCCGGGCGGTGGCTTTCGCGCGCGCTCAGCCCGAGATCGGCCAGCAGCGCGCGCGCCGTGTCGCGCGCCTCGGCCCGCGATTTGCCGGCGATGATCCGCGGCAGCATGACGTTTTCCAGCGCCGAGAACTCGGGCAAAAGGTGATGGTACTGGTAGACGAAGCCGATGCTGTCGCGGCGGATGCGGGTGCGCTCGTCGTCGCCCATCCGCCCGCAATCGCGGCCCTGGACGAAGACGCCGCCGGCGGTGGGCGATTCCAACAGGCCGGCGACGTGCAGCAGGGTCGACTTGCCGGCGCCCGACGGCCCGACCAGCGCCACCAATTCGCCCGGCGCCAGCGCGAGATCGACTCCTTTCAGGACTTCGAGCCGCGTCCCGCCCTGCTCGAACACCCGCCGCACGCCTTCCAGCCGCAGCGCGGGCACCTCACTCATAACGCAGCGCCTCGACCGGATCGAGCCGCGCCGCCCGCCAGGAGGGATAGATCGTGGCCAGGAAGCTGAGCCCCAGCGCCATCGCCACCGTCAGCGCCACCTCGAAGCTGTCGACCTTGGCCGGGATCTGGGTCAGGAACCGGATCTCGGCCGCGAACAGGTCGATATGCAGCAGGCTTTCGAGGAAGCGCCGCACCGCCTCGATGTTGAGCGCGAAGGCGAGGCCCAAGGCGAAACCCGCGGCGGTGCCGACCACGCCGATGGTCGAACCCGCCAAGAGGAAGATGCGCATGATCGAGCCGCGCGTCGCCCCCATGGTGCGCAGCACGGCGATGTCGCGGCCCTTGTCCTTCACCAGCATGATCAGCGACGAAATGATGTTGAACGCCGCCACCAGGATGATCAGGGTCAGGATCAGGAACATGACGTTGCGCTCGATCTGCACCGCGGTGAACAGGCTGGAATTGGCCTGTTGCCAGTCGTGCAGCCGGCCCTGCCCGCCCGAGGCCGCGATCAGCTGCGCCCGCACCCGCGGCAGGCGGTCGGGCGAATCGAGCATCACCTCGACCCCGGTGACGCGCTCGGCATCGACCCGGAAGAACAGCCGCGCCGATTCCAGCGGCATGAAGATGTAGCTGGAATCGTATTCGAACATGCCGACTTCGAAGGTGGCGGCGATGCGGTAGGTCTTCATCCGCGGCACGGTGCCGAAGGGCGTGGCCGCGGTCTGGGGCGAGACCAGCGTCAGTTCCTGGCCGACCCGCAAGCCCAGCCGGAAGGCCATGCGCTGGCCGATCACCACGTCCTCGGGCCCCAGCCGGTCGATCGAGCCGAACATGATGCGGGTGGCGATCAGTTCGCGCGCCCGCAGATCGGCCGGATCGAGCCCGCGCACCAGCGCGCCGCGCGCGGTGTCGCGCGCCAGCACCATCACCTGGCCCTCGATCATCGGCGTGGCGCTGACCACGCCCTCGATGCGGCGGATGCGGGCGGCGATCTCGCCGAAGCCGCCCAGCGACGAACCCTCGCCCAGCACCATGGCGTGGCCATTGAGGCCGAGGATGCGCCCCAGCAATTCGGCGCGGAAGCCGTTCATCACGCTCATCACCACGATCAGCGTCGCCACGCCCAGCGCGATCCCCAACAGCGAGAACCAGGAAATGACCGAGATGAAACCTTCCTGCCGCCGCGCCCGCAGGTAGCGCCGCGCCATCATCCATTCGAAGGCCGAGATCATTGCCTAGCCGGCCAGGCGGTTGACCGCCGCCTCGACCGACAGCTCCTGGCGCGCGCCGTCGCGGCGGTTCTTGACCTCGACCGTGCCGGCCTTGACCCCGCGCGGCCCGACTGTCGCCTGCCAGGGCAGGCCGATCAGGTCCATGGTGGCGAACTTGGCGCCGGCGCGCTCGTCGCCGTCGTCGATCAGCACCTCGACCCCGCGCGCCGTCAGCTTGGCGGCCAGGTCCTCGGCCGCCGCCGTCACCTGGGCGTCGTCGGGCTTGAGATTGACCAGCCCGACCTTGAACGGCGCCACCGCCTCGGGCCAGACGATGCCGGCGGCGTCGTGGCTGGCCTCGATGATGCCGCCGACCAGGCGCGACACGCCGATGCCGTAGGAGCCCATTTCCAGGAACATGTCCTCGCCCTTGGGCCCGGCGACCTTGGCGCCCAGCGGCTTGGAATACTTGGTGCCGAAATAGAAGATGTGGCCGACCTCGATGCCGCGGGTATGCAGAAGCTGCTCGGCCGGGACCGGACAGGTGGCGGCGTCGTGCTTCTCGTCGGTGGCGGCATAAAGCGCGGTATAGGGCGCGATCACCGGATCGAGATCGCGCCGGTAGTCGACTCCGCTGGAGAGCGGATCGAGCGCGAGCAGGTCGCGATGGCAGAACACCTCGCTTTCGCCGGTCTCGGCCAGGATGATGAATTCGTGGCTGAGATCGCCGCCGATCGGGCCGGTGGCGGCGCGCATCGGAATCGCCTTCAGGCCCATGCGGGCGAAAGTGCGCAGATAGGCCACGAACATCTGGTTGTAGGCGTGGCGCGCCTGGGCGTAGTCGAGGCCGAAGGAATAGGCGTCCTTCATCAGGAACTCGCGCCCGCGCATCACGCCGAAGCGCGGCCGCACCTCGTCGCGGAACTTCCACTGGATGTGATAGAGCGTCAGCGGCAGCTGCTTGTAGCTGCGGACCTCGGCGCGGACGATGGCGGTGATCAGCTCCTCGTTGGTCGGGCCGTAGAGCAGGTCGCGCTCGTGGCGGTCCTTGATGCGCAGCATCTCCTTGCCGTAGTCGTCGTAGCGCCCGCTTTCGCGCCACAGCTCGGCCGGCTGCAGGGTCGGCATCAGCAGCTCGTGGGCGAAGGCGCGGTCCTGCTCCTCGCGCACGATCTGCTCGATCTTCTTCAGCACGCGATAGCCCAGCGGCAGCCAGGAATAGATTCCGGCCACGGCCTGGCGCACCAGACCGGCGCGCAGCATCAGCCGGTGCGAGACGATCTGCGCCTCGGCCGGATTCTCCTTCAGCACCGGCAGGAAATAACTCGACAGCCGCGCCGAGGGCGCGAGGAATCCTTGGGTCATGGCGGGCGCACTCTATGGCAGGGCGAAGGACGGCTCAAGGCGCGCGGTGATAGCGCCGGGCGTTGAACAGCCGATGCGCGGTCTGGGTCAACGCCACGACACGCTCCAGCGTCTCGGCGTCGGCCGCCGGCGCCGGCGTCAGATCGTGCGGTCCCGGCCGCATGGCATAGCCGGTGGCGCGCTGGCCGGGACCGATCGCCGCCACGCTGGCGCCGTCGCCCAGCGCGATCGAATAATTGTGCTCCATCACCACCCGCCCGCCCCCTGTCGGCACGTGCTTGAGATCCACGCCGAAAAACGGACTCTCGTAGTCGATACCCATCAACCCCAACAGCGTCGGCGCGACATCGAGGCTCGAACCCAGGACCGCATTGCGCTCGGGCGGAATATGGGCCGGGGCATAGACCAGCAGCGGCACGCGATAGGACGGCACCGGCACCACGCCCGCGCCGTAGACCCTTGGCCCGTGATCGCCCACGAACACGAACAGCGTATCCGCGAACCAAGGCTTTGCCCGCGCCTGTTCGACGAAGCGCCCGAACGCCCAATCGGCATAGCTGGCGGCATTCTGACGCCGCTTCTGGGCCGGATCCTTGGCGATGCGCCCCTCGGGATAGGTATAGGGCCGATGGTTGGAAACCGTCAGCAGGCCCAGGAAGAACGGCTTGCCGCCGGCACTCAGTCGATCCAGGCGCGCCAGCGCCTCGTCGAACAGGTATTCGTCGGCCACTCCCCATATCGTGGTGAAGCCGGGCTTGACGATGTCGCCCTGGTCCCACACTTGGCCGAAGCCGATGCCGCGCCAGAATGCGCCCATGTTGTCGAACAGGCCGCGTCCGCCATAGAGGAACGCGGTGGCATAGCCCTTGTCGGCCAACACCGCCGGCAAAGCGTGCATCCCGGCCGAAGCGAGCCGGCGCGAGGTCGCGATACCGGGGATCGGCGGGAACGAAGTCAGGATCGCCTCCAAGGCCCGCACCGTTCGATTGCCCGTGGCATAGATGTTCTCGAACAGCAGCCCGCCCTTGGCCAACCGCTCCAATTCGGGCGCGATCGATTCGCCACTCGCATTGTCCAGCGAGTCGACATAGACGCTGCCGAAGGATTCCTCGAACACCAGCACCAGATTCAGCGGCCGCAAAGGTTTCTTAGCCTGGGTCACCTGCCGGCGCAGATCGCCCGAGGGCGCCGGATCGAGAAAGCGCGCATTGTCCTGGGCCACCATCTCGCGCACCAGGCGGCGGGCGCGGGCATCGTCCATGCCGAGATAAATGCCGTCATAGGCCTGGTCGTCGGTCAGCGCCGCGCTGGCCAGCGACTTGATGCCGTTGGCGGCGATCTCGCCGGCGATGCGGCCTTCGACGCCCCAGCGCGGCTCCCACACCGCCAGCCCCCAGCCCAGCGCCATGGCCAAGGGCGCCACCAGCCAAGCCCGCCGCGCATCGCCCGGGAAGTCCGGCGCCGCCAACGCCGCGCGGTAGGACCGAAACAGCAGCCCATACAGCGCGACGCCGCCGATCGCCGACGGCAGCAGCAACCAGGGACTGAACGACTGGCGGATATTGCCGATCACCTCGCGCGGAAACATGACGTAGTTGACGGCGATCGAATTGAAGCGGCTGTCGAATTCGTTCCAGAACACCAGATCGGCCAATTGCTCGAAGCAGACGCCGACCAGCAACACCAGCAACAGGGCGTGCGCCGCGATCGCGAAACCCCGCCGCCGCCATAGCGGCGCCAGCGCCACCAGCCCGGCCAGGAACGGGCCGCCGAGCACCAAGGCCATGCCCAGATCCTCGATGATTCCAAGCGGCACCGCCGCGAACAGGGACGGAATCGCCGGGCGATCGCTCAACCCGACCCACAACGCCAGCGTCACGCGATCCAGGCTTTCCAGCCCGACGAAGATCGCCAGGCATAGCAGCCAGAACCGCGACCGCGGTCGCATCATGAAGTCGGCCACGCTCGATCCTTATGCCAGCGGCAAGGTGAAGCGGAACACCGAGCCCCGCTCCGGCACGCTGTCGACGGCGATTTTTCCGCCATGGCGCTCGACCGCGTCCTTGACCAGCATCAAACCCAGCCCCGAACCCGGCTCCAGCGCCGTGCCCTTGGTGGTCACCACCTTGTCGTACTTGAACAGGTCGTCGATCTGCTCCGGGCTCATGCCGACGCCCTGGTCGGCGACGGCGATTTCGGCCCGGCCGTCGCGGGCATCGGCCGAGATCGTGACCGTGCCGCCCTCGCGCGAGAACTTGATGGCGTTGGCGACCAGATTGCGCAACACCAGTTCGGCCAAGGCGGAATCGACCCGCACCCGCAGCTCCGGCATGTCGACCGCCAGCGCGATCGACTTGGCGGCGGCGACATAGGCCAAGGGGTCCAGGCTGGCCTGCACCAGCTCGCGCAAATCGCGCGGCGCCGGATCGAACGCCACGCGATCCATCTGCAGCCGCGTCCAGTGCAGCAGGTTCTGCAGCAGCGTATGCACGCGCCGGCCGGCGTCGTGCATGGCGCGGCCGTAGTCGGCCACCTTCTCGCCGCCCAGCCGCGGCCCGTGCTCGGCCAGGATTTCGGAGAACCCCAGCAGGACGTTGAACGGCGTCTGCAGGTCGTGGGCGATCACCGACAGCATCTTGTCCTTGGTGCGGCTTTCCTCTTCCAGCTTCGATCGCATGCCCTTGAGATCGGAGATCAATTCCAGGTTGGCGAAGCGCAGTTCGATCAGTTGCCGATGGCGCTGGCCGATCGAGCGCGCCCAGACGATGCCCAGGATCAGTCCGGCGAAAGCCATCACGCTGAGCGCCAGCAGGATCGGGTCGCGCTGCAGGCCGACATAGATCGCCGCCGGCAAGATCACCGGCACGATCCACGCCAGCACCGCCGGCAGATCGACCGCCCGGCTGACGACGTGCCCGAACGCGGTGACCACCAGCACCGCGCCGACGAAGACCTGTTCCTCCAGCGTGCCGAGGCTCAAGAGCCAGGCGCCGGTCGCTCCCCACAACAGGCCACTGAGCAACGTCACCAGGCGGAAATCGCGGGCGAAGATCTCGGTCTCGGCCCGGGCTCGGGCGTAGCGCCGTCGGATCCAGACGAAGACCAACTGCACCGCGACATAGGCCAGGGTCAGGCCGACCAGCGCCGCCGCGCTGACGCGATCGTAGAACGGCAGCACCAGCGCGGCGTAGACCACGGCCGGCGTGAACCGCGCCGCGGCCGACACCTGGTAGAGCGAGCGCACTTCCTCATGGCGGATCTGGCGCTCGCGCTCGGCGGCGCTCTCGGGTCGAGGCCCGCTCATCGGCGCGCTCCCTGCCCCTGGCGGCCGGCGCAAAGTTCGGCGATGGCATGCGCCACCGGATCGCCCAGCGGCTGGCCGTCCAGCATCAGCCGGTTGGCGCCGATGTCGTAGGTGATGCGCGCCAGCGTGGTGGTGCCGGCCTCCCAGCGATAGCGCCCGGCGGTCTCGGCGAACTTCCGCAGCGGCAAAGTGATGTCGATGCCGATTTCGTTGGGAACCGCCACCGTCGCGCCGCCCGGCAGATCGGCCGGCGCCACCGGCCGGCCATGGACATCGACCCCAGGCTTGAAGGCGACGTCGGCTGCCGGCACATGCCTGGTCAGTAGCGCGCAGTCGCTGCGCGTCACCACCACCGTCTGCGCCCGGGCTCCAAACGCCAGCACCGAGAACGCGACAAGAATCGCTGTGCTCCGCATGCCAAGAGGATAGCATGGCGGGGTTAGCGAGACCTTAACGGCAAAGGAAACCGCCTCCATGTTCCGCGACAATCTGCTCAAGGGCAAGCGCATCCTAGTGACCGGCGGCGGCACCGGCCTCGGCAAGACCATGGTCGCCAAGTTCCTTCAGCTCGGCGCCGAGGTCGCCATCCTCGGCCGGCGCAAGCCGGTGCTGGAGGAGACCGCGGCCGAGCTGGTCAAGGCCCATGGCGGCCGCGTCAGTGTCCATGCCTGCGACATCCGCGTCGCCGAGGCGGTCGAGGAGACGGTCGAAGAAATTTGGCGCGAGGGGCCGCTCGATGCCCTGGTCAACAACGCCGCCGGCAACTTCATCTCGCGCACCGAGGACTTGTCGGCGCGGGCTTTCGATGCCATCGCCGGCATCGTGCTGCACGGCACCTTCTACATGACCAATGCCTGCGGCAAGCGCTGGCTGAAGGAGAACCGCAAGGCCAGCGTGCTGTCGGTCCTGGTGACCTGGGTGTGGACCGGTTCGCCCTATGTCGTGCCCTCGGCCATGTCCAAGGCCGGCGTCGCCGCCATGACCAAGAGCCTGGCGGTGGAATGGGGGCCGCGCGGCATCCGCCTCAACGCCATCGCCCCGGGGCCGTTTCCGACCGAGGGCGCCTGGGCGCGGCTGTCGCCCACCGGCCCCTTGGCGGCGCGCGACCGCAGCCAGGCGATCCCGCTGCGGCGGGTCGGCAAGCATCCCGAACTGGCCAATCTGGCGGCCTTCCTGCTGTCGGAGGAGTGCGAATACTTGACCGGCGAGATCATCGCCATCGACGGCGGGCAATGGCTCAACACCGCCGGCGGCTTCGGCCATCTGGCGGCGCTGGCGGACAAGGATTGGGCCGAGATCCGGGATTCGATCCGCCAAGCCAACCAGAAGGACAAGTCGAAACGGACCGTATAGGGCATGATCAATCTGTCTTGAACCATAGAGTTCAAGACAGATCGTGAATCATGCCCTCGTATCCCGCTCTGGACCGCGATTCACGGTTTGCATGGAATAGCGTCTTTGATTCCATGCAAACCGATCGCGGTCTAGCGCAAGGACAGCAGCCCCGATTCGTAGGCCCAATACAGCGCGCCGCAGATGACCGAGGCGATGACGGTGGTGGCGGCGAACTTGCGCAGCAGCATCGGCCGCTGCGGCGCGCCGGGATCGTGCCCGGTCTCGGGCGACTCGTCGCGCCGCACGCCGAACGGCAGCACCGCGAACAGCACCAGCCACCAGACGATCAGGTAGATCGCGACCAGCGCATACCAGGTCATCGCCGTCCCACCCCTCAGGCCTGCTCGATTTCGACCAGGGTGCCGCAGAAATCCTTGGGATGCAGGAACAAGACCGGCTTGTCGTGGGCGCCGATCTTGGGCTGGCCGTCGCCCAATACCCGCGCGCCCGCGGCCTTGAGCTTGTCCCGCGCCGCCAGGATGTCCTCGACCTCGTAGCAGACATGGTGCATGCCGCCGGACGGGTTGCGCGCCAGGAAGCCCGCCACCGGGGAATCCTGGCCCAGCGGATGCAGCAGCTCGATCTTGGTGTTGGGCAGTTCTACGAACACCGTGGTCACGCCGTGCTTGGGCATGTCGACCGGCGCCGAGACCTTGGCGCCGAGCGTGTCGCGGTACAGCGCCGCCGCCGCCGCCAGATCCGGCACGACGATGGCGACATGGTTGAGGCGACCGATCATCCCGCCCTCCTGCGCTTGGCGCCGCGGCCCTTGGCGGCGCCCGCCAGCCGCAGCACCTGGACATCGATATGCGG
>VGDZ01000009.1 GCA_016869515.1 Alphaproteobacteria bacterium | reverse complement strand
CCGCGGGCGCAGGGGCGGTCGCCGCCACCTGGCTGGGCGGCGGACGATCGAGATCGGGCGTCAGCGGCCGGGGCGGACCGACCGGCTTGGCCTCGGCCGCGGGCTCGGGCTTGGGCATGGGTTCTTCGGGCGGCGGCCGCACGATCTCGCTGCTGGCGACCGCGCCGCCGCCCTTGGCCAAGGTGCCGAACACCGCCTTGTCCTGATGCGGCACGGTCATGCCGCCGGGATTGTCGGGCGCCACTTTGCTGGGTCCGTCGGCCGCCTTGACCAGCAACGGCGAGTGCTTGGCGCCGGCCTTGTAGCCCTCTTGATAGGCAAACCACACCCCGCCGCCGAAAGCCGCCACGGTCAGCACGGCGACGATCAGCCGGCCGGCAATGCCCGCGCTTTCGGGCTTGGCCGGACGGCGGGGCAGAGTGGGCCGGGCTTGGGCCTCCTCGCCTTCGTTCATTCAACGCAACTCCTCGACCGGCGTCACGCCCATCACCGCGAGGCCGCTGGCGACGACATCGACCATGGCCTGGACCAGCGCGCCGCGCGCCAGCGTCAACTCGTCGTCGCCGGCGACGATGAATCGCTGGGCCGGGTCATCATTACCCCGATTCCACAAGCCGTGGAACTGGCCGGCGACGTCGTGCAGGTAGAAGGCGACGCGATGCGGTTCCTGCGCCAGCGCCGCGCCCTCGACCAGCCGCGGCCAGCCCGCCAGCAGCCGGATCAGCGCCATCTCCTCGGCCGAGGTCAGGCGCCCAAGCGGTGCCCGCAGCAGCCGCTCGCGATCGAAGCCGGTCTGGCGCAGCACCGACCGGCCGCGGGCATGGGCGTATTGGACGTAGAACACCGGATTGTCCTTGGACTGCTCGACCGCCTTGGCGAAATCGAAATCCAGTTGCGCGTCCGATTTGCGGGTCAGCATGATGAACCGCACCACGTCGCGGCCGACCTCCTCGATCAGATCGGCCAGCGTCACGAAACTGCCCGAGCGCTTGGACATCTTCACCGGTTGGCCGCGGTCGAACAGGTTGACCATCTGACAAAGACGGATCTCCAGCGCGGCGCGGCCGCCCGACAGCGCCGCCACCGCCGCCTTCATGCGCTTGACGTAGCCGGCGTGGTCGGCGCCCCAGATGTCGACCATGCGTTCGAAGCCGCGTTCGAGCTTGTCGAGGTGGTAGGCCATGTCGGCGGCGAAATAGGTCCAGGCCCCGTCCGACTTCTTCAGCGGCCGGTCGATGTCGTCGCCGAATTTGCTGGCGCGGAACAGAAGCTGCGGCCGCGGTTCCCAATCCTCGGGCGGCTTGCCCTTGGGCGGATCGAGCACGCCGGTATAGACCAGGTCCTGATCGGCCAGCCGCTTGACCACGGCCTCGACCCGCCCGGCCTGGTGCAGCGCGCGCTCGGAAGCGAACACGGCGTGACGCACGCCGAGCCGTTCGAGGTCGGCCTTGATCAGGCCCATCATCGCCCGCACGGCGTGCTCGCGCATTGGGCCGAGCCGGGTCTCGCGCCCCGAGCCGCGCCATTCGTCGCCGTAGATCTTGGCCAGTTCGGCCCCGACCGGCTTGAGATAGTCGCCGGGATAAAGGCCCTCGAAGGCCGAGGCGGGGATGGTCTCGCCGCGGGCTTCGAGATAGCGCAGATAGGCCGACTCGGCCAAGGTGTCGACCTGGGCGCCGGCGTCGTTGATGTAGAATTCGCGGGCGACGGCGAAGCCGGCCTTCTCCATCACCGCCGCCAGCACGTCGCCCACCACCGCGCCGCGGGCATGGCCGACATGCATCGGCCCGGTCGGATTGGCCGAGACGTATTCGACATTGACCCGCTGGCCGGCGCCAATGTCAGAATCGCCATAGGCGATGCCGGCGGCCAGGATATCGACCAGGCGCTGGCGCCAGAACTCGTCCTTGAGCCGCAAATTGACGAATCCGGGTCCGGCGATCGCGGCCGATTCCACCGCCGGATCGAGCGCGAGGCCCTCGATCAGGAGCTGCGCCAATGCGCGCGGCGCCTGGCCCGCGGCCTTGGCCAGCACCATGGCGGCGTTGCAGGCGAGGTCGCCATGCGTCGGATCGCGCGGCGGCTCGACCTCGACGCGGCCGTGATCGAGTCCGGCCGGCAGCCGCCCGGCCGCCGCGGCCTGGTCGAGCAGCGCCCGCACCCGCTCCTTGAAAAGCTTGAAGACGTTCATCAGATCTTCGTGTGCAGGTCGAACAGCCTGGCGTGTTCCTCGTAGGCGAAGCGATCGGTCATGCCGGCGACGAAATCCGCCGCCACCCGCGCCGTTTCGGTCGTGCCGGGGCCGCGGCATTGGGCGCGCCACTCCTCGGGCAGGACCTCGGGCTCGCTGAGATAAAGGCCGAACAGGTCGGTCACGATCCGCTTGGCCTTCGACGTCATGCGGTTGACCTTATAGTGACGGTACATATGCAGGTAAAGGAACTCCTTGAGTTCCGCCGCTTCCTTGGCCATCTCGGCCGAAAGCCCGATCGTCGGCCGGCCGGCGGCGCGGATCGCCTGCGCGTCCTTGGGCGCGAGATCCGCCAGCCGCCTCCGGCTTTCGGCCAAAAGGTCGGTGACCATGCGGTCGATCAGCCGGCGGATGGTCTCGTGCACCAGCCGCGGCCGATCCAAGCGCGGATAGCGCGCCGAGACCTCTCGCAGGATGCGGCCGACCAGCGGCACGCGATCGAAATCCTCCAGTTGGAACAGGCCGGCGCGCAGCCCGTCGTCGATGTCATGATTGTTGTAGGCGATGTCGTCGGCCTGGGCCGCGACCTGGGCCTCGGCCGAAGCGTGGGTCGTAAGTTCGAGGTCTTGGTGGCGGGCATAGTCGGCGATGCCGAAGGGATAGGGCGACGACACCGGGCCGTTGTGCTTGACCACGCCTTCCAGCGTCTCCCAGCACAGATTGAGTCCGTCGAACTCGGCATAGCGATGTTCGAGCCGGGTCAGCACGCGCAGGGTCTGGGCGTTGTGATCGAAGCCGCCGAAGGGCGCCATGGCCTTGTCCAGCGCCTCTTCGCCGGCATGGCCGAAGGGCGGATGGCCGAGATCGTGAGCCAGCGCCAGCGCCTCGCACAGATCCTCGTCCAGGCCGAGGCCGCGGGCGACGCCGCGGGCGATCTGCGCCACTTCCAGCGAATGGGTCAGCCGCGTGCGGTAGTGGTCGCCCTCGTGATAGACGAACACCTGGGTCTTGTGCTTGAGGCGACGGAAGGCGGTGGAATGGATCACCCGGTCGCGGTCGCGCTGGAAGCAGGTCCGGGTCGGGCTTTCGGCCTCGGGATAGAGCCGCCCCCGGCTGGCCTCGGGCTGGCAGGCATAGGCGGCGCGCGCAGTCATGGCGCGGACCCTAGCCGCGCCCGGCCGCATTGACAACGCGGGCCGCCGCGACCATCTATAAGGCCATGACCGAAGCCGCCGCGTTCGAAGTCACCGACAAGGCCGCCCGCCGCATCGTCGAGGTGCTCAAGACCGAGGGCCCCGGCATGATGCTGCGCATCGCCGTCAGCGGCGGCGGCTGTTCGGGTTTCCAGTACAACTTCACGTTCGACAACGCCCGCCAGGAGGACGATCTGGCGGTCGAAAAGAGCGGTGCGACGGTGCTGATCGATGCCACCTCGCTCGAATACGTCAAGGGCGCGCGGCTGGACTTCGTCGAGGAAATGGTCGGTTCCTCGTTCCAGATCAAAAACCCCAACGCCACCGCCTCCTGCGGCTGCGGCTCGTCCTTCTCGGTGATGTAGGGTTTCGCGTCCGGCGCGTCGGCTGCTGGACCGCGATCGGTTCATAGGGAATCACGGCCGCGATTCCCTATGAACCGCGGATCGCGGTCCAGAGCAGGATACGAGGGCATGATTCACGATCTGTCTTGAACTCTATGGTTCAAGACAGATCGATCATGCCCTAAGCTGCGGCCGCCGTGAAGATCGCCAGCTTCAACGTCAATTCGGTCAAGGCGCGCCTGCCCAACGTCCTCGCCTGGTTGGGCGAGGCCAAGCCCGATGTCTGCCTCTTGCAGGAGACCAAGACCGAGGATCACGGCTTTCCGCGGCTCGAATTCGAGGACCTCGGCTACAATCTCGCCTTGCACGGCCAGAAGACCTACAACGGCGTCGCCATCCTGTCGAAGCAGCCGCTGGACGATGTCGTTCGCAGCCTGCCGGGCGACGCCAACGATACCGAAGCGCGCTACATCGAAGCCTTCACCGGCGGCATCCGCGTGGCGTCGGTCTATGTCCCCAACGGCCAGGCCGTGGGGTCCGACAAGTTCCGCTACAAGCTGGGATTCCTGGCGCGGCTGAAGACCCATGCCGCAAGTCTTGTCGGGCTCGAGGAACCGGTTGCGATCGGCGGCGACTTCAACGTCGCCCCCGACGATGCCGACGTCCACGATCCGGCCGCCTGGCGCGACCAGGTGCTGTGCCATCCCGAGGAGCGCGCGGCGTTTCGCCGCATCAGCCATCTCGGCTTTACCGACGCACTGGCTGCGCTGGCGCCGGGCGGCCACGCCTATACGTGGTGGGACTATCGCGCCGGCGCTTGGCCCAAGGATCACGGTCTACGTATCGACCACATTCTTCTCTCGCCAAAGGCGGCGGATCGGCTAAAATCCGCCGGGGTTGATCGGAAGGCGAGAGGCCAAGAAAAGGCTTCGGATCACGCCCCGGTGTGGTGCGAATTGGCGGAGAGCTAGAAAGTGTCCTCGCTCGACCTGATGGAACGCCGCGTATTCTACGCCGGCCAGGACATCCTCAAGGAAGGATCGCCCGGCCGGGAGCTTTTCATCATCGAATCCGGCCATGTCGAAATCTGGAAAAAGGCGCCGCAGGGCAAGCTGGTGCTGGAGCGCCTGGGACCGAAGCGGGTGTTCGGCGAACTCGGGCTGATCGACGACACCGGCCGGTCGAACAACATCACCGCCATATCGGATTGCGTCTGCCGGGTGATCGTCGGCGACGACTTCAAGCGCCGCCTGCTCAACACCGATCCGCTGGTGCGGGCGCTGATGCGGGTGATGGTCGAATCGATGCGCAGCCTCGACGGCCGCATCGTCGAAATGGTGAAAAAGAACGGCGCCTTGCCGCCGGACCTGCCGCCGCCCGCGGCACCGCCCGCGGCCAAGCCCGACCCCAACAAGAAGTAAACTTCTTACCGCGTCGGTCCTAGGGGCGAGAGCCGCACGCCCTTGCGCAAGCGCTTGTAAGGCAGAGTGCGCGGATCCATCGGCGCCGCGCCGGGCGACGCCACCACCAGCACCGCCTCGGCGATGGGCTGGAAATCGGCCCGAAAATGGACCGAGGACTTGACCCCCAGCACGCGCGCCGTCTTGGGTTCGGCGCCGACATGGCGGAACATCTCCTGGTCCGCCGCCTGCATGCGCTTCGAGGTCACCACCGCCCGCACGCCATTGCGGCGCAGGACGGCGGTCGGACCGAGCTTGGCATGCGTGCCGCCATAGAACGGGCCGGTACACAGAAACTGGCCGTCGGACAGGCCTTCGACCGCGAATTCGGCGGAGAGCGTCGGATCGCCTTTGTAGAGCTTGCCGCCGATATCGAACGTCCCGGTCCTGCCGGTCCCGACCTGATGGGCGCGGGCCGCAGTCTCAGGATCGCAGATCAAACCCAGCAACGCATTCTCGGCACCGGCGTCCAGCATGGCGCGCAGCAAGCCGGTGGTGTCGCCGGTGCCGCCGGCGCCGGTATTGTCCTGGGCATCGGCCAGCACGACCGGTTTGCCGGCCGGCATGGCATAAGCGCGCTTGAGCGCTTCGGCCGGCGCCAACAACTCGTCGACGAACGCGGCTTCGCGCTCGACGATGTGCTTGGCCAGCGCATCGGCGGCGCGGTCGGCGCTGGCCTGATCGTCGCCATAGGCCATCACCGCCGGGCCGCAATCGGCGATGTCGGCCTGGGGAAATCCCGGCGTGAAGGAGACGCTCGAGACTGGTCCGCCTTCCAAAGACTCCAGGAATCGATAGACCCCGCCCGAGGGCTCGACCATGGTGCATTGCACGGTCAGCGGCATGATGAAGGGCAGTTTGCGAAAGGCCTTGGCTTGTATCCTGCGTCCTTTCAGCAGCATGTCGAGGTGGCGTGCGACGCGCGCTCCGGTGTCGGCCATATCGACATGGGGATAGGTACGGTAGGCGATCAAGACCGAAGCCTCGCGCACCATCTTCTCGGTGGTGTTGCAGTGCAGGTCGAGCGACGCCACCACCGGGACCTTGTCGCCGACCGCCGCCCGCACGCGCCTGAGGAACTCGCCCTCGCCGTCCTCGAGATGCTCGGTGACCATGGCGCCGTGCAGGTCGAGATAGACCGCGTCCACCGGCAGCGCCTTCTTCAGATCCTCGGTCACCAGCGCGGCCATGCGCTCGAAGGCGTCCTCGGTGACGTAGGAACAGGGCGTCGTCGCGGCCCAGGCCAGCGGCACCAGCGCATGGCGCAGCCGCATGGCTTCCTTCATGAAGCCTTCGATCGGCAGGTTCATGCCGGCGAAGGCGGAATGGAACGAACCGCCTCGCTGCAGCGCGGGCCAGCCCTCGCCCTTTTCGAAATCCTCCCAGGTCGCCTTGACCGGGGAGAAGGTGTTGGTCTCGTGCTGGAAACCGGCCACCGCGATGCGTGCCATGTCCTGCTCTCCCGGTGGCCGGTTTAAGTTGCGCCGTCAGTTCGGGCGGCGCGTGGCCGTAACGTGGTTGTACATGCCCTCGATGTTGAGCTGCCACATCTGCTCGAAGTTGGTGGCCGCGGAGTACTTCTTGATGTCGACCAACTGCTTGGCCTCGTCGCGGCTCTTGCCCTCGCGCACCAGCTTCAGCACTTGGCCGCGCAGGTCTTCCATGTAGAGCCGATAGTCGCGCACGCTCTGCTTGTTGCCGAGCGGGCCGTGACCTGGCGCGAGGATGTCGAAATCCATCGCCTCGACCTTCCTCAGCCCGTCGATCCAATCGGCGATGTAGGCGTCGGGAAAGTCGCGGAAGGCGATGGACTGCACCGGGATCCAGTCGACGGTGAAGATCAACCGCTCGCGCGGAAAATGCATCACCACCGTGTTGTCGGAATGATTCTTGCCGAGATAGAGCAATTCGACAGTGCTCCCGCCCAACTCCAAGGTCATGCGTTCGGAGAAGGTGACCTGCGGCACTGCGGTCGGCCGCTTCTCGCCAACCACTTGGATCTTGGCGTTTTCATGGGCGATGACGATCGCGCCGTCGGCGGCGAAGACCTCGCCGCCCGAAATGTGATCGGCATGGTCGTGGCTGTAGACCAGATAGCGGACCTGCTGGTTGAAGCGGCTCTTGATTTCGGCCTTGAGCCACTCGGCCGCGCCCTTGTTGATCGGATCGGTGGCGATCACGCCGGCCGGCGTGACCGCGAACACGGTGTAGTGGAAGTTGTTGCGGAAGCGATAGACCTCGCCCGCGATCTTCGAAATCTCGCGGATCGGATCGCGCAGCAGATCGCGCTGCGGCGCGGCCGGCTGCGCGGGTTGGGCTTGAGCCCAAGCCGTTGCCGCAAAGCCGATGCCGGCGACAAGTCCCAGAGCGAAGATGTTGGACCGCATGGTGACCCTCCCCTCAGATGTCGGCATAGACATGCGATTCAGCCTTGCCGCCCGGCTGAGTCAAGGCACCGAACCGCGCCGAGCCCACGGTTTGTGCGTATTTCCACAGAGCGCCGGAATTGTAGTCGGTGCGGCGCGGCTTCCATTGCTTGCGGCGGCGGTTCAGTTCCTGGTTCGAGAGCGCGACGCTGATTTCGCCCTTGAGCGCATCGAGGGTGATGATGTCGCCCTCCTTGAGCAAGCCGATCGGTCCGCCCACCGCCGCCTCGGGGCCGACATGGCCGATGCAGAAGCCGCGGGTCGCGCCCGAGAAACGACCGTCGGTGATCAAGGCCACTTGGTCGCCCGCGCCCTGGCCGTAAAGCGCCGCGGTAGTGGCCAGCATCTCGCGCATGCCGGGACCGCCCTTGGGTCCCTCGTAGCGGATGACGATGACGTCGCCCTTCCTCCATTTGCGGGCGCTGACGAAGGCGAAGGCAGCCTCCTCGCTGTCGAAGACGCGCGCCGGGCCGGAATGGCGCAGCCGGTTCATGCCGGCGATCTTGACGATGGCGCCCTCGGGGGCAAGGTTGCCGCGCAGCTCGACCACGCCGCCATTCTCGCTCAGCGGATTGTCGTGCGCGCGGACCACGACCTGATCCTTGGGAAACTTCACGTGGCGCAGGTTCTCGGCGATGGTCCGGCCGCTGACGGTCAGGCAGCGCCCGTCGAGATAGCCGCCGTCGAGCAGCGTTTTCATCACGATCGGCACGCCGCCGGCCTCGTAAAGGTCCTTGGCGGCGAACTTGCCGCCGGGCTTGAGGTCGGCGATGTAAGGCACGCGGCGGAAGACCTTGGCGACGTCGAACAGATCGAACGCGATGCCGCACTCGGCGGCGATCGCCGGCAGATGCAGCGCGGCGTTGGTCGAGCCGCCGGTGGCCGAGACCACCGCGGCGGCGTTCTCCAGCGCCTCGCGGGTGACGATGTCGCGGGCGCGGATGCGCTTCTTCAGCAGCGCCATCACCGCCATGCCCGAGGCCTTGGCGTAGGAATCGCGCAAGGCATAGGGCGCGGGCGCCCCGGCCGAACCCGGCAAGGCGAGCCCGATGGCTTCCGACACGCAGGCCATGGTGTTGGCGGTGTATTGCGCGCCGCAAGCGCCGTCCGAGGGACAGGCGACGCTTTCGAGTTCGTCGAGCGAGGCCCGGTCCAGCTTGCCGGCGGCGTACTGGCCGACCGCCTCGAACACGTCCTGCACCGTGACGTCCTTGCCGCGGAAGCGGCCGGGCACGATCGAACCGCCGTACATGAATACCGAAGGCACGTTCAGCCGGCACATCGCCATCATCACGCCCGGCAGCGACTTGTCGCAGCCGGCCAGGCCGACCAGCGCGTCGTAGCTGTGGCCGCGCATGGTCAGCTCGATCGAATCGGCGATCACCTCGCGGCTGACCAGCGAGGACTTCATGCCCTGATGGCCCATGGCGATGCCGTCGGTGACGGTGATGGTGGTGAACTCGCGCGCCGTGCCGCCGGCCTCGGCCACGCCTTCCTTGGCCGGCTGGGCCTGGCGGCGCAGCGCGGTGTTGCAGGGCGCGGCCTCGTTCCAAGTCGTCACCACGCCGACCAGCGGCCGCTCGATCTGCTCGCGGCTGAGACCCATGGCGTAGAAATAGCTGCGGTTGGGCGCCCGGTCGGGACCGCGCGTGACGTAGCGCGAGGGCAGCGTGTCGCGCTTGGACTTGGAACCGGACGTGGCGGGCTTGGCAGTACGCGCGCGGGGCATGAAGCGGTCTCCTCGATCGAAGGCGCGAACCATAATGCAGCCGCCGCCGGGATGCTAGAATGCCGACATGCATGCCATCCATGTCATCGGCGGCGGCCTCGCCGGCTGCGAGGCGGCTTGGCAGATCGCGCGCGCGGGCGTGCCCGTCGTGCTGCACGAGATGCGGCCGGAGCGGACGACGCCGGCGCATGTCTCGGGCGCTCTGGCCGAGCTGGTGTGCTCGAATTCCTTCCGCTCCGACGACGCCGAATACAACGCCGTCGGCCTGCTGCACCAGGAGATGCGGCGCCTGGACTCGGTGGTGATGACGGCCGCCGATCGCTGCCAGGTCCCGGCGGGATCGGCGCTGGCGGTCGACCGAGTAGGGTTTTCGCGCGCGGTCGAGGCGGCATTGGCCGGTCAGGACCTGATCTCGATCCGGCGCGGGGAGGTCGGCGGCTTGCCGCCGGCCGACTGGGGCAGCGTCGTCATCGCCACCGGACCCTTGACCGCGCCCGCTTTGGCCGAGGCGATCCACAGCCTGACCGGCGTGGACTCGCTGGCCTTTTTCGATGCCATCGCGCCGATCGTGCACAGGGATTCGATCGATTTCGACATCGCCTGGTTCCAGTCGCGCTACGACAAGCCGGGCCCCGGCGGCAGCGGCGCCGATTACATCAACTGTCCCTTGACCCGAGAGCAGTACGACACCTTCGTCGCCGCCCTGCTGGCGGGCGATACGGTGGCGTTTCGCGACTGGGAGAAGGACACGCCCTATTTCAGCGGCTGCCTGCCGATCGAGGTGATGGCGGCGCAGGGACCGCGCACCTTGGCCTTCGGGCCGATGAAGCCGGTCGGGCTGATCGATCCCCGCACCGGCCGGCGGCCTCATGCCGTGGTGCAGCTGCGCCAGGACAACGCGCTGGGCACGCTTTTCAACATCGTCGGCTTCCAGACCAAGCTGAAGCACGCCGAGCAGGTGCGGCTGTTCCGCACCATCCCCGGACTCGAGCGCGCGGAATTCGCCCGCCTGGGCGGGCTGCATCGCAACACCTTCATCAACAGTCCCGCTTTGCTCGATCCCCAACTGCGGCTGAAGGCCGAACCGCGCCTGCGCTTCGCCGGCCAGATCACCGGCGTCGAAGGCTATGTCGAAAGCGCCGCCATCGGCCTCTTGGCCGGGCGCATGGCGGCGGCCGAGCAGCGCGGCCAAAGCCTGCCCCCGCCGCCACTCGAAACGGCGCTGGGCGCGCTGCTGGGCCACATCACCGGCGGCGGCAAGGCCGAGTCGTTCCAGCCGATGAACGTCAATTTCGGGCTGTTTCCCGAGCCCGATCCGCCCGGACTGCGCGGCAAGGACAAGAAGCTCGCCATCACCGCTCGGGCGCGAATCTCCATGGAGGTTTGGCTCAACTCTAAGGCCGCTCCAGGGCATGATCGATTTGTCTTGAACCATAGAGTTCAAGACAGATCGATCACGCCCTAGGGTTGGCCAATCTCAAGACCTTCGCCGAGATGCCCGATCTGGTCGCCGCAATCGGCGGCCGCTTGAGCCCGGTGGTGGCCGAAGTCGCGCCGGCCCCGTCGATCCTGGTATTCTCGGCGCACGACACCGATCCCGATCTTTGGGCCCAGGTCGATCGCTCGCTGGTCAAGGCGCGCACCGCCAACGACATGCCGCTAACCATCGTCAGATCGATGATCGACCTGCGGCGTCGAGGCGGGATCGCCAAGTAACCGACGGGGGGCACGATGCGGCCTCTGACTCTGGCCCATCTCACGCTACTCGATGCCGGACCCGAGGCGCTGATCGATGCTGCCGCGAGCGCCGGGTTCGACGCCATCGGCCTGCGGCTGGTGGCGCCGCTGCCGGGCGATGGGGTGTTTCCCCTGGTCGGCCGGCCCGAGGCCATGCGCGCGGTCAAGGCCGCGCAGCGTGCCGGCGGCATTTCGGTATTGGACATCGAGGCGGTGTGGCTGCGGCCGGACACGCGCGTCGAAAGCCTGCGCCCGGTGTTGGAGGCCGGCGCCGAGCTTGGTGCGCGCTACCTGCTGACGGTCGGGTTCGATCCCGAGCGCGCGCGGCTGATCGAGAATCTCGGCCGGTTGTGCGATAGCGCCAATGGCGTAGGCTTGCGGCCGATGTTCGAGTTCATCCCCTATTCGAGCGTGCCCGACCTGGCCGCGGCGCTCGACCTGCTCCGCGGCGCGGGCGCGCGCGATGCCGGGCTGCTGATCGATGCGCTGCATCTCAGGCGCTCCGGCGGCCATCCGCGCGATCTCGCGGCGATCGATCCGGCGCTGCTGTCCTACGGCCAGATCTGCGATGCGCCGCTTGCGCCGCCGGCCGACGGCGATCTGCGCCACGAGGCGCGCGAGGACCGGCGCCTGCCGGGCGAGGGCGAGCTCTGGCTCGAGGACCTGATCCGTGCCTTGCCGCCCGATGTCCCGCTTGCGGTCGAGGCGCCCTGCAAGGCGCTTCGCCACCTCTCGCACCATGAGCGCGCGCGGCTTGCGGCCGAGGCGGCGCGGCGCGTGCTGGCCCGAATGGCGTAGCCGGACATGTTCGAGGGCTATGGCGGCGCGACCCGCATCCTGCCGATCGTCGGCGATCCCATCGCCCAGGTGAAGGCGCCCGCCGGCCTCAGCCGCGCCTTTCGTGCCGCCGGCTTCGATCGGCTGGTGGTGCCGTTTCAGGTCGCGCCGGCCGACATCGCCGGATTCTTCGCCGCCATGGACCGCGCCGCCAACGTCGACGGCCTGCTGGCGACGGTGCCGCACAAATTCGCCGCCTTGCGCCACGCCGCGACGGCCTCGGACCGCGCGCGCCGCTTGGGCGCCGCCAACGTGCTCAGGCGCAAGCCGGCCGGCTGGCATGCCGACATGCTGGACGGGCTGGCCTTCGTGCGCGCCATCGAGCGTGCCGGGTTCAGGCCCGCCGGCAAACGCGGCCTGCTGGTCGGCGCGGGCGGCGCCGGCAGCGCCATCGGCCTCGAATTGCTGAACGCCGGCCTCGCCAAGCTCGCCATCCACGACAGCGATGCCGAGCGCGCGGTGGCGCTGGCGGCAAGGCTTGCCGCCGCCTATCCCGGCCGGGTCGCGATCGGATCGGCCGATCCCTCGGGCCACGACCTGATCGTCAATGCCACGCCCGCCGGTATGCGGGCGGACGATCCGCTGCCGGTGCAAGGCGACAAGCTTCGGCCCGGCATGTTCGTCGGCGAGGTCATCACCTTGCCCGAGGTGACGCCGCTATTGGCCGCGGCGCGGGCGCTGGGCTGCGCGACCGCGACCGGGGTCGACATGTTCGAGGCCAGCATCGCCCTGATGCTGGCCTTCTTTACCGCGGGCGATTAGCTACAGCCGGTGGTGCCGCCGCAAGTCTGGCATTTGAGGCAGGTGCCGTTGCGGACCAGCGTGAAATTGCCGCATTCGGGGCAGGAATCGCCCTCGTAGCCTTTCTGCTTGGCCAGCCGCATGGCTTCGAGCTTGGAATCGACCGCCGCCATCACGCTTTCGCTCACGCCCAGCGTCACGCTGCGGGTTTCGGTCGCGGTCACCGCCAGTTGCGCGGTCGCGACCCCCGCCCCGCCGTCGGTGCCGGTGGCGCGCGCGTTCGACAGCACATAGAGCTTCGAGCGCATGAAGCCCTGGCTGGCCAGCCGCGTCACCGCCGCCGGCGGCGCCGCCCGCTCGGGCAGATGGCCCTCGCGCTCGCCCTCGCCCAGCGTGTCGGGCGCGAGATCGCTCGGCTCGGCATGGGCCAAATCGTTGCGGCCGAGATAGCTGATGGCGATCTCGCGGAAGACGTAATCCAGGATCGAGGTCGACATCTTGATGGTGTCGTTGCCGATCACCTGGCCGGCGGGTTCGAAGCGGGTGAA
Organism: Alphaproteobacteria bacterium; assembly: GCA_016869515.1. Classification (GTDB taxonomy): domain Bacteria; phylum Pseudomonadota; class Alphaproteobacteria; order VGDZ01; family VGDZ01; genus VGDZ01. The sequence continues at coordinate 54,993 of VGDZ01000009.1, read as the reverse complement.
GGTGAAGGCCTCGACGAACTCCTCCAGCGGCACGCCGTATTGCAGGCCGATCGACACGGCGATGGCGAAATTGTTCATCAGCGAGCGGAAGGCGGCGCCTTCCTTGTGCATGTCGATGAACATTTCGCCCAGCCGACCGTCCTCGTACTCGCCGGTGCGCAGATAGACCTTGTGGCCGCCGACCACGGCCTTTTGGGTGTAGCCCTTGCGGCGGTGCGGCAGGCGGTCGCGCTTGCCGCGGCTGTCGATGATGCGTTCGACGATGCGCTCGGCCACCACCACCGGGCGTTCGGCCGGCGCCGCCTCGGCGATGGCCTCGAACGCGCCGTCGTCGCCCAAGGCGATGGTCGCCAGCGGCTGCGACAGCTTGGACAGGTCGCGATAGAGCGCGTTGGCCTTGAGCGCCAGCTTCCACGACATGGTGTAGGCGCGGGTGCAGTCCTCGACCGTCGCCTCGTAGGGCATGTTGATGGTCTTGGAGATCGCGCCCGAGATGAAGGGCTGGGCCGCGGCCATCATGTGGATGTGGCTTTCGACCGACAGCGCGCGGCTGCCGATCTTGCCGCATTTGTTGGCGCAGTCGAACACCGGCAGGTGTTCGGGCTTGAGGTGCGGCGCGCCCTCGACCGTCATCGCGCCGCAGACATGCAGGTTGGCGGCCTCGATCTGCTCCTTGGAAAAGCCGATGCGCGCCAGCATCCCGCCGCCGATGCTGTCGAGCTCGGCCGCCGGGATCTTGAGGGTCTCGATGCAGAAGGTCTCGCCCAAGGTGTACTTGTTGAAGGCGAAACCGATGTCGAAGGCGCCGGCCAGCGCGCCCTCGACCGCCGCGATCTGGGCGTCGCCGAAGCCCTTGGCGCGCAGCGCCTGGTGGTTGACGCCGGGCGCGCCGTCGAGCGTGCCGGCGCCGACGGCGTAGCGCACGATGCGGTCGATCTGCAGCGTGTCGTAGCCCAGCGCCTCCAGCGCCTCGGGCACGGCGCGGTTGATGATCTTGAAATAGCCGCCGCCGGCCAGGGTCTTGTACTTGACCAGGGCGAAATCGGGCTCGATGCCGGTGGTGTCGCAATCCATCACCAGGCCGATGGTGCCGGTGGGGGCGATGCAGGTCGCCTGGGCGTTGCGGTACCCGTTCTTCTCGCCCAGTTCGACTGCGCGGTCCCATGCCTGGCAGGCGGCCGCGACCAGTTCGGCGTCGGGGCAGTTCTTGTGATCCAAGGGGACCGGCAGCGTGCGCAAACCCTCGTAACCGCGGCGTTCGCCATAGGCGGCGCGGCGATGGTTGCGCATCACCCGCCGCATCGACGCGGCGTTGTCGGCATAGCCCGGGAAGGCGCCGCATTCCCCGGCCAGCTCGGCCGAGGTGGCGTAGCCGATGCCGGTCATCAAGGCCGAGATCGCGCCGGTCAGCGCCCGCCCGGCCTCGCTGTCGTAGGCCAGGCCCGAGGACATCAACAGGCCACCGACATTGGCGTAGCCGAGGCCGAGCGTGCGGTAGCGATAGGACAGCTTGGCGATTTCCTGGCTGGGGAACTGCGCCATCAGCACCGAGATTTCCAGCGTCAGGGTCCACAGCCGGCAGGCATGCTCGAAGCCCTCGATGTCGAAGCGCTTGTCGGCGCCGTGGAAGGCCAGCAGGTTGAGCGAGGCCAGATTGCAGGCGGTGTCGTCGAGGAACATGTATTCCGAGCACGGATTGGAGGCCCGGATCGGCCCCGATTCCGGGCAGGTGTGCCAATCGTTGATGGTGTCGTGGAACTGCAGGCCGGGGTCGGCCGAGGCCCAGGCGGCGTGGCCGATCTTGTCCCACAGCGCGCGCGCCTTGAGGGTCTTGAGGGGGGCGCGGGTGATGCGGCGGGTCAGGGTCCAGTCGCCGTCGCTTTCGACCGCCTTGAGGAAGGCGTCGGTGACGCGGACGGTGTTGTTGGCGTTCTGGCCCGAGACCGTGAGATAGGCCTCGGACGTCCAGTCGGTGTCGTAGACCCGGAAGTCGATCGAGCCATAGCCCTGGCGGGCGAAGGCGATGGCGCGCTGGATGTAGTTTTCGGGGATCATCGCCGCCCGCGCCGCCTTGATCTCGGCGCGCAAGGCCGGATTGGCCTTGGGATCGAAGCGGTCCTCGGCCTGGCCCTGGCAGGCGCGCATGATGGCGTTGAGGTGCTTGTGGTGCAGGCGCGAGCCGGTCACCAGCGCCGCCACCTTCTGCTCCTCGACCACCTTCCAGTCGACGAATTCCTCGATGTCGGGATGATCGATGTCGACCACCACCATCTTGGCCGCGCGCCGGGTGGTGCCGCCCGACTTGATCGCGCCGGCGGCGCGGTCGCCGATCTTGAGGAAGCTCATCAGGCCCGAGGACTTGCCGCCGCCCGACAGCGGCTCGTTCTCGCCGCGCAGGTTGGAGAAGTTCGAGCCGGTGCCCGAGCCGTACTTGAACAGGCGCGCCTCGCGCACCCACAGATCCATGATCCCGCCTTCGTTGACCAGATCGTCGGCCACCGACTGGATGAAGCAGGCATGAGGCTGGGGATGTTCGTAGGCCGAGGCCGAGCGCACCAATTCGCCGGTCACATAGTCGACATAGTGATGGCCCTGGGCCGGACCGTCGATGCCATAGGCCCAGTGCAGGCCGGTATTGAACCATTGCGGGCTGTTGGGCGCGCCCTTCTGCCGGGCCAGCATGGCGCGCATTTCGTCGTAATAGGCGCGCGCGTCGTCCTCGGCGTCGAAATAGCCCGCCTTCCAGCCCCAATAGGTCCAGGTTCCGGCCAGGCGATCGAACACCTGCTTGGCCGAGGTCTCGCTGCCCATGCCCTCTTTCTCGGGCAACTTGGCCAGCGCGGCATCGTCGGCCGCCGAACGCCACAGCCAGGACGGCACGGCATTTTCCTCGACCCGCTTCAGGATCGCGGGCACGCCGGCGCGCCGGAAATACTTCTGCGCCAGGATATCGGTCGCGACCTGCGACCAGGCTTCGGGCACCTCGATGTCCTTGGTGCGCGCGACGATCGAGCCGTCGGCCTTGCGAATCTCGCTGCTGCGCTGGACGAAGGCGATGCCGTCATAGGCGTCGCGACCCGCTTGGGTGTAGTGACGAGCGATACGCATGCAAATCCCCCAGAATGTCTTGACCGCCAGGTCGTCCCGCTCCGCCCAGCCCCGATCGGCGTCCCCATATCTAGTAGCTGGCTTCGGCGCGGACGCGAACTATAGGCGAGAGGAAATCCGACTGTAAAGGGGGAATCGCAAATAAATCTTTTATTATCAAGTAGTTATATGGATATGCGGGAGACCGGACGCACCGCGAACCCGGGTGCATTCTTAATCGGCTTGTTGGAGCGCCCCACACCCGGCTCCAGCGAATCGCCGCTAACCCACTGATTTGTCTACCGGACTCGCCATTGTTCAAGCCTTGCGAGAGCGGCGACGGAAAGCGAGCCTAGGTCGTTCGGCCTAAGACTGTCAACCAGATTTTGTTAAAAACCATCCACAACCCCCAAAATCTAGGGGATAAGCCCCTTCCCTTTGGCCATGTGCGCTTTCTTGCCGCACGCGACTAGCTAGCCATTCAATGCTAAATGAGCGCTCCTTTTATGCGAGGTCGATCATGCGCGCGGCATTGGCAATCCTGGTCTTGGCGATGGCGCTACCGGCCTGGGCCGGGCCCGGCGACAAGGTGGTCGCCGGCGATTTGACGATCGAACATCCCTGGTCGCGCGCCACCGCCGGCAAGGTGGGCGCGGTCTACCTCGAACTTCACCATCGTGGCGCGGGCGATCGGCTGTTGGGCGGCGAATCGCCGCGCGCAGGCAAGGTCGAGCTGCACAATACTGTGCGCGACGGCGACATCATGCGCATGCGCCCGGTCGAGACCATCGCCGTGCCGGCGCGGGGCAAGGTCGAACTCAAGCCCGGCGGGCTGCACATCATGCTGATGGATCTCAAGGGGCCGCTCAATGCCGGCGAGTCGGTGCCGTTGACTTTGCGCTTCGAGAAGGCCGGCGCGGTGGCGCTCGAAGCCAGCATCGAACGCCCCGGCGCGGCCGGACACCAGCACAAGCATTGAGGGACGGTAGGGTCTATCGCCCGTCGCCGATCAGGGAAAACGGCGCCCAGAAGATAGGGTGGGCATAGGCATAGGCCTGGCGACCGCTTCCAGCGTCGGTGGCAGCACCTCGATCGATCATCTCCAACATGGCCTTCTGCAGCGCCTGATCACGCGCCAATTCCGGATCCGCAGCCTGGGACCGGAACAGGCTGGTGGTCAATTGCCGCGCCGAAACGGTTTCGACCGCCCAATTCGAAACCAAAAGCGCCCGTGCGCCGGCATAGAAAAACGCGCGGCCCAGCCCCGAAATCGCTTCGGCCCCTTCGCCCTGGGCGGCGGCGGTATTGCAGGCCGACAGCACCACCCAATCGGAATCGAGCTTGAGATCGAGCACGTCAGATGCCGTCAGCAATCCGTCGCCCGAGCCGCCGCTTGCGGCCGGCGTCAAGGCCAGGGCCGGCTCGGCCAGACCGGCAATATCGCCCGGCACCAAGCCGTGGGTGGCGAACGCGATCACCTTGCGCCGGCCATTTTCGGGTCGCTTGACGTTGCGGTCGTTGGCGTCGGCACCGACCAGAACGGATGTCGCCGGATTGGACCCCAGCGCGGCGGCGATCTGCATCAGTTCGACGCGGGTATCGGGCAGTGCGCCCAGATCGGCAATGCGCCCCGGCACCGGCTTGGCATCGATCGCCGCGGACGCGCTTAGCTCGTTACTTGGCGCTCCCGCCACCGGCGAGGCCTGCGCGACGCGGACCCCGCGCATGGCCAACTTCTCGGCCTGAACCGCGCCGTCGGCAACGGCGTACCTTGCCGCCATGGAAAAGACCGGATCGCCAAAGCCGACGAATTGTTCGCGATCACCGGCGCCCGGCGGCAATTGGCGCAACGCCACGAAACTTGCCGCCGATGGAGTCTGAGCGACCGCCACGCGTCGCGCCAACCAATGCACCGAGCGATATTCCGCGAACGCCATGTCGCCCTTGCTTCCTACCACCGGCGCCGTCGGCAACATGGCAAAGGGCAGCATCGCCAGCGCGCCGTGCGGTATCACGGTGAGGCGCTTGGCCGGTCTCCAGGCCGACTCCACCGGCATCAAGACTTGCCTGTAAAGATCGTATGCCGCGGCCACGTCGAACGGAGGCACGGCGGCGACACTGTCGCCGCCGGGTTCGATCGCCTGCCGCACCGCCTCGACCCGCCGTTCGATCTCGGACGAGCCGAGCTCGACCAAGGCGAACGCCGGTCGGCCGCTCTTGGCCAGCGCCCACACCAGGGTCGCACCCTGGCCGCTGTAGATCGCGATCAGCGCCTCGTCGGCACGCAACGTCTCCTGGATTCGCCCAATCGACGGTGGCAGCGGATCGATCAGCTCGGCATAGCGCGGAAATTTCTCCGTGATCGTCCGACGCAGCGAAGCCCGCTCGCGCTCGGCCGCTTCGAGCTGTCGCTGCAATTCCGGTCTTTGTGCCGCAAACGCACTGGTACCCGCCATCTTGGCAAGGGCAGCATGAATGCCTCGCGCCAGCCGCCGGGAGTCCTGCTCGCGCCTGATCAGCTCGGCCAATTCTGCCGACTGGGCCGCGAATCGCGCTGCACCTGCAGCGACCGCCCGATCCGTAGCCCGGCTCTTGACCCGCTCCGCCAGCGTGAACAACGCCTCCGATCGCGCCGGGTCGCGCGCTCCCGCCAACAAATAGCCTTCGATCAAGTACCGATGACGCCGCGCAGTGGCTCCCCATTTGCCGCTCTCGTCGTCGGCTTCGCCGCGCATCGACAACAGCCGCGGCAGGGCCGCGTCCATCAACCGCAAGCCCTCGACCGACCGACCCGCGGCCACCATTGCCAGCCCCCAGACCATCCTCGCCTCGACCGTCGTCGGATGGGTGTCGCCCAGGGTTGTGGCGGCCGCCTCTGCGGCTGCCTTGGCCAACTCCGCCGCCTCGTTGCTCCGATCGGATTCGAGCGCCACCATGACCCGCAGCGGGTTGCTGTCGACAAAGCGTCGTCGGGATATCGGATCCTTGGCGACCGCATTCTCCAGCGCCGCCCAAAGCGGCGCCACCTGATCCCATCGCTTCTGCGCCGCCAGGGTCTCGATCTCCAATAGCCGCGCTTGCAGCACGTTCCAACTTTGCGCGCCGATTTTGTGGCGTTCGAATATCGCCAATGCCAGTCGCGCCAGGCGGCGCCCGTCCGCAAAGCGGCCACGCTCGGCCAATAGCGTACCGAGCGGAACCAAGCGCGTCGCCGTTTCGATGCTGGCGGCGCCGGCGCGATTCATGACGCCGCGCACCGTCTCCCGCAACACTGCCTCGGCTTCAACCAGTTTGCCCTGAATCTGCAACGACTCGGCCAGCGCCACGCGCGCGTCGTCGGCGTCGAGGTACAATCGCTCGAGCGTCGTCGGCTCCTTGCATCCACCGCGCGTCGCGCCCATGCAGCCTGGAACCCGCGCGATCACGTTGCGCTTCGACCACCGCGCGACGAGCGTTTCGACCCATTCGACCCCAATGCGCGCTTTTGCCTCGGCACCGGCGAAGTCTCCCTTGATGCGCGCGATCTCGCCTTCGCAGCGAGACAATGCCGCCTCGAAATAGGGCAAGTAAAAGTGGTAGAAATTGAGGCTGTCATGGCCCTGCTGAATCGACGCCCGACGAAGCTTGAGGTGGTATTCGAGTCCCTTGGTCATCGACGCAGTCGCGTCTGCCGAACGGGCCCGTTCGACGTGGGCCAGGCACTCCGCATAACGGCCAAGAACCAATAGGGGTTCGAATTCGAAATCGTTCGCGATTTTGAGCGAAGACTGGAGTTGTCGCCACGATTCGTCGACATGGCCGATCACGCCGTTTGCAAGCACGAGATCAAGGCGCAACATCGACAAATTGAATTCGACCGTTCGTTCGGTCGCAAGGTAATCCTCGATAATGCGGATCTGGCCTTGGACGTCGCCATAGCTTTGGGCGCGCCAAGCGAGTTCGCGCACCGTCTCGAACGTGCGTTGCCACTGATTCGGGATCAAATCGGCGACGCGATGTGTCGGCAAAGCGACCGCGGCTGCGGAAGTCGGAATCGCCAGGGCCCGTTCGATCGAGTCCGCAATGTCGCCGACGCCGCGCGGCAATACCGGCGCCCGTGTTCTTGTGGACACGTCCGCGTTGACCTGGCCCGACTCAATAGGTTGGCATGCTACCGACGGCAGCAAAAGCAGGCCCGCAAGCGCTCGACCAAGCCAAGACAGTCCCATAGCACCCCCTGCGACAAAACCGGATCGCGTGGCGCTCGACCCAAGCGCGCGCAATTGGTCTAGAGACTAAAGACAGGGTTTGCAATACTGGTCGACCGCGTAGCTAACCTAGTAGTTGCCCGGTCAACACGTCTCCAACAATTTGCGCAATCGCCCGATCGGGACCGGTTTCTGCAGCGTGGCGACGACGCTGGCGCCGAGGCCGTTGCCGACCAGCGCCGCGCTTTCGGCCAAATGCGGCGCGTATCCCGTCATCACCGCGATGCGTGCGCGCGCGCTGCGCTCGGCCAGCCATTTCAGCGACTCGAAGCCGTCCACCTCGGGCATCACCATGTCGAGCAAGATGAAATCCGGATCGATGGCATCGAAGCAGCGCTTGAGTTCGCGCCCATTGGCGGCTTCGGCCACGATCCAACCCAGCGGCCGGGCGATGTCCTTGATGGTGCGACGCCAATCGGCCTGATCGTCCACCACCAGCAGCCGTCGCATTCGAGTCTTAGCCTCGGGCATGGCCCAACTCCTCCCGCACGGCGCGAATCAGCTCGTCGCGCGCAATCGGTTTTTGCAGCATGCGTTCGCGGCGCCCGCCCGCACCTGCTTTCGAGCCGTCATCGCGCGGATAGCCGGACATGAACAGCACCCGGATGTCGGACTGACGCCGATAAAACCATTCCGCCAGTTCGAACCCGCTCATCGGACCGGTCAGGACCACATCGCTCACCAGAAGATCGAACCGCCCCGAGCCGTTGACCGCCGCCATCGCCGCCGGGGTTGGTCTGCGCCTGGGCCTGCACGGACGAAGGCACCAGCACGGCGGCTGCCGCGACCAGCCCCGCCAGCGCAGCGACGTTCGCCCACGCCTGACCCATCGTCCACCACGCCGCCATGGCTTTCCCCGCCCGATAGAACGCCCATGGTAGCGCCGCTATTCCAAGATGCAACCGGAGCACTAGGTTCGCTGGCTGACGGCAAGCTGGCGGGCGCCGATGGCCCCTGGGGCAGCGCCCGACCGAGCATTGCGCGGTAGCGAGTCCCATTCCGTCCAGAATACTCGGGACCTCAAAGGCACAGGGGGCTAGTTAGTCCTCGCGATGCGGAAGCCGCTGTAGTTGAGGCCGTAGCCGCGTCCCAGCTAGCGACCGCAATCCGATAATGCCATTTTGTACTTGATATTTCTTGCTGGCGTACTTATGTCTCTTGTCCCCCTTCCGGACCCGGCCATGGCCGCTTCGGATGGGCGCTGATGGACAAGTGAAATGAGTTCTGGGCCTTTCCGGCAGATGCAGAAATCGCCGGGTTCCCCGGCGACCGCCTAAACGGATTAACCATCCGAAATCGACCCTGCCACCCGACATACCTGGATTGCTGTGCAATATCAACGCATTAGGCAGTTACCAATTGGCCATTTGCGCGCATTTGCGCGCCTAATTGGCTCGACTCCGCGCATTTGGGGACTCGATCCGCGCCTGGCTGGCTGCATCGGGACCAGCTCCGCCGCTTTGCGCGTCCATGCGGCAATGCGCCTCTCCCAAGCCGGTTCGATTCCACCTAATCTCCGAACCTAGGGGGGCGCCGATCGAGGAGTTTTCCCATGCGCCGATGGCTGCTCGCTTCCAGTTCGCTGGTTGCCGCGTCTCTGATCGCCGCGCCGAGCATGGCCCAACAGGCCGCGCCGCAGAAAAAGGCCGCCGAAAAACTGCAACTCGGCATCACCGGCTATTGGGTGATGAACTTCGTCGTCGCCAGCCAGGACGAGCGCGGGGTGCTGCCGGCATCGGCCTCCTCGACCAACTTCACCAACCAGGGCGGCACCGGCTGCGGCACGCCGCCCAGGCGGCGCAACCACAGCCTGTTCAACGAAGGCGAGGTCCATTTCCAGGGCGAGACCACCTTGGACAGCGGCCTCAAGGTCGGCCTGCGGGTCGAACTCGAGGCCAGCCGCAACGCCGGCACCGCTACCACCACCGCCACAAACACCGCCAACGGCGGCGCCGAGACCTCGGGCAATTTCGATACCAACATCGATCAGGTCTTTGCCTGGTTCGACGGCGCCTTTGGCCGCATCGACGCCGGCCAGACCTACGGCGCCGCTTTCAACCTGCAATATGCCGGGCCTTCGCCCTTCCCCAATTTCATCCAGACCAACAACATCGCCCCCATCCCCGCGCCCGGCAACACGGCGTCGGGCACCAATGCCGCGGCGATACCGATCTACAACATCGGCTTCGGCATCGACGACCGCAACCAAAAGCTGGCCTATTACAGCCCGCGGCTGTTCGGCGTGCAGCTTGGCCTGTCCTACAGCCCCGACGGCGACGCCAACGCCCGCGGCGGCAATCAGGTCGATCAGATGAGCATGGACAACAATGCCGGCCAGCAGAGCCAAGCCTTCCAGTTCGGCGGCAATTTCCGCGACAAGTTCGGCGGGGTCGAGCTTGGGCTTTCGGCCGGCTACCTCCGGACCAGCGCCGAGCCTTGCACCAATTCCGCCTTCATCGACTGCAAGTCGACCGCCAACGGCGTCACCATCGACGACCGCAGGCAATGGGCGCTGGGCGCAACGGTGGCGATGGCCGGCTTCACCCTCGGCGGCACCTATCGCCAGGACAATCAGGGCCTCAAGAACCCCGGCCGCGACGCTACCGCGTGGCAGATCGGCGGCAACTACAAGACCGGACCTTGGACATTCGGCGCCGAATACATTCGCATCGAGGCCGAGCAGATCGACGCCACGCCGGCGACCGCCATGTCCAAGCACAAGGACACGCTCGACGAATGGGCGGCGGGCGCGATCTACAATCTCGGCCCCGGGATCGACGTCTACGGCGGCATGATCCGCATGCGCTGGAGCAACGGCGATTCCAGCCAGGCCGGCGCCGCAAAATTGGCGCAGGAAAACGACGCCTGGCTGGGCGTCTTGGGCGCCAAGCTGCAATTCTGATCTACGGCACCAGGCCGCGCTCGCGCAGGCGGTAGATCCGAACAGCGTTGTCGTAGGCGATCTGGCGGGCCGCCGCGGGCGAAAGGCGCTCGAGCAACAGCCGCGTCGCTCCGGTCAATCGCTCGGTCTGGCGCGAGGCCGGCGTGTCGCGCAGGGCGTGGAACGCATCCGAGCCGATCATCAGCCGCTCGGCCATGGCCTCGACCGCAGCGACGAAATCCGCGCGCAGCCCGCCGCCGGGATCGACGATCGCCCGCGCCGCCGGGCTGCCGGGCTGGATCTTGAGGTCGGCCATCAAATTGGGATGACGCGCGAACAGCTCGGCCATCAGTCCGGCGTCGCGCTGCCCGGTGTTGTCCCAGCCGTAATGCGCCCAGACGATGGTGGCTTCGCGGTTATGGGCCAGCAGCCGCTCGAACGCCGCCAGATTGTCGCCGATGCGTTCGGGATTGAGGTTCGACAGGCGCCGCAACCCTTGCGGCGTCGCGAAGCCGCCGCGCACGGCCTCCATGTGCAGCACCAGCGGCAGGCGATGGCGGGCAGCCAGATCGGCCAGGCGCAGGAAAGCGGGATGATCCGGCGACCGTCCCAAATAGGGGTGGCGCGGCTCGAACGAAAAATGCTGCGCGGTCAGTTCGCCGATCGCCACCGCGCCCAGGCCGGCATAGACCCCGACCAATTCGTCCAGCCGCGCGGTGATGGCGGGATCGAGCGGGCCGTCCTCCTCCGTCCGGTAGATCAGGCGGTTGATCGAACCGCCGCCGCAGATCAGGCCCAATCGGGCGCGATAGGGCGCAAGCGGCCGGGCGTATTCGTCGCATTCCCAGAAATCGGCGAAGCCCGGCGGCTGCGGCGGCGGCAACACCAAACCGAAGGCGATGCCGACCTGGTCCATGCGTTCCAGCGCCAGCCGCGCCGCCCGCGCCCAATCGGTCTCCCGCGCCAGCCGCCCATCGACATGCATATGCGTGTCGATGATCGGCGGCGTCTGGGCCGATGTCGGCAATGCCGCCGCCGACAGCCAGCCGATCGCGGCGATCGCGAGGTGGCGCATCGCCATCGAAGCTAGCATTCCGCGGCTGGCTTTCCGAGCCATGGACGGTGGCGCCGCTCCGTCCTAGCCTAACCTCCGAGTCCCATGTCAGCCGCCGCCCCGCCCGCGCCATCGCAGTCCGCAGCGCCCTTCGCCATTGCCTTGGGTGTCGGTGCCTTTCTGTTGTTCTGGCTGCAGCCGATGGTGGCCAAGCTGCTGCTGCCTGGGTTGGGCGGCGCGCCCGGAGTCTGGGCGGTGTGCCTGGTGTTTTTCCAAGTCGCCTTGCTGTTGGGCTATGTTTATGCGGATCAATTGCGCCGGCGATTGACGCCGCGCCGCCAGGCTTGGGTGCACATCGCCTTGCTGGCGGTGGCGATGATCTCGCTGCCGATCGACATCGACATCGCCACCGCCCCGCCTTCCGGCGCGCGGCCAGAGTGGTGGCTGTTGGGCAAGCTGGCGGCGACCGTCGCTCCGGCCTTCGTCATCGCCTCGGCCACGGCGCCCCTGCTGCAGGGCTGGTTCGCCCTGTCCCGGCGCGATCCCTATTTCCTTTATGCCGCCAGCAATCTCGGCAGTTTCGCCGCGCTGTTGGCGTTTCCGCTCGGGCTCGAGCCGCTGTTCGACCTGGCCGGACAGAAGGTGGCGTGGACCGCGGGTTATGGCGGCCTGATCGCGCTGACGGCGTGGTGCGGTCGCGGCCTGCCCGACCTGTCGCCCGCCAACGACGCCACGGCCGAGAACGGCTGGCGCGAAATCGCGCACTGGCTGGCCTTGGCGGCGGTGCCGTCGGCGCTGCTGGTGGGCGCGACCCGTCATATCTCGACCGACGTCGCGGCGGTGCCGCTGCTGTGGGTGATCCCGCTGGCGCTGTACCTGCTCAGCTTCGTCAATGCCTTTGCGGCGCGACCATGGATTTCGCCGGCCTGGGCGACGGTCGTGGCCGTAGTGGCCCTGGCGCTGGTGTCGAGCTACCGCGCGCTCGGCATCGGCGTTCCGCGCATCGCCCTGCTGGTGGGCCTGCATTGCTTGGCGCTGTTCGCCTTGTCGCTGGCGTTGCATGGCAGGCTGGCGGCGCTGCGCCCACCGCCCGAACGCTTGTCGAGCTTCTACGTTTGGCTCGCCACCGGCGGTGCCCTCGGCGGCATGTTCGCGGCGCTGTTGGGGCCGGTGCTGTTCGTCACCGTGCTGGAATACGCGCTTGCCATAACCGCCGCGGCCTTCCTGTTGCCTGGACGCTGGCCCCAGCAGGACAAATGGTTGCAGGGCGCGCTCGATCTCGTGGTGCCGGGCCTGGTGGCGCTGGCGCTGTGGCAATGGCCGAATACCGGGTGGCTGCCCGAGGCGCTGGCCTGGACCGCGGTCGCCCTCGCCGTCGCCGGGCTGTTCCGGCCGCTGCGGCTCGGGTTGACGATCGCAATCCTTTTCCTGGCAGGCCCGCTGCTGGACGACGACGCCGACCTGCGCTTTCGCGCGCGCAATTTCTTCGGCACCATCCAGGTGCGCGACGAAGGCCAGATCCGCCTGTTCCGCCACGGCACGACGCTGCACGGCGCGCAAAGCCTGGACTACGAGAAGCGCGGCCAGCCGATCGGCTATTACCACCCGCTGGGACCGATCGGCCGGCTGCTGATGGAGCGCGGCGACGGCCCGCTGACGTCGAGCGTGGCCGTGGTCGGTCTGGGCGTCGGCGGACTTGCCTCCTACGCCAACGCGGGCGAGCACTGGACCTTCTACGAGATCGATCGCGACATCATCCACATGGCCAGCGATCCGCGGCTGTTCACGCTAATCGAGGGCGCGCCGGCCGCGATCCGCATCGTCGAAGGCGATGCGCGGCTATCGGTGGCGCGCGAGCCCGATCAGCAGTTTTCGCTCATCATCCTCGACGCCTTCAGTTCGGATTCGGTGCCGATGCACCTGCTGACGCTGGAGGCGTTCGAGATGTACCGCCGCAAGATCAAGCCCGAGGGCGTCATCCTGGTGCATGTCTCGAACCGCCATCTCGATCTCGAGCCGATCGTCGGCCGCACCGCCGCGGCGTTGGGACTGACCGCCAGGGCAGCGGCCGATGACGACGATCTGCCGCGCGGCGAGGCCGACTGGAAGGCGCGCACGCACTGGGTGTTCCTGACGCCGCGGCCCGAGACCGTGACCCAACTGCACGACTTGCCGTTCTGGCGCGAGGCTCGCGTCGCGCCGGGCAAGCCCTGGACCGACCGCCACTCCAACCTATTGGAGGCGATCCGCCGCTAGGGTAAGGTCGCGCGCCATGGAGCAATCCAGCGTCCAGCGCCGCCTGGCGGCGGTGATGTCGACCGACATGGTCGGCTTCAGCCGACTGATGGAAGCGGACGAGATCGATACTCTCGCCCGGCTGCGCGTGCATCGGCGCGAATTGGTCGATCCGGCCATCGCCAAGTACAAGGGCCGCATCATCAAGACCACCGGCGACGGCATGCTGATCGAATTCGCCAGCGTGGTCGAGGCGCTGGAATGCGCGGCCGAGATCCAGCGCGCCATGGCGACGCGCAACGCCGACCAGCCGGCCGACCGCCGCATCGATTTCCGCATCGGCGTCAATGTCGGCGACATCATCGTCGAGGACGACGACATCTTCGGCGACGGAGTCAATGTCGCCGCGCGGTTGCAGGCGCTGTCGCCGCCGGGCGGGGTGTGCGTCCCGCAGGCGGTGCGCGACCAGGTGGGCGATCGCCTGGCGGTCGGCTTCGACGACTTGGGCGAACGCAGCTTCAAGAACCTCGCCCGACCGATCCGGGTCTTCCGCATGCGCCTCGAACGCCACCCGAGCGAAGTCAAACAGCTATCTTCGGCTCCCGCCGCGGCCGAGAAGCCTTCCATCGTTGTGTTGCCGTTCGCCAATATGAGCGGCGACAAGGAACAGGAATTTTTTGCCGACGGCCTGACCGAGGACATCCTGACCGAATTGTCGCGCTTCAAGCAGCTGTTGGTGATCTCGCGCAATTCGGCCTTCGTCTACAAAGGCCGCGCGGTCAAGGTCCAGGACGTCGCCAAGGAGCTGGGCGTGCAGTTCGTGCTGGAGGGGTCGGTGCGCAAGGCCGGCAACCGCGTCCGCATCACCGTCCAGCTGATCGATGCCGAGAGCGACCGCCACATTTGGGCCGAGCGCTACGACCGCGAGCTGGAGGATATTTTCGCCATCCAGGACGAGGTCACCCGCACCATCGTCGGCACCCTATCGAGTCGGGTCGAGGCCGCCAGTCACGAACGCGCGCGGCGCAAGACTCCGGACAATCTGGTGGCTTACGAATATGTCCTGACCGGCAAGCGACTGCACCACCTTTCGACCCAAACCGACAACCGGGCGGCGCTGGAGCTGCTGGAACGGGCCATTGCGCTCGACCCGCGCTACGCCCATGCCCGGGCCTGGAAGGCCTGCGTGCTGGGCCAGCGCTGGGGCTATGGCTGGTTCGAGGATCGCGCGGCGCTGGAAGAGAAGATCTTTGCCGAGATCGAGGTCGCGTTGGCCCTGGACGAGAACGACAGCGATGTCCATCGCATCATGGCGGCGATCATGATCGTCCGGCACGATTTCGAGCGTGCGGCGTTCCATCAGGACCGCGCCCTGGCGCTCAATCCCAACGACGACCTGATCGTCGTCCAGCAAGGCGAGTACCTGACTTGGATCGGCCAGGCCGAAGAGGGCATCGACTGGATCAAGAAGGCGATGCGGCTCAATCCCTACCATCCGGAGCGGTTCTGGAGTCACCTCGGCCGGGCCTATTTCGTCGCCAAGCGCCATGGCGAGGCATTGGAGGCCTATCGTCGACTGTCCAAGCCCGACATGGCCCAGCGCGCCTTCATGGCGGCGTGCTGCGCACGATCCGACGACGCCGAATCCGCGCGGCTCCATGCCAAGGCCGTGCTGGAGGCCGATCCCAAATTCACCGCCATGGGGTTTGCCGCCACCCTGCACTTCAAGCACGAAACCGACCGAACCCATCTGCGGGAAGCGCTTATCTTGGCCGGACTTCCAAACTGATTCGAAAGCCCGGTTGGAACCGCATCCGCACCGGGTCTAGACTGTGGCCATGCTGCTGACCGAGACCCAGTCGCTGATCCGCGATACCGCCCGCGCCTTCGCCGCCCAGCATCTCGCGCCTCACGCCGCCGCCCGCGACAAGAGCGGCGAATACCCGCGCGCGGCGGTGGCCGAACTGGGCCGCCTCGGCTTCATGGGCATGTGCGTGCCCGAGGCCTGGGGCGGCGCCGGCGCCGACATGCTGTCCTATGTGCTGGCGCTGGAAGAGGTCGCCGCCGGCGAAGGCGCGACCTCGACCATCATGAGCGTCAACAATTCGCCGGTTTGCGCGGCGATCCAGGGCTTCGGCACCGAGGAACAGAAGCGACGCTGGCTCGAGCCGCTGGCCAAGGGCGAAAAACTGGGCGCTTTCCTGCTGACCGAGCCGCAGGCGGGATCGGATGCCTCGGCGCTGCGCACCCGCGCCCGGCCGGAAGGCAACCGCTACGTCGTCTCGGGCACCAAGCAGTTCATCACCTCGGGCTCCACTGCCGACTTGGCGATGATCTTCGCCGTCACCGAGCCGGCCGCCGGCAAGCGCGGCATCTCGGCCTTCGTTGTCCCGACCGATGCGCCCGGCTATCGCGTCGCCCGCAAGGAGGACAAGCTTGGTCAGCGCGCCTCTGACACCTGCCAGATCGTGCTCGACGAGTTGGAAGCGACGCCCGACCAGATGCTGGGCGAGCCCGGCCAGGGCTACCGCATCGCGCTGGCCAATCTCGAATCGGGACGCGTCGGCATTGGCGCGCAGGCCGTGGGCATGGCGCGCGCCGCCTACGAAGCCGCCGTCGCCTATGCCCGCGAGCGCGAGGCCTTCGGCCGCAAGATCGTCGATCATCAGGCGGTGCAGTTCCGCCTGGCCGACATGAAGACCCGCATCGCCGCCGCCCGCGCCCTGGTGCACGAGGCGGCACGGCTGCGGGACGCCGGCCGCCCCTGCCTAACCGAGGCCTCGATGGCCAAGCTGTTCGCCTCCGAGATGGCCGAGGCGGTATGCTCGGCCGCGTTGCAGACTTTCGGCGGCTACGGCTATCTCGCCGACTTCCCGGTCGAACGCATCTACCGCGATGTCCGGGTCTGCCAGATCTACGAGGGTACCAGCGACGTCCAGCGGCTGGTGATCGGCCGCGACCTTTGAAAAGGGAATGACATGGCTCAAGCGATCGAGTTCTATTACGACTTCTCCTCGCCCTATGGCTACGCCGCGATCGGCGGCATCGAAGCCCTGGCCAAGCGCCATGGCCGCGGCCTGATCTGGAAACCCTTCCTGCTCGGCGCCGCCTTCAAGGTCACCGGCGGGCAGCCGCTGACCACGCTGTCGCCGATCAAGACCGCCTATTTCGCCAAGGACTTCGCGCGCTCGGCGCGGCGCTACGGCCTGCCCTTCAAGATGCCCTCGACCTTCCCGCTGCCCACCATCCCCACCGCGCGCGGTCATTACTGGCTGGAATCGGCCAAGGGCGCGGATGCCGCCATTGCTTACTCCAAGGCCTCCTATCGCGCCTTTTTCGGCGACGACAAGGATATCTCCAGGCCAGAGACCTGCGCCGATATCGCCGCCGGCCTGGGTCACGATCGCGCCGCCTTTCTTGCCGGCATCAACGAACAGCCGGTCAAGGACCGTCTCAAGGCCGTGACCGAGGAGGCGATCGCGCGCGGCGTGTTCGGATCGCCGTTCTTCATTGTCGACGGCGAGGCGTTCTGGGGCGCCGATCGGCTCGACATGATCGACGAATGGCTGAAGCGCGGCGGGTGGTGATGGCGGTCCTGCAAAGCCAAGTCGATACCCGCTCCGACAGCTTTCGCGAGAACCGGGCCCATTACCAGGGCCTGATCGCCGATCTGCGCGGGCAGGTGGCGACGGTGCAGGAAGGCGGAGGCGCCGACGCTTCCGCCAAGCACACGGCCCGCGGCAAGCTCTTGCCGCGCGAACGCGTGCGCCGCCTGCTCGATCCCGGCGCGCCGTTTCTCGAAATCGGCCAGATGGCGGCGTTCGGCATGTATTCGGGCGACATCGCCTCGGCCGGGATCGTCGGCGGCATCGGCCGCATCATGGGGCAGGAATGCGTCGTGGTCTGCAACGATGCCACCGTCAAGGGCGGAACCTATTTTCCGCTGACGGTGAAAAAGCATTTGCGCCTGCAGGAAATCGCCCAGGACAACCGCCTGCCCTGCCTCTATCTGGTCGATTCCGGCGGCGCCAACCTTCCCAACCAGGACGAGGTCTTCCCCGATCGCACCCATTTCGGCCGCATTTTCTACAACCAAGCCAACCTCTCTGCGGCCGGCATCCCGCAGATTGCGGTGGTGATGGGCAGCTGCACCGCCGGCGGCGCCTATGTCCCAGCGATGTGCGACGAAAGCGTGATCGTGCGCCGTCAAGGCACGATCTTTCTCGGCGGTCCGCCCTTGGTGAAGGCCGCCACCGGCGAGGTGGTATCGGCCGAGGAGCTGGGTGGGGCCGACGTTCATGCCCGGACCTCGGGCGTGGTCGACCACTATGCCCATGACGACGATCACGCGCTGGCCATCGCCCGGCGCATCGTCGGCACGCTCAATCGCAGGAAGTCGGTCGCGCTCGATTTGGCCACGCCCGAGGAACCGATTTACGACCCGGCCGAGATCCACGGCATCGTCAGCCGCGACGTGCGCGTGCCCTACGACGTGCGCGAGGTCATCGCCCGGCTGGTCGACGGTTCGCGGCTGGAGGAATTCAAGGCGCTCTACGCCACGACCTTGGTGTGCGGCTTCGCGCGGCTTTACGGGTACCCGGTCGGCATCGTCGCCAACAACGGCATCCTCTATTCCGAAAGCGCGCTCAAGGCCGCGCATTTCATCGAGCTTTGCGGCCAGCGCGGCGTGCCGCTGATCTTTCTCCAAAACATCACCGGCTTCATGGTCGGCAAGAAATACGAAACCGGCGGCATCGCCAAGGACGGCGCCAAGATGGTGACGGCGGTGGCGACCGTGGCCGTACCCAAGCTCACGGTCATCATCGGCGGCTCCTACGGCGCCGGCAACTACGCCATGTGCGGCCGCGCCTATGGCCCGCGCTTCCTCTGGATGTGGCCCAATGCCCGCATATCGGTGATGGGCGGCGAGCAGGCGTCCAGCGTGCTTGCGACCGTGCGACGCGACAATTTCGAGGCCAAGGGCCAGGCCTGGAGCGCCGACGAGGAAGAGGCCTTCAAGCGCCCGATCCGCCAACAATACGAATCCCAAGGCCATCCCTATTACGCCACCGCCCGGCTGTGGGATGACGGCATCGTCGATCCGGCCGATACCAGACTGGTTCTCGGACTGTCGCTGTCGGCCGCGCTCAACCGCCCGATCGAACCGACCCGGTTCGGCGTCTTCCGGATGTGACCATGAGCGAATACCGAACCATCCGCCTCGCTTTCGACGAGGACGGCCTGGCGACCATCACCTTGGCCCGGCCCGAGACCCACAACGCCATCTCCGACATCTTCATCGAGGAGATGTCCGAAGCGCTGGAGGACGTCGCCAACGCCGACGGCGCCTACGCCCTGGTGCTGGAGGCCGAGGGCAAGAGTTTTTGCGCCGGCGCCGACCTGGAGTGGATGAAGCGCGCCGCCTCCTATGATCGCGAGCGCAATCTCGAGGATGCCCGGGCCCTGGGCGAGATGCTGCGCCGGCTCAACTTCCTGACGCTGCCGACCATCGCCCTGGTTCAAGGCCCGTCCTATGGCGGCGGCGTCGGCGTGGTGGCGTGCTGCGACATCGTCATCGCCGCCCGCGACGCCGCCTTCACCCTGACCGAGGTCCGCCTCGGCCTCTTGCCGGCGACGATCTCGCCCTATGTCGTCGCCGCCATCGGCCAACGCGCCGCGCGGCGCTATTTCATGACCGCCGAGCGCTTCGATGCGGTCGAGGCGCAGCGGCTTGGCCTAGTGACCGAAGTGGTCGAGGCGGCGTCCGATCTGCGGCCGGCGCGCGACCGCGCGCTGGCGCGTTTCGCGACCAACGCCCCGGGCGCCATCGCCGATTCCAAGCAATTGGTGTTCGACGTCGACCGGCCGGTCGACGCCGAGCTGATCGAGATGACGGCGCGGCGCATCGCCGATCGCCGCCAGACCGAGGAAGGCCGCGAAGGGATCGCCTCCTTCCTCGAGCGGCGCAAGCCGCGCTGGGTGCGCTAGGCCGGTGTTCGAAAGCGTCCTGATCGCCAATCGCGGCGAGATCGCCTGCCGCATC
Organism: Alphaproteobacteria bacterium; assembly: GCA_016869515.1. GTDB lineage: Bacteria > Pseudomonadota > Alphaproteobacteria > VGDZ01 > VGDZ01 > VGDZ01. The sequence continues at coordinate 35,446 of VGDZ01000009.1, read as the reverse complement.
ATGCGCACGGCCCGCCGGCTGGGCGTGCGCACCGTGGCGATCTACTCCGACGCCGACGCTCGCGCCCGGCATGTGGCGATGGCGGACTCGGCCTATCGCATCGGACCGGCGCCGGCGCGCGAATCCTATCTTCGCATCGAGGCCGTGATCGAGGCGGCGCGTCGTTCGGGCGCCCGCGCGATACATCCCGGTTATGGCTTTCTGTCCGAGAATGCCGAGTTCGCCGAGGCATGCGCACGCGCCGGGGTAACGTTCATCGGCCCGCCCGCCGCCGCGATCCGCGCCATGGGCTCGAAAAGCGCCGCCAAGAAGCTGGCGATCGAGGCCGGAGTTCCTGTGCTGCCGGGCTACAACGAATCCGACCAGGATCCCAAGCGACTGGTCGAAGCCGCCAAGCGCATCGGCTTTCCGGTGCTGATCAAGGCTGTCGCCGGCGGCGGCGGCAAGGGCATGCGGCTGGTCGAGCACGCCGATCAATTCGCCTCCGCGCTGGAGGGCGCGCAGCGCGAGGCGCTGGCCTCGTTCGGCGACGGCGCGGTGCTGATCGAGAAATACCTGGCGCGACCGCGCCATGTCGAATTGCAGGTCTTCGCCGACCGTCATGGCGGCGTCGTACACCTGCACGATCGCGACTGTTCGTTGCAGCGCCGCCATCAGAAGGTGGTCGAGGAGGCGCCCGCGCCGGGGCTGAGCGCCGATTTGCGGCGCCGGATGGGTGAAGCCGGCGTGGCGCTAGCCAAGCGCATCGGCTATGTCGGCGCCGGCACGATCGAGTTCCTGGTCGAGGGCGACGGCTTCCACTTCATGGAAATGAACACCCGGCTGCAGGTCGAGCATCCGGTCACCGAGATGATCTGCGGCGTCGATCTGGTGGAATGGCAGTTCCGCATTGCTGCCGGCGAGCGCCTGCCGCTGGCCCAGGACCGCATCGCCGCCCGCGGCCATGCCATCGAGGTCCGGCTTTATGCCGAGAATCCGGCGCGCGGCTTCCTGCCGTCATCGGGCCGGTTGAGCCATCTTCGCCTGCCGGCCGAAAGCCCTCATGTCCGGGTCGATACCGGCGCGATCGAGGGCGACACGGTGTCGCCGCACTACGATCCGATGATCGCCAAGATCGTGTCCTGGGACGCCGATCGGACGGCCGCCTTGCGCCAGATGCGCGCGGCGTTGGCCGAGACTCAGGCGGTCGGTCCGGCGACCAACCTCTCCTTCCTCCAGGCGATCGCGGCGCACGAGGCCTTTGCGCGTGCCGAAGTCGATACCGGATTCATACCCCGTCACGAAGCCGCCTTGATTCCGGCCGCGGCGGAAGCTCCCGACGAAATATTGGCGGTGGCGGCGTTGCATCTGCTGCTGCGCCGAGCCGAGAGCGCGCGAATCCGGGCGGCAGCTTCGGCCGATCCGCATTCGCCCTGGCACCGGCTCGACCAGTTCCGGATCAATCATGCCGGCGAGGATTGGCTCGAACTGCGCGACGGCAAACGCGCAGCCCGGGTCGGGGTTCGAGCCGAGACCGGCGGTTGGCGTTTGACGCTGCCAGGCGGCCAGGTACTGGCCCATGCCCAAGCCGAGCCCGATGGCGGCATGGCGGTCGAACTGGACGGCCGGCGTTTCGTCGCGCGCGCCGTGGGCGACGAGTCCGGTTTGACCGTTTTGGCGCCAGCCGGGGTGTTCCGTCTCGCTTTGCACGACCCGATGGCGGTGGCGGGACCCGACGAACACGTCGCCGAGACCTTGGCCGCGCCTTTGACCGGACGGATCGTCAAGCTGCTGGTCAAGGCCGGCGAGCGGGTCAGCCGCGGCCAGCCCTTGGTGGTGCTGGACGCGATGAAAATGGAGCACACCTTGACTGCGGGCGGATCGGCCAGCATTGCGGCGGTCAATTGTGGCGCGGGCGAGCAGGTCCGCGAGGGCGACGTCCTGATCCGCTTTGCTGCCGAAAAAGCGGAATGACGTGAGCCTTTGGCGCAAGCTTGCGGTGGCTGCCGCACTGGGCATCGGCGCGTGGCTGTTGCTTGTCCCGCCCCCGGCCGGGATCGACCCCAAGGCCTGGGCGGGCACCGGGTTGGCGGTCGTCACCATCGGCCTTTGGGCCACCGCCGCCCTGCCCGAATTCGTGCCGGCCCTGCTTCTGTTCCTGATCGCGATGCTGTGGAAGCTGGCGCCGGCATCGGTCGTGTTCTCGGGATTCGCCGCATCGGCCTTGTGGCTGGTGTTTGGCGGCATGCTGATCGGACAAGCCGTCGGCCGCAGCGGCCTAGGCGCGCGGCTGGCGCGCTTCGTCGCGCCGCTGTTCGGCACCGGCCAAGCCGGCCTGGTCGGCGGCGTGATGGCGCTAGGGCTGGTGCTGGCCTTTTTGATGCCGTCATCGATGGGCCGGATCATGCTGGCCATGCCGATCGTGCTGGCGCTGGCCGATCGGGTCGGCTATGCGCCAAGCGGAAACGGGCGAGCGGCGCTGGTGCTGGCGCTGGTGTTCGGCTCGTTCTTGCTTTCGTTCAGCATCTTGCCGGCAAATATCCCGCCGATGGTGATGGTCGGAGCGGCCGAGACGCTCTATGGCTGGACGCCGCTTTATGGCCAGTACCTGCTGTTGCTGTTCCCGGTGCTGACCTTGGTCAAGGGCGGGTTGGCGTTTTGGCTGATCCTCAAGTTCTTCCCGCAAGTCCCGCTCCTGACCGATGCCCCGGCGGAAGCCGCCAAGCCTTGGTCGCGGGACGAGATTGTCCTGGCCTCGATCTTGGGCGGCGCGCTACTGCTGTGGGTGACCGATTTCGTCCACCATGTGTCGCCGGCGTGGATCGCGCTCGGCGCCGGGCTGTTGTGCATCCTGCCGGGGATCAAGCTGATCCCGCCCGAGGAGGTCGGCCGACGGGTGAGCTGGGAACAACTGGTCTATGTCGCCGGCGTGCTTTCGATCGGCGCCATCATCGAGCATGTCGGCCTTGGCCGAATCCTCGGCCAGGCCTTGTTGGGCCTGGCTCCGCTCGAACCCGGCGCCAGCGGCACGGCCTATGCCACCATGGTCGGAACCACCGCCGTGGTGGCATTGGCGACCACCCTGCCCGGCGCACCGGCGGTGATGACGCCGCTGGCCGGACCGCTGGCCGAAGCCGCCGCGCTGCCGGTCGAGACCCTGATGATGGCTCAGCTGGTCGGCGTGTCTTGCCTGCTGCTGCCCTATCAAGGTCCGCCCATGGTGGTCGGGCTGGCCCAGGGCGGCGTCGCGCTGTCTCGGGCGACGCCGGTGGTGTTGGCGATTGGACTGATATCGCTCGTCCTGCTCGCGCCGCTGCAATGGCTTTATTGGCGTCTGCTCGGATTCCTGCCGTGACCCTGCATCTGATCAAGCTTTGCGTCGGCGTCGACCGCATCGATGAACTCGCCCGCTTCCAGCGCCAGCGCAAGAAGAAGCTCGGGCGCGTGGTGCATTGGACGACGATGATGCCGAAACGCGTCGAGGAGTTGCTCGACGGCGGCTCGCTCTATTGGGTTATCAAGGGGGCCGTCACCGTGCGCCAACGCCTGATCGGCATCGAGCGCGTACCCAACGGCCCAAAGCGTGTCGCGTTGGTGCTCTCGCCGAGACTGGTGCGCACTATGCCCCAGCCGCGGCGGCCGCATCAGGGCTGGCGCTATCTCGATCCGGCCGACGCCCCAGCCGATTTGCCAGCGCGGATGAAAAACGCCAAAGGCCTGCCGCCCAAAATGCTGCGCGAATTGGCCGAACTCGGACTGCTTTAGGGCATGATCGAGCTGTCTTGAACCATGGGGTTCAAGACAGATCGCGGATCATGCCTTCGTATCCTGCTCAGGACCGCGATTCACGGTTCATAGGGAATCGCGGCCGTGATTCCCTTTGAACCGATCGCGGTCTAGAAGCGATAGGCCAACACCGTGCCGAGGAACAACTGCGTGTCCTGCTGCGTCGCCGGACTGCCGGCAGGGTCGCTCATCAGCTTGGTGATGCGAATGTCGAAGCTCATGTAGAGCTTGGTGGTGAATTCGTAGATGTAGTCGGCATAGAACGAGACATCGTGGAATCCGCCCGAAGGCTCGTAGCGCCTGAGGGCAAGATTGTTCTTGGGCACGCCGTAATAGGCGTTCATATAGGCCTCGTCGGCCATGCGCAGCCTACCGCCCAACACCAGGCTGGTGTTCTCCGAGATTCGACCCCCGCGCGCCAGATCGAACGAACCGATCAAACCTTCATGGCCGTTGACGCCCTTGCGAAAGTCGAACTTGCTGCGCCACGTCCGATAGTAATACTCGGAGAACACCCCGAGTTCGTAGGTCACGTCGACATCGGCCAGGGTCTTGGTGCGCTGGTTTTCCTGGGCGTCGCGGCCATAGTCGATGGTCGCCCGCACGCCCATCTTCAAGTCCTTGCGCTTGACGAAATTGTAGCCCAGCCCGCGCGCGGTCGAAACGAACAGCGTATCGCGATATTCGACGTCGATCAGCGGCAGCGGATAAAGCTGGTACTCGTCCGATCCGACGTAATCCGGCACGTAGCCCAGGCCGAAACCGAGCGTGATGCGATCGGGCTCGTCGCTGGCCGACTTCAGGGCCAGCGCGCCCTGCATCATGTCTTCCCATTGTCCGGACGCGGCGAAGACCGGGCCGGCGATCAGACACAGCGACAATGCCGCCGCCCGGCGGAGAGTGCGGATCATGGCGCGCACCCTACTGGTGCGACCCAGCCCGTGCAAGTCCGGCCGAGAATGCCTATCTTTACGCCATGAACGACGCCAGGACCCCGGTACCAAGCGGCGCAGGCGGTGCGGTCGACGCTTTCCTCAAGAAGCTGGCCGCCATGCCGCAAACCCGTACCCAGGCGGCGGGGCGGCTGATCTTCGCGCTCGATGCCACCATGAGCCGCCAGCCGACCTGGGACCAGGCCTGCGCCATCCAAGCCGACATGTTCCGCGAGACCGCGACATTGGGCGGGCTCTCGATCCAATTGGTCCATTTCGGCGGCTTCGGCGAGTTCGCCGCCACGCCCTGGATCGGCCGCTCCGAGGAACTCATCCGCCACATGAGCGGCGTGTCTTGTCGCGGCGGCAAGACCCAGATCGAGCGCGTGCTGCGCCACGCCTTGGTCGAGGCCAAGCGCGGACGGGTCGCGGCGCTGGTCTATGTCGGCGATGCCTGCGAGGAAGAGGCCGACGCCCTGGCCCGCGCCGCGGGCGAGTTGGGGCTGGTCGGGGTTCCGGCCTTTCTCTTCCATGAGGGCGGAGAACCGCGCGCAGCGGCGATCTTTCGCGACGTCGCCCGGCTCAGCCGCGGCGCTTATTGCCCGTTCGATGCCGGCAGCGCACGACAGTTGAAGGAATTGCTGTCGGCGGTCGCGGTTTATGCCGCCGGCGGTCGCAAGGCGCTCGAGGACTTCGGCCGCCGCAACGGCGGCGGTGCCGCGCGACTGCTGATCGGCCAGGTGCGCTGACCATGGTGCTGTGGCTGCTGGGCGGTCTCGCGGCGCTGGCGGTGTTGGTGCTGCTGGCGCGCGGTTTTGCCGGCGCCGATCCGCGCGCCCTGGCCAAGGGCCTGCGCTGGATGGCGATCGGCGGCCTTGGCCTCGGTGCGCTCTATCTCAGCCTGACCGGCCGTGCCGGTCTTGCCGCCGCGGTGGCTTCGGGCTTGGTCCTGCCGCTGTTGCGCAAGCCTTGGTTCTTCGGCACCGGCGCTTCGACCGCCTCGCCGGGCCAGCTGTCCGAAGTCGCCACGCCCTTCCTGAAGATGACCCTCGATCACGACAGCGGATTGATCGAGGGCGAAGTGCTGCAGGGGCGTTTCGCCGGCCGGCGCCTGGCCGATCTCACGCTCGGCGAGGCGCTGGCGTTGATGGGCGAATTGCGGTCGGCCGATGCCGAAGGGGAACGGCTGTGCGCGGCCTTTCTCGATCGCGCCCACCCCGACTGGCGCTCGGCCGAGACGGCCGAGACGGCCGGCCGGGCGGCCGAGCCTGGCGGAATGACTCGCGAAGAAGCCTATCGGGTGCTGGGTCTCGAGCCCGGCGCGGACGATGCGGCGGTGCGCGAGGCGCATCGCCGGCTGATGCGCAACGTGCATCCGGACGCCGGCGGTTCGGATTATCTTGCCGCCAAGATCAACCAGGCCAAGGATCTCCTGCTCGGCAACTGAGGCGGCCATTGCCTCGCTCGGCCGGACATGGCATGTAGCCCCCGCCTTTCGTTTCCTTCGTCAGCTTGGATTCCCGGATGAAATCACGCATTCGCAAGGCGGTGTTCCCGGTCGGCGGCCTCGGCACGCGCTTCCTGCCGGCGACCAAGGCCATGCCCAAGGAAATGCTGACCGTGGTCGACAAGCCGCTGATTCACTACGCGGTCGAGGAGGCGGCGGCGGCCGGCATCGAGGAATTCATCTTCGTCACCGGGCGCGGCAAGCAGGCGATCGAGGATCATTTCGACTTCTCCTTCGAACTCGAGGACAATCTCAAGGCCAAGGGCCGCAAGGACATGCTCGATGCCATGCGCGCCTGGCTGCCCAGGCCGGGACAGGTCGCCTATACCCGCCAGCAGGAGCCGCTCGGACTCGGCCACGCCGTCTGGTGCGCGCGCCATCTGGTCGGCGACGAGCCGTTCGCGGTATTGCTGGCCGACGACATGGTGCTGTCGGACTCGCCCTGCCTCAAGCAGCTGGTCGATGCCCAGGCCAAGGTCGGCGGCAATGTCGTGGCGGTGATGGACGTGCCGCGCGATCAGGTGTCGCGCTACGGCGTGATCGCGCCCGGCAAGGACGATGGCCGCCTGGCCGAGGTCACCGGCATCGTCGAAAAGCCGGCGCCGGAAAAGGCGCCCTCGACGCTGTGCGTGATCGGCCGCTATGTGCTGATGCCCGAGGTGTTCGATCATCTGGCCGCGCACCGCAAAGGCGCGGGCGGCGAGGTGCAGCTGACCGACGCGCTGGCCAAGATGATCGGCCACGGCCCGTTCCACGGCCTGCGCTTCGAGGGCGAGCGCTTCGATTGCGGCGACAAACTTGGATTCCTGCAGGCGACCTTGGCTTTCGCGCTGGCGCGCGAGGATCTCGGCGCCGGATTGGAAAGCTATTTGCGCGGGATGTTCGAGGGCCGCCGCAAACCCAAGCGCCCCGGCGGCGCGCGGTAGGGAACGGCCATGCGCATCGCCATGGTCGGGGCCGGCTATGTCGGGTTGGTGTCGGGCGCCTGTTTTTCCGAGTTCGGCCACGACGTCGTTTGCGTCGACACCGATGCCGACAAGATCGCACGTCTCGAACGCGGCGAGATCCCGATCTACGAACCCGGGCTGGACGAATTGGTCGCCGCCAGCGTCAAGGCCAAGCGCCTGGCCTACACCACCGATCTGGCCCGTGCGGTCGACGGCGCCGAGGCGGTGTTCATCGCCGTCGGCACGCCGTCCCGGCGCGGCGACGGCCAGGCCGATCTGACCTACGTCCATGCCGCCGCCCGCGACATTGCCCGCGCGCTGCGCCATCCGACGGTGGTCATAACCAAATCGACCGTGCCGGTCGGCACCGGCCGCGAGGTTTTGCGCATCCTGCGCGAGGCGCGGCCCGACCTTGCGATCGACGTCGCCTCCAATCCCGAATTCCTGCGCGAGGGCGCGGCGATCGAGGATTTCCGCCGCCCCGATCGGGTCGTGGTCGGGGCCGAGAGCGAGCGCGCCCGCGCCGTGCTGCGCGAGCTTTACCGGCCGCTGTTCCTGATCGAGACCCCGGTGCTGTTCACCGGCATCGAGACCGCCGAGCTGATCAAATACGCCGCCAACGCCTTTCTCGCCACCAAGATCACTTTCATCAACGAAATGGCCGATCTATGCGAAAAGGTCGGTGCCGACGTTCACGACGTCGCCCGCGGCATCGGTCTCGATGGCCGCATCGGCCGCAAGTTCCTTCATCCGGGCCCGGGATTCGGCGGCTCGTGCTTTCCCAAGGATACCCGCGCCTTGGTGGCGATCGCCGACCAAGCCGGGACACCCTCGCGCATCGTCGCGGCAACCGTGGCGGTGAACGAGTCGCGCAAACGCGCCATGGCCGGGCGGTTGATCGCCGCCGCCGGCGGCTCGGTCAAGGGCAAGACCGTGGCCGTGCTCGGGCTGACCTTCAAGCCCAACACCGACGACATGCGCGAAAGCGCCAGCCTCGACATACTGCCGATGCTGGTCGCGGCCGGTGCGACGGTGCGGGCGTTCGACCCGCAGGGCATGGACGAGTCCCGCAAGTTGATGCCCGACCTGACCTATTGCGACAGCCCCTATGCGGCGATGACCGGGGCCGATGCGCTGTTGATCCTGACCGAGTGGAACGAGTTCCGTGCGCTCGATCTCGGCCGGGCCAAGTCCCTGCTCAAGACGCCGCTGGTGGTCGATTTGCGCAACATCTACAGCCCGGCCGACATGGCGGCACGCGGCTTCCGTTATCTCTCGGTCGGCCGCGCCTCGCTACCGCCAGCCGGGCGATAAATCCAAAGCCACAACAGCGCGACTGCCGGCAACAGGGCCGTGGCCATGAAGCCCGCCGCGTAGCCCTCGGCCGGATATTGTCCGCCGATCGCATCCTGGGGCCACAACCCGACCACCCAGCCGAAGCCCGACTGCACGGCGAAAGCGCCGGCGAATACCAGCACGTTGACCCCGGTCACCGCGCGTCCGGCATAATCGGGCGGGAAATGCTGGCTGAGGATGGTGAACACCAGCGCCGGTACGTTGAGCATGAAAGCAAGACCCAGCCAAACCACCACGCCCATGGCCGGCGGCACCACGGCCAACGCCGCCACCAGCAGCACATAAATCGCCGACCCGACGCCGAACATGCGCACCAGCGATACCCCGCGCCGCGTCAGGCGATCGACCGCCCAGGCTCCGGCCAGATAGCCGCAGATCGCCGCCAGGGCGATGCCGGTAAGGCCAGCGGCGACTCCGCTGCGGTCGAAGCCGCCGACATCGCGCAGCCAGGGCCCCGACCACAGCCCGGTCAAGCCCATCATCATGCCGTTGACCAGACAGGCGGCCGGCGCCACTCGCCTGACCAATGGATCGCCGTAGATCCGCCCGACGCCGCGCAGGCTGCCCAAGAGGCTGGACGGACGCGCGGCCTGCGGCGTCTCCGGCACCAAGCGGAAGATCAGCGCCGCCACCGCCACGCCCATCGCGCCCAAGATCCAGAACAATCCCCGCCAGCCGATTTCGCCTACCACCCAGGCCGCCGGAGCCGACGAAGACAGCAGACCCAACCCGCCGAAACCCATGAACAGGATGTTGAGCACCGGCACCCGCTGGCGCGGGAACCACAACACGATCACCTTGAAGGCCGCCATCAGGCCGCCGGCAAAACCGATGCCGATCATCGCCCTGGCCAGAGCCAGATCGGCCAACGACTGACCCATTCCGAACAGCAGCGTCCCGGCCGCGCCGAACAGGATCAGCGCCGCTTGCACCCGTCGCGGCCCGAACCGATCCAGCAGTACGCCCAGCGGAATCTGGAACCCCGCCACCGCCAGAAAGAAGCATGCGGTGAGAAAACCGAGATCGCCCGCGGTCAGCCCGAACTCGCGCGACAGATCGGAAGCGATCATGGCGTTGGCGGTGCGCAGCGTGTAGGACAGGTAGTAGCCGAGGGCGAAGGGCAGGAACACGGTCGCCAACAGGCGCTTCATGCCGCCGACTCCTCGATGGCGAAAATCCGCGTCGGCTGGGCCCGCCCCCTGAACGTCGCCTCTTGCAGGGCCTCCGCCTTCAAGCTTGGCGGCAGGGCCAATGCAGCCAGCGCCTCGGCCGAGATCAGGTAATGGCGGCCAATGTCACGGGCGTGTTGCTCCAGCCGGGCGGCGACGTTGACGGTATCGCCGAGAAAGGCGATCTCGCGCTTGACGCTGCCGAGTTCGCCCACCACTGCCGGCCCGAAATGGAGCGCAGCGCGGAATTCCGGCACGGTGCCGAACTCGGCGCGATAGCGCGCGGCCTGTTTGGCCAATGCGGCCCGCAGCAGGGGTGCGCAGGCGACCGCCCGTCCTTCGGCCGCGCCCTCCGCCGCTTTCCAGGTTACGATCGCTTGATCGCCGACATATTTGTAGATTTCGCCCTTGCAGCTCGCGGCCGCAACCGCAACCTCGCCCAACCAAGCGTCCAGCAGCCGCAAAAATGCGACCGCGCCCAGCCGCTCGGCCAGCGCGGTCGAATCCGCCAGATCGATGAACAGGAAAAAACGCGGTTCGACCCTGGGGCGGTGATAGCGCCCGGTGACGAAATTGAGCAGCGCCCGCGGCCCCAGCATGTCGACGATCATCAAGACCAGGTTCACTGCGATCGCGGCCGCGACGCTGACCAGCACGATCCGGAACAGGGCGGGATCCGACATCCGCACGTCGACATAGGTCCGCGTCACCACCGCATCGGCGATGCGGATCGCGCTGACGATGACCAGGCCATAAAGCAGCGACATCGCCAGCAATCGCCCCAGCATCGGCCAGCGCGCGACGCGCTGCAGCCACGACCGCTGTTGCAGGTAATTGAGCGCCGCCAAGCCGAGCGCGATCAACAGGCCGGTGGCCACTCCCTGGCCGATGGCGCCGGCGTCGCGGCCGCCGACGAACCAGCCGACCAGGGCGCCGATCGCGGCCGAACCGGCGAAGATCAGCGCCATGGTCCGTCTGTCGTAGCGTGCGCGCGCGCCCATGCTCATGCGGCGCTATACTAGGATGATGACCGCAGCCGGCAAGGACCGTTTCGACTATGCGCCGCGCGTCGCCGAGGCCTTGGCAAGCGGCGGTGCCGTGGTGGCGCTGGAATCGACCATTGTCGCGCACGGCTTCCCGCCGCCCGACAACCTCGCCGTCGGTCGGGCGATGGAAGCGGCGGTCGCCGAGACCGGGGCCGTGGCCGCAACCATCGCCGTGCTCGACGGGCGGGTGAAGATCGGGCTCGGCGAGTCCGAGCTGGCGCGGGTGGCTTCGGATCCGTCCTTGCGCAAGGCGTCGAGCCGCGACCTGGCGTCTCTCATGGCCAGCGGCGGTTCCGGCGCCACCACCGTCGCCGCCACCGCGGTGTTGGCGGCGCGCGCGGGCATAAGGGTCTTCGCCACCGGCGGCATCGGCGGCGTGCATCGCGGCGCGACCACGGACGTCTCGGCCGATCTGCCGGTGCTCGCGCGCGAGCCGGTGGCGGTGATCGCCAGCGGCGCCAAGATCATTCTCGACTTGCCGGCGACCTTGGAAATGTTGGAGACGTTGGGCGTGCCGGTGATCGGCTGGCGCACCGACCGCTTTCCCGGATTCTATTGCGCCGATGTCGGCCTCGGACTGGCGCAACGCTGCGACGACGAACGCGCCCTGGCGCGATTGGTCTCGACCCATCTCGACCTCGGCCTCGGCGGAGTGCTGATCGCCAACCCGCCGCCGCCCGAACATGCTTTGCCGCGCGATCGCATCGAAGCCTGGCTTGGCCGTGCGCTCGAGGCGGCGGCGCGCGAAGGCGTCGCCGGCCCCGCCACCACGCCCTATTTGCTCAAGTTCCTGCACCGCGAATCCGCCGGCGCCACCGTGGCCTGCAATCGCGCGCTTGCGATCGACAACGCGCGCCTCGGCGGCAGGTTGGCGCGCGCGCTCGGCGGCTGAACGATGAAGCGCCTGGCTGCGCTGTTGGCGCTGGTCTTGGCGCTTGGCGGCTGCTGGCCGCGCCAGTTCGAGGACGGCGTCGATGCGGCGCGGCTGGTGTGGGAGCTGCTGCGCGGCGGCGGCACGCCGATCGCCCGCGAGCGCGAAGCGACGCGCGATCGCTACCGCCCGCCGGGTACGCCGCGGGGCGCGATCCTGCTCATGCCCGGCCTGCACACCAGCGGCCGCGACGAGCCGCATTTGACCAAGATGGCTACGGCCTTGGCGCGTCGCGGGTTTCTGGTCGTGGTGCCGGACCTGGTCAACTTCCGGACCTTGCGCGCTTTGCCTGAAGACGTAGCGACGGTGCGGGCCGAGGCGCTGCGGCTCGCAAGCGAGGCCGGGCCCGGTCGCGGCGTCGGCATGGCCGCCATCTCCTATGCCGCGGGGCCCGCGCTTTTGGCGGCGCTCGATCCCGAGCTTGGCGCGCGGCTCGATTTCGTGTTCGCGCTTGGCGCCTATTACGATCTCGAGGCGGTGATCGGCCATTTCACAGCCGGCCCCAACGAGCTGCGAGGAAAGTGGTATTTCGCCCTGGCCAACAGCCATCGTTTGCCGCCGGCCGACGGCGAGCGGCTGGTTGCGGCGGCGCGGCGCCGCCTGGCCGATGCCGGTGCGCCGATCCACGATCTTGCGGCGGGTTTGGGCACCGAAGGCAGGTCGGTACTGGCGCTGCTCGACAACCGCGATCCGCGGCAGACCGCCGAACGCATCGCCGCCCTGCCCGATGCGCTGAAATCCGATCTCGCCGCCTTGACTCTGGCCGGGAAAGACTTGTCGCGGCTGCGGCCGCGCCTGATCCTGGTTCACGGCCGCGACGATCCGATCGTGCCGACGGAGGAAAGCGTCAAGCTGGCGGCGGCGGTACCGCTCGGCCAGGCGCGGCTGGAATTGATCCAATCGCTGGTCCATGTCGAACCCGGTCCGGGCGCCCCCCTGGATCTGTGGCGGCTGTGGCGCGCGGCACGGCTGTTGCTGGCCCAACGCCAGGACGGCTAGACTGGCGGGGCATGACCGCCGAAGCTCTGCCCGCACCCGCCGCCGCGCCCAAGCGCGGCAAATCGCCGAGCCTGCTCAAGCGCATCGCCAAGAGGGTGCTTTCGGCGCAAAGCGCGATCCTTGCCTTGCTCCTGTTCATGGTCGGCGTGCAAGCGTCCGATATCGAGGCGATCGACGTGCTGCGCCAGCGCGTGTTCGACTCCTATCATCGCTTCAGTCCGGCCGATCTCAACGCCGCGCTCAAGGCCAAGAACCTGCCGCCGCGGATGGCGATGGTGGTCGATATCGACGAGGAAAGCCTGGCCGAGATCGGCCAGTGGCCCTGGCCGCGCTCGACCGTGGCCCGCCTTCTGCAGCAGATCAACCGCTACCAGCCCTTCGCGGTCGGCTTCGACATTGTCTTCGCCGATCCCGACCGCATGTCGCCGCCGCGCCTGGCGGAATCCTTTTCGGTGCTGGACGACAAGGCGGTCGAATCGCTGCGCGGCCTGCCCGATACCGACGCCGTCTTCGCCCAAGTGCTCAAGACCAGCCGCGCTGTGCTCGGCCAGGCGGCGACGCCCAACAAGGTGCCGGTGCAGGAATCGGCGGTGCGTACCGCGGTCGCCGAATTGGGCGGAAATCCGCGCCCCAAGCTGCTCAACTTCGAGGGCGTGGTGCGCAACATCCCGCCGCTCGATCAAGCGGCGTCCGGCCGCGGCCTGTTCAGCGTCAATCCCGAGGTCGACGGCATTGTCCGGCGCCTTCCGGCGGCGGTCGCCAGCGACGGCCATCTCTACGTCACCCTCGGCGTGGAGATGCTGCGCGTCGCGCTCGGCCAGTCTGCGGTCGGACTGCGTTCCAATCCGACCGGGATCGAGAGCATCTTCGTCCAAGGCCTGCCGGCGATCCCGACCGACATCAACGGCCGCATCCTGCTGCATTTCGCCCAGCACGACCCCGCGCGCTACGTCTCGGCGCGCGATGTCATGGCGGGGAAAGTCCCGCCCGACGTGCTGGGCCGGCGCTTCGTCCTGATCGGCACTTCGGCCGAAGGCCTCAAGGATATTCGCGCCACCCCGGTCGACCGCGCCATTCCCGGAGTCGAAATCCACGCCATGATGATCGAGCAGGCGCTGGGCGGCGGCTTCTTGACCAGGCCCTGGTATCTGCTGACCGGCGAGTGGGTGGCGCTGCTGATTTCGGGGTTGTTGATCATCTTCCTGCTGCCGCTGATCGGCGCGCGTTGGACGGTGCTGATGTTCGGGGTGATCGTCGCCGGCCTGTGCGCGACCTCGTGGTATCTGTTCGTCGGCCACAAGATGCTGTTCGACGCCGCCTACCCGGTGATCGCGGCGCTGTTGATCTACACCCTGGTGACCTACGCCAACTACGCCAAGGAACAGGCCGAGCGCGAGCAGGTGCGCGGCGCCTTCGCGCGCTATCTGTCGCCGGCCCTGGTCGAGCAGCTGGCGCAGGATCCGGACCGGCTCAAGCTCGGCGGCGAAATGCGCGAGATGACGCTGATGTTCTCGGACGTGCGCGGCTTCACCACCATTTCCGAGCAATACAAGACCGACCCCGAGGGCCTGACCCGGCTGATCAACCGCTTCCTCGAGCCCTGCACCAACCTCATCCTTTCGCACAAGGGCACCATCGACAAATACATGGGCGACGCCATCATGGCGTTCTGGAACGCGCCGGTCGACGTCAAGGATCACACCGCCGCCGCCTGCCGCTCGGCGCTGGGCATGTTCAAGGCGATGGATACGCTCAACGCCGAGCTTGAGGCCGAGGCCAAGGCCACCGGTCGCAAGTTCAACGCCCTCAAGATCGGCGTCGGCATCAACACCGGCATCTGCTGCGTCGGCAACATGGGTTCGAGCCAGCGCTTCGACTATTCGGTGCTGGGCGACACCGTCAACCTGGCCAGCCGGCTGGAGGGCCAGTCCAAGACCTATGGCGTCCTGACGGTGCTGGGCGAGGCGGCGCAGGTCAAGGTGCCGGGCTTCGCCTGCCTGGAGCTCGACCTGATCGCGGTCAAGGGCAAGAAGGAAGCGGTGCGGATCTTCACCATGCTGGGCGACGAGACCGTGGCGGCGACGCCCGAGTTCCGCGCCATGCGCGAAAAGCACGACCGCATCCTGGCCGCCTATCGCGCCCAACAATGGGATGCGTGCGAGGCGCTGATGGCCGAGAACCGGCCGGCGTTGGAGAAGTTCGAAATCGGCGGGCTGTACGATCTCTATGCCGAGCGCATCGCCGAGTTCCGTGCCAATCCGCCGCCGGCCAACTGGGACGGCGTCTACGTCGCGACCTCGAAGTAGCGGAAAACGGGTCCGGGGTTCAGCGCTCGGTCACGCCCAGCACGTCGGGCGTCAACCGGCCGATGGCGGACAGCAGGCGGTAGGACGCTTTGCGCGCGTCGTAGGCCGCGTTCACGAAGTTGATCCGCGCGTCGTAGAATTCCTTTTCGGCGTCCAGCACCGACAGCGCGGTCTCCTTGCCGGCGTCGCGCAGCTTCTTGCGCGCCTCGAACACTTCCGAGGCGATGGCCACGGCGTTGTCCAGCAGACCGACTCGCATCCGCGCCGACTGCAGCTCGGAGAACGCCAGCCGGGTCTCTTCCTCGACCTTGCGGGTGGCGAACTGGAAGCTGTCCCGCGCCGCGCCCAACTGGAAGGTGCTTTCGGCCACGCCTGCCCGCGTGCTCCAACCCGAATAGAGTTCCCAGCTGCCCTTCAGCACCACCGACATGTCGCGCTTGACGCCGATGGTGGCGTCGACGTCGTCTTCGAACAGGTACTTGCCGACGATGTCGAGCTTGGGGAAGTAGTCGGCTTGGCTGACGCGCTTCTTGGCGTCGGCCTGGTCGATGGCACGGTTGGCCGAGACGATCGAGGGGTTGCCGGCCTGGGCAATCTTGACCGCGTCGTCGACCGAGGCCGGGATGAATTGCAGCGGCGGCACCGGCTCGACCAGCGAATTGGGATCGGGGATGCGTCCGAACACCTGATTGTAGCGCGACATCGCGTCGCGCAATTGGGCGCGGAACGCCACCAGCCGCTCCTTGGCCAGTTGGACGCGGGTCTTGGCCTGCAACACGTCGACGGCGATGCCCGAGCCGCGCTGCACGCGCTCGTCTTCCAAGTTCAATTGGGTCAGCAGCGTGCGTTCGTTGTCTTCCGCGTAGCCGATGGTCTGGCGCAGCCGCAGCACGTCGAGATAGGCGAAGATGCCTTCCTGCATCATCGCCTGGCGCGTGGTTTCCAGCCCCGCCGCGGCGGAGTCGCGCGCCGCGCGCGAACCGTCGACCTCGGCGGTGCTTTTCCAGCCGTTGAACACGTTCTGGGTCAGCGTCACCGTGCCGGTGCGCCGGTTCATCGACGACGGATCGTGCTGGCTGCTGCGGCGGGAGGGCGAGTCGACCCGCTGATAGCCGCTGTCGCCCGACAGCGCGAGCGTCGGCAGGAACCCGGCGAAGGATTTGTTGACGCCTTCTTCGGCGGCGCGCAGTTGCTTTTCCGTCGACTGAATGCGCGGATTGGTAGCGAGGAATTGGCTCAGTTCGGAAGCCAGGGTCTGGCCCATGGCGGGCGTCGCCAGCGCGACCATGGCCGCACTTGCCAACAACGCCCCCAGTCGCAAAGACGCCATGCGAACTCCCGAGATCCACCTCACGCGCCGACCGGCGCGCCCCAACCCGAATCGCGCGACTGTAACGATTATCCCCTATTGGGTCAAAGCCTTATCGGTAGCGCGGATTCACGCGGCCAGGGCCTGACGATAGGTCTCGGGGTCGACATTGCCGCCAGATGCCACGGCCACCACCACCCGCCCCTTGACCGGGCACAGCCCTTCCAGCGCGGCGGCAAAGGCCACCGAGCCGCCCGGTTCGATCACCAGCTTGAGCCATTCGAATGCGCCGCGCATGGCGCGCATCACCTGCTGATCGGACACGGCCAGCGCGCCGGCCAGCAGCCGTCGGTTGACGCTGAAGGTCAACTCGCCCGGAATCGCCGTCATCAACGCATCGCAAATCGAGCGCGCGGCGGGGTCGTTCGCCACCCGCCTCCCCTCGGCCAGCGAGCGCGCCGTGTCGTTCATCGTCGCCGGCTCGACGGCGTAGACCGCCGTCCCCGGCAGCTTGGCCTTGACCGCGGTCGCCACCCCCGCCACCAGCCCGCCGCCCGAGGCCGGCGCCAGCACCGCATCGGGCGTCAGGCCAAGGCCCGCGCATTGCTCGACGATCTCCAGTCCGCAAGTACCCTGGCCAGCAATGATGTAGGGGTCGTCATAAGGCGGCACCAGCACCGCGCCGCGTTCGGTCGCCACCTTCCGGCCGATGCCCTCGCGATCCTCGGTATAGCGGTCGTACAGCACCACCTCGGCGCCGTAACCGCGGGTGTTGGCGATCTTGATCGCCGGCGCGTCCTTGGGCATGACGATCACCGCCGGCACGCCGGCCAACTTGGCCGCCAGCGCCACGCCTTGGGCGTGGTTGCCCGAGGAGAACGCCACCACGCCGCGTCCGCGCTGTCCGGCGTCGAGCTGCGAGATGCGGTTGTAGGCGCCGCGGAACTTGAACGAGCCGGTGCGCTGCAGCACCTCGGCCTTGACCAGCAGGCGTCCGCCCAGGCGCTCGTTGAGCGAGGGCGATTCCACCAACGGCGTGCGCACGACGTGGCCGGCCAGGCGCTTGGCCGCGGCTTCGATCTCGGCGATGGACGGGGGATCAATGGGCATCGAGGAAGGTCCCCAGGGCGGCCACGCAGGGCGGTTCGTCGAGCATCGGCACGTGCCCGCGATTGCCGACGACGACGGTTTCGAGATCGGGCTTGAGCTGCTTCATGCGCGCCTGGGTCTCGGCCGAGAACAGATCCGACAGGGCGCCGCGGATCGACAAGGTCGGGATGTCCTTGAGCCCGGCGTAGAGCATCCACAAATCGCGTCGCGGCTCCTTGGCCTGCTCGGCCAAAGCGAGGCCAAGATTGAGATCGTAGTCGAGCTCGACCTGGCCGTCGGCGCGGCCAATGAAAGTGCGCTCGGCGAAGGCGGTCCATTCCTCGGTCGAAAGATCGGGAAAAGCGCGCTCGAACTGCGCCTTGAGTGCGCGTCCGGCGTCGGCAAAATCGGCGTGCACCGAGGGCTTGCCGACATAACCGGCGATGCGACTGGCGCCGTCGGCCTTGAGTTCGGGCCCGATGTCGTTCAGCACCATTGCCTTGAGGCAGGTCGGCCGCGCCGCCGACAGCGCCATGCCGAGGATGCCGCCGAGCGACGTGCCCACCAGCACGACTTCGGGCAATCCCAGCGCCGTCATCACCGCCAGCGCGTCCTGGACGTAGATCTCGGGCCGGTAGTTGCGCCACTCCGGATCGTGACCGGAGCGACCGCGGCCGCGATAGTCGGGACAGACCACGCGCCGGCGCGGCGCATGGACCTGGGCGAAGGCGTGATAGTCCTTGGCATTGCGGGTCAGACCGGTCAGGCACAAAAGCGGCGTGCGGCCGGAAAGCGGATCGCCATAATCTCGAATATTGAGACCGAGCCCGTCCTGGGCCGAGATGCGGTGCTCGCGATAGCTCGAGGTGGCGACGTTCATGGCAGCCTCAACAGGGCCGGCAACGCCGCCAGCGAATCGATCACCGCCGCCGGCGATGCGTCCAACCTCTCCCAGGGCAAGCCGGCGCGATTGACCCAGATCGCTTGGAAGCCGTAGGCCGCAGCCGCGGCCGCGTCCCAGCCATTGGCCGAGAGAAATGCGATGCGATGCTCCTTGTCGCCCATGCGCCGCGGCAGCTGGCGATAGACCGCGACCGCCGGCTTGTAGACCTTGAGCGCATCGACCGAGATCACCGCATCGAACAGCCCGCTCAAGCCGGCACCCTCGACCGCGGCTTCGAGCATGCCGGGCGAACCGTTGGACAGGATCGCGGTCTTGAGACCGCCGCCCCGCAGCCGCAGCAGCATGTCGCGCGCCTCGGGATAGGCGTCGAGGCGCATGTAGATGTCCATCAGCCGCCGACGCAAATCGGGATCGTCGATCTTGCTGGCCTCGAGCGCGTAATCGAGCGCATCGCCGGTGACCTGCCAGAAATCGACATAGCGATCCATCAACGAGCGCAGCCAGGTGTATTGCAGCTGCTTCTGGCGCCAAAGATCGGATAGGACCTGCCAGCGCGGGCCTAGTTCGGCCTTGCAGCGCGCGGCGGCGGCGTTGATGTCGAACAGCGTGCCATAGGCATCGAACACGCAGGCAGTGACGCGGGGCAGCGCTTGGCTCATGGCTTCACTCTAGCCCGAAGCCGGCTCGGCGTCCCGCGTGCGTTCGGGCGGAGGGGCCAACTGCGTCGCCACCAATCGGGCGAACACGCCGTCCTGGGCGATCAGGCTCCGATAGTCGCCACGTTCGATGACCCGACCGCGGTCCAACACCAGGATCAGATCGGCTTCGCGCACGGTCGACAGCCGGTGGGCGATGATGAAGGTGGTGCGGCCGCGCTTGACGGCGTTGAGGGCGCGCTGGACGCGGGCCTCGGTGGCGGCATCCAGCGCCGAGGTGGCCTCGTCGAGAATCAGCACCGGCGGGTCCTTGAGCAGCGCACGCGCGATCGACAGCCGCTGGCGCTCGCCGCCCGACAGCGTGGCACCGCGCTCGCCGACCGCGGTGTCATAGCCCTCGGGCTGGCGCAGAATGAAGTCATGAGCCTCGGCCAGCTTGGCCGCGGCCTCGAGCTCGGCCTGGCCGGCCTCGGGCTTGCCGACCCGCAAATTGTCGGCGATCGAGCGATAGAACATGGTCGAATCCTGGAACACCACGCCGACATTGCGGCGCAGCGATTCCAGCGTCACGTCGCGGATGTCGACGCCGTCGATCAGGATGGCGCCGGCTTCGGGGTCCCACATCCGATGCAACAGCCCCATCGCCGTCGACTTGCCGGCGCCGGTCGAGCCGACCAGAGCGATGGTGGCGCCGGCCGGCGCATGGAAGCTCATGCCCTCGATCGCCGGCCGCGAGGGCTCGTAGCGGAAGCGCACCTCGCGGAATTCGACCTCGCCCTTGACCCGTCCCAGCGCGATCGCGCCCGGCTTCTCGGCCACGGTCGACTGGGTATCGAGCACGCGGAAGAAATCGGCCAGCGCCGGCAGTTCGTAGAACAGGCTGTTGAGGAAGCCCATCGCCTGCTCCAGCCGACCGATCAACAACGTGGCGAAGCCCATGAAGCTGACGATCTCGCCGACGCTGGAAAGGCCCTCGAGATGCAGCCATGTACCGACCACGAAAATGCTGATCACGGTGATGGTCGACGAACCGCGGGTCAACACGGTCAGGATCGCCCACCAGGTCAGCACCGGGAACTGCGCCGCCAGCAGCTTGCGCATGACCTCGCCCATCTGCTGGGACTCGGCCTTGAGGCGGACATAGCTTTGGATCAGGGCGATGTTGCCGAAGGCGTCGCCGGCGCGCTCGGCCAGCGCCGAATGATGGTCCTCGACCGACTTCTGGGCGCGGTCGGTGCGGCCGACGACGAAAGTCGCCAGCGACGCGAACAGCACCAGCAGCACGATCAGCAGCCCGCCCAGTCGCCAGTTGAGGAAAAGCGACAGCGGCAGCAGCACCACGAGGATGACGAAGGTCGACAGGTGCTCGCGGAAAAAGGACAGCCACAGGCTGAACAGATTGTCGGCACCCCGCAGCATGACCTTCATCAGCCGGCCGGAATGAGTGTCGCCGTGGAAGGCGAAGGGCAGCGCCAGCACGTGGTCGAAGTAGATCGCGATCGCGGCCAGCCGCCGGCGATGGGCCAGCCGGTCGGCGTGCAGCGCTATCAAAACGTTGGCCAGGATGCCGCCGACGCCGACCGCGCCCCAAAGCCCCAACAGCCGCGCGCTGTCGGTCCATACCTCGGCCGAGGCGCGGCCCGAGCTTCCGCTGAGGACGTCGACGATCTTTCCGAACAGCACCGGTTCGAGGAACTGCATCCCCGCCAGGACGACGTTCGAGCCGGCCAGGACGAATCCCAACCGGCTTTCGGGCCCCAGCAGCCCGAGCACGCGGGCATAGACGCGAAAAAACTCCATGCGCCGATGTCTAGCCGCCCGCGCGCGCCCGGTCTAGCGCAGCGCGGCGTTGATCCGCTCGATCGCCTTGGCGCCGGGAATCAGCTCGGCATCGCCCAGCCGATTCAACGGCGTCTCGACGGTGTCGAGCCCGGCATGCAGATCGCGCGGCGCGGGGTCGAGATAGAGCAGCCCGGTCACCACTTCGCCCTTGGCGTGGCGACGCTGCAGGTAGTCGGCGGCGGCGGTGCGGTCGGTCGGATCGTAGTCGTCGGCCAGCTTGTGCAGCCGCAGCGTGCTGCCGTCGTGCTGGACGATCTCGCGGGTCGTGCCCGGCGCGTAGTCGGCGGTGATGGTCTCCCGCCCGATCATGACGTCGAGCGTGTTGACCGCCTCGTTGTGGGCCCGGACGTAGTCGAAGCTCTTGGTCGAGCCGGGATGGTTGTTGAAGGCGATGCAGGGGCTGATGCAGTCGATGAAGGCCGCGCCCTTGTGCAGGATCGCGGCCTCGATCAGCGGCACCAACTGAGTCTTGTCGCCCGAGAACGAGCGGGCGATGAAGGTCGCGCCCAGCTGCAGCGCCAAGCTTACCATGTCGATCGGGGAATCCGAATTGGAGACGCCGCGCTTGGAGGCCGAGCCGCGGTCGGCCGTGGCCGAAAACTGGCCCTTGGTCAGGCCGTAGACGCCGTTGTTCTCGACGATGTAGAGCATGTTGACGCCGCGGCGCAGCGAGTGCGCGAACTGGCCCAGGCCGATCGAGGCGGAATCGCCGTCGCCCGAGACGCCGAGATAGATCAGCTCGCGATTGGCCAGATTGGCGCCGGTCAGAACCGACGGCATGCGGCCGTGCACCGAGTTGAAACCGTGCGCCGGCCCAAGGAAATAGTCCGGCGTCTTCGACGAGCAGCCGATGCCCGACAGCTTGGCGATGCGATGCGGCTCCAGCGACAGGTTCCAGCAGGCCTGAATGATCGCGGCCGAGATCGAATCGTGTCCGCAGCCGGCGCACAGCGTCGAAACCTTGCCCTCGTAGTCGCGATGGGTCAGGCCGAGCGCATTGGCCTTCAGCTTGGGGTGATGCAGGACCGGCTTGTTGAGATAGGTCATGACGCGACCCTCCGCAGCGGCGTGACGTTCCAGCCCCGCAACGCCTTGCCGATGGCGGCGGCGATGAAGCGGGCGGTGATCGGCGTGCCGTCGTAGTGCAGGATCGGCGCCAGCTTGGCGGGGTCGATGCCGCATTCGACGGTCAGAAGCGCGCGCAGCTGCCCATCGCGATTCTGCTCGACCACGAATACGCGATCGTGGCGCGCGATGAAGGCGGGGACGTCGTCATGGAAGGGAAAACCGCGCACGCGCATGGTGTCGAGCGCGATGCCCTCGGCCGCCAGCATTTCCAGCGCTTCTTCCATCGCCGGGCTGGTCGAGCCGTAGAAGATCGCGCCCAGCCTGGTCGGCGCCGGTCCCGGCCGCTCGATCGGGCGCGGCACCAGCCGCTTGGCGGTATCGTGCTTCCTCAGCAGCCGCTCCATGTTGTCGACATAGGCCGGGCCCTCCTCGGTGTAGCGCGCGAAGCGATCGCGCGAGGTGCCGCGGGTGAAATAGGACCCCTTGCTCGGGTGCGTGCCGGGATAGGTGCGGAAGGGAATGCCGTCGCCGTCGACGTCGAGGTAGCGGCCGAAGGTGACGCCGGCCTCAAGCTGCTCGCGGGTCATCACCTTGCCGCGGTCGAGCCTCTTGGCGTCGTCCCAAGCCAGCGGCTTGCACAGCCGCTCGTTCATGCCGATGTCGAGGTCCAGCAGCACGAACACCGGCGTCTGCAGCCGATCGGCCAAATCGAAGGCCTGGGCCCCCATCTCGAAACATTCGCGCGGGTCCTCGGGAAACAGCAGCACGTGCTTGGTGTCGCCGTGCGAGGCATAGGCGCAGGCCAGCACGTCGCATTGCTGGGTGCGGGTCGGCATGCCGGTCGAGGGCCCGGCGCGCTGGACGTCGAACAGCACCGCCGGAATCTCGGCGAAATAGGCCAGGCCGAGGAATTCCTGCATCAGCGAAATACCCGGACCCGAGGTGGCGGTGAAGGCGCGAGCGCCGTTCCAGCCGGCGCCGATCACCATGCCGATCGAAGCCAATTCGTCTTCGGCCTGAACGATGGCAAAGCGGTTCTTCTTGGTTACCGGATCGACCCGCAGCCGCCGGCAATGGCTCTGGAAAGCCTCGGCCAGCGAGGAGGACGGCGTGATCGGATACCACGCCGCCACCGTTGCGCCGCCATAGACCGCGCCCAGCGCCGAGGCCGAATTGCCTTCGAGGAAAATGCGGTCGCCGACCGCATCCGCCCGCCGCACTCGCAGGCCGAGCGGGCATTCCAGATTCGCCAGCGCCCAGTCGCGCCCCAGATGCAGCGCCTCGATGTTGGGCGCGATCAGCTTGTCCTTGCTGCGATACTGCTCGCGCAGCAGCGTCTCGATCGCCTTGGGCTCGATTTCCAGAAGCGCCGACAG
This sequence comes from Alphaproteobacteria bacterium, assembly GCA_016869515.1. Lineage (GTDB taxonomy): Bacteria > Pseudomonadota > Alphaproteobacteria > VGDZ01 > VGDZ01 > VGDZ01. Next base: position 12,244 of record VGDZ01000009.1, on the reverse strand, counting down.
CGCGCCGAGATAGATGATGTTCTTGAACAGCTGGCGCTGGCGCGGATCGGAGTAGCGGGTGTTGCATATCTCGGTCAGCGGCACGCCGATGACGACGATGTCGTCGCGGAACTTGTCGGTCGGCATCGGCTTGGTCGAATCGTAGAACAGGTAGCCGCCCGGCTCGATCGACGCCACGTCCTTGTCCCAGGTCTGCGGGTTCATCGCCACCATCATGTCGACGCCGCCGCGCGCGCCCAACCAGCCGCGCTCGGACACCCGCACCTCGTACCAGGTCGGCAGGCCCTGGATGTTGGAGGGAAAGATGTTGCGCGGCGAGACCGGCACGCCCATGCGCAGGATCGACATCGCGAACAGCCGGTTGGCCGAAGCCGAGCCCGAGCCGTTGACGTTGGCGAACTTGACGACGAAGTCGTTGACGCGTTCTAGCGGCTTGACCGGCATGCGTGCCCCGCCTGTGTCGTGTGAAGAAGGTATTTCTGCATGTCCCAGGCCCCGGTCGGGCAGCGCTCGGCGCACAGCCCGCAATGCAGGCAGACGTCCTCGTCCTTGGCCATGACGCGGCCGGTCTTGAGGCCGGTCTGCAGGTAGATGTCCTGGGTCGGGTTCAACGCCGGCGCGGTCAGGCGCGCGCGCAAATCCTTCTCCTCGCCGTTGGCGGCGAAGGTGATGCAGTCCATCGGGCAGATGTCGACGCAGGCATCGCACTCGATGCAGGCCGAGGCCGAGAACACCGTCTGCACGTCGCAGTTCAGGCAGCGCGCCGCCTCGGCGAAGCCCAGCCGGGCATCGAAGCCGAGTTCGACCTCGAGCTTGATGTCGCCCAGCGCCTCGGCCTTGGGCCGCAGCGGAACCTTGTAGCGGGCGTCGTTGGAGACGTCGTTGTCGTAGCTCCACTCGTGGATGCCCATTTTTTGCGACATCACCGTCACCGCCGGCGCCGGTCGTTGGCTCGGGTTCAGGCCCGCGCACATGCGGTCGATCGAGACCGCCGCCTCGTGGCCATGGGCCACCGCCCAGATGATGTTCTTGGGTCCGAAGGCGGCATCGCCGCCGAACAGCACCTTGGGCAGGGTCGACTGCATGGTCGCGGCATCGACCTTGGGCATGTTCCATTTGTCGAATTCGATGCCGATGTCGCGTTCGATCCAGGGAAAGGCGTTCTCCTGTCCGACCGCGACCAGCACGTCGTCGCATTCGATCGTCACGTCGGGTTCGCCCGTCGGCACCAGGTTGCGGCGGCCCTTGGTATCGTATTCGGCCCGCACCTTCTCGAAGCTCATGCCGGTCAAGCGGCCGTTCTTGTGCAGGAAGGCCTTGGGCACCATGTAGTTGAGGATCGGAATGTCCTCGTGCATGGCGTCTTCCTTTTCCCAGGGCGAGGCTTTCATCTCCTCGAACCCCGAGCGCACCACCACCTTGACGTCGCTGCCGCCTAGTCGCCGCGAGGTCCGGCAGCAATCCATCGCCGTATTGCCGCCGCCCAGCACGATTACCCGCTTGCCGATCTTGCCGACATGGCCGAACGACACCGAGGACAGCCAATCGATGCCGATATGGATGTTGGCGGCGGCCTCCTTGCGGCCGGAAATCTCGAGATCGCGGCCGCGCGGCGCGCCGCAACCGACGAATACCGCGTCATAGCCCTCGGCCAACACCGCCTTGAGCGAGTCGACTCGGCGACCGAGGCGCAGCTCCGGTTCCAGGCCGAGAATGTAGCCGACCTCCTCGTCGATCACGCTTTCAGGCAGGCGGAAACGCGGGATCTGGCTGCGGATCATGCCGCCGGCCTTGGGGTCCTGTTCGTAGATCGTGACCTGATAGCCGAGTGGCAGCAGATCGCGCGCCACGGTCAGCGATGCCGGGCCGGCACCGATCAGCGCGACGCGCTTGCCATTGTGTTGCTTGGCCGGCTTGGGCAGGTACGCGCGCACGTCGTCTTTCTTGTCGGCGGCGACGCGCTTGAGCCGGCAAATTGCCACCGGTGCCTTTTCGACCCGTCCGCGCCGGCAGGCGGGTTCGCACGGCCGATCGCAGGTCCGCCCCAGCACGCCCGGGAAGACGTTGGATCGCCAATTGATCATGTAGGCGTCAGTGTAGCGCCCGGCGGCGATCAGCCGGATGTACTCGGGCACCGGCGTATGCGCCGGGCACGCCCACTGGCAATCCACCACCTTATGGAAGTAGTCAGGATTGGCGATATCGGTCGCTTGCACCTCGGGAACTCCTAGGCGGAAATGGGGCGGGAACCGGTATCGCCGGGATGGGGTCGACCACCCCGCCTTGCCAGACCTGGTCGATGTCGGCGCCGCCCAAAATTCGACTCCTCAGACCCGCTGTCATTATAGCCCAAATCGTCCATCATCAAGCGCAAACGGCTGGCTAACCCCTAGCCAATCAATGGTCTTGCCCGGCGCCATGTTCGATGGCGGGTGCCGCCGGCATTGAGAATTCGGTCCTCGCCGGGCTCCAGCCCGCTTTCGGCCAGACGCCGCTCCAGCTCGTGCCATGCCACCCGCGAAAATAGCTGCAGCCCGCCTTCGAAGCGTATCGGCTCGATCGACAGATCGACCGTGTCATAGCGTGCGTGCTCGAGAAACCAGTCATAGACCCCGGTTCCGCCCAGCACCGCGCAGCGCCCGGTCGCTCCGGTGAGGGCGATCATTTCCTTCAGCCCGGTTCGGGCAGGATTGACCCACAGCCAGCGTTCGCCCTCCCAGCGCGGGGCATCGACGCGGCGGCTGAAGATCACTCGCCGCCTTTCGGCCTTGAGTGCGTTGCGATGGGTGTTGCGACCCATGAACGACCAGGAGATTTCGGCCATGGACGCCGCAAATACCGCCTGTTCCTCGGCGCTGGCCCAGGCAGCAGGAACGTCGTCGGCATGGCGCGCGATAAAGCCATCGGCCGAGACCACGGCGATCAACACGAATTGGATCATGCCTCGTCCAGATAGCAGACCGGTGAAGCGCCGCCCGCCTGGCGGAAACGCCAGACCGTGGTGCGCTTGATCTCGAAATCCTCCAGCGCGCGCGTGGTCGGCACGCGGTATTCGGCCAGGGCTTCCAGCCGATCCCTGGGCAGATAGGTTCGGCCGGGATCGCCCAGCAGCACTACCCTGCCCTGGCCCGCCAGCGTCGCCAGCCAATCGGTAACGCGTTCGGCCAGCGGCTGCTCGTAGCACATGTCGCCGGCCAGCACCGACTGCCAGGCCGCGTCGTCGCGCCCGATCGGGTCTTCGGCCAAAACCTCGACCGCGACGCCGTTGGCTTGGGCATTCATGGCGATCGCGGTCTGCGCGAAGGGATCGATCTCGGCGGCGATGGCGCGCCTTGCACCCGCTTTCATCGCCGCGATCGCCACCAGCCCGGAACCGGACCCCACATCCAGCACCGTGCGTCCTTCGACCAGATAGCGATGATCCAGCACGTATCGCGCCAACGCCTGCCCCCCGGCCCAGGCGAAGGCCCAATAGGGCGGCGGCAGGCCGATGCGATCGAGTTCGTCCTCGGTGCGATGCCAAAGTTCGGTCGCCTCGCTGGCCAGATGAAGTGCGATCTCGGGCGCATGCGGCACCGGCATCAACCGCGTTTCGGCGCGAACGAATGCCGCCGGATCGCGGATCGCTCCCGGACGCGGGATCGGATCAGGGCGCGCGATACACCACCGGAAAGGCTTCGCAATCCATCGGTGCGCCGACCGGCGGATGATTCTCGGGCGGAGGCGGCGACATGAATCCGGGGCGCAGCAGGAAAGTGACGTCGTCGCCCGTCCAGCGCGCCGAGAAGGCACGGCGGCGACGGCTGAGCGGATTGGGCGGCGCGCCATGCAGCGAGCGCCCGTCGAAGGCGATGCAGTCGCCCGGCGCCAGGTCCCAGCGCAAGACGCGATGGCGCCCCTCGGCGATCTCGGCCTCGATGTCGGGCAGCGGCGAAAAGTTGGGGTCGGTACCCGGGTGGTAGGCCTGGTCCTTGAAGCGCTTGGGCGCATAAAGCTTGCCCCAACGATGCGACCCGGCCAGGTATTGCGGACATGTCGCCGCCGGCACCGGGTCGATCGGAATCCACATCGAACACATCATCGTGCCGTCGATCGAGTAGTAAGGCAGGTCCTGGTGCCAGGGCGTCGGTTCCAGCGTACCCGGTTCCTTGACCAGCACATGCTCGTGAAACAGGTTGACCTTGCGCGAACCCATCAGTTGCGCTGCCAGGGCCGCCGCCGGCCCGCGGGTCATGAATTCGCGATATTGCGGAATCCGCCGCCAATTGCAGTAGTCGCCGAAGAACAGGCCGGGCTGGCCGGATTCGGTGTAGCGCTTGCCGTAGGGACCGGGGTCGCGCAGGTTGCGCTCGATGCCCTCGGCCAATGCCGCCAGCCAGTCGGCGCCGATCACGCCGCGCAGCGCCACCGCGCCGTCGCGGCGATAGTCCTCGATCGTGCCTGCGGAAAGTTGCGTCATGATCGCGCCAGTCTCGAAAAAAGATGCTAGCATTTCGGGCGAAGGGAAGGAAAACACCATGCGCGCCCGCATCGCCGCTTTGATGTTGCTGTTGGTCGTTGGTCCAGCCGCGACCGCCGAGGAGGCGCTGGTGGGCTACAAGTCGCTCTCGCCCGAAACTGCGCTGACCTTGGCGCGGGCGACGCTCGAGTCCTGTCGCAAGCGCGGCTATCAGGTGGCGGTGGCGGTGGTCGACCGCTTCGGCGTTACTCAGGTCATGCTGCGCGACCGCTTTGCCGGACCGCATACGCCGCGTACAGCCGAGGGCAAGGCCTGGACCGCAGTCAGCTTTCGTACCGGGACGCTGGAACTGGCCGAGCAAAGCCAGGCCGGCCGGCCGATGTCGGGCTTGCGTTCGCTGCCCGGCATGGTGCCGATCGGCGGCGGGCTGCCGATCGAAGCTGCCGGAGTGACGGTGGGCGCGGTCGGGGTATCGGGGGCGCCCGGCGGCGAGGCCGACGAGATCTGCGCCAAGGACGGCATCGCGGCGATCCGCGACGCATTGGATTTTTGAGGCCGGATGGACCGCACCGCTCCCAATTGGGACCCCGCACAGTACCTGAAATTCGCCGATCACCGCTTGCGTCCCGCGGTCGACCTGCTTGGCCGGGTCGATCTGTCGGCCCAGGGCACGGTGGTCGATCTCGGCTGCGGCGCCGGCAACGTCACCGCGCTGTTGCGCCGGCGCTGGCCGGATCGGTCGATCCTGGGCGTCGATTCTTCGCCCGCCATGCTCAAGAAGGCGCGCGAGACGCTGCCCGGCGTGGTCTTCGTCCAGGCCGATGTCGGTCGCTGGCAGCCCGATGCGCCGGTGGCGCTGATCTATTCCAATGCCGCACTGCATTGGCTGGACGACCACGCCTCGCTGTTTCCCAAGTTGATGGGAATGCTGCGTAGCGGCGGCGCTCTGGCGGTGCAGATGCCGCGCAATCACGGCGCGCCCTCGCATACCGCCATGGTCGAAAGCGCCGCCGACCGCCGTTTCCAACCTTATCTCGCCAAGGTGCTGAGACCCAATCCGGTGGCTCGGCCCCAGGTCTACCGTGAAATGCTGGCGCCGCATGCCGCCACGCTTGATCTGTGGGAGACCGAATATCTGCACGTGCTGGAAGGCGACAACCCGGTGGTCGAGTGGACCAAAGGTACGGCACTGCGGCCCTTGATCGAGGCCCTGCCCAACGAGTTGCGGGCCGATTTTCTGGCTGACTACGCCAGGCGCGTCGCCGCCGCCTATCCGCCCGCCGGCGATGGCCGCACGCTGTTTCCCTTTCGCCGACTGTTCCTGGTCGCCTCTGCCCACTGATCGGTGCCGTGAGCACCACCATCGCCGCCCAATGCTGCATCGCCGGTGGCGGGCCGGCTGGAATGATGCTGGGTCTCCTGCTGGCGCGCGCCGGGTGCAGCGTCGTCGTGCTGGAAAAGCCTGCCGACTTCCTGCGGGATTTTCGCGACGATACGATCCACCCTTCGGCGCTGGAGGCGATGCGCGCGCTCGGATCGCTCGACGTGTTCCTCGCATTGCCTCATCGGCCTGCCGCCGAGGTCGCGGTCGCCGTCGGTCAGCGCCAGTACAAGGTGGCCGCTGCCGTTATGATCCGAGGCGCCCCGGACGAAAGCGTACCAGCACCAGGGCCAACCCCAGCGCCGGCAGGGTCAACCCCAGCGCCCAGGCGTTAAGCGTCGCCTGCGAGACACCGACCGTGGTCAGGCTGGGTGTCGCCAATGCCATCCCGCCGGCGATCAGAGCTAGACGGATCGGCCATTCCAGCAACCCGGCCCGCCGCAGATCGCCGACCGCCAGCAAATAGCCCTGCAGGCCGCCGCAGATCGCGATCACGCCAATCGTCATGCTGATCGCGACCTCGACGATGTGCAGCCAATCGCCGTCCAGCAGCAGCGCCTTGTCCAGCACGAAAAAGAACGGAATGAAATAAATGATCGAGCCGACATACATCGACTCCCAACTGGTCTTCATCGGCGGCGAGCCGGCGATGCCGGCGGCGGCGAAACTGGCCAGCGCCACTGGCGGGGTGATGAAGCTGAGCATGCCCCAATAGAGCATGAACATGTGCACCGCCATCGGATCCAGCCCCTGCTTGACCAGGCCTGGCGCCAGCAGAACGGCAAGGAAGATGTAGCAGGCGGTGGTGGTCATGCCGAGGCCGAGGATGAAGCTGGTTATCGCCCCCATCACCAGCAGCACCAGCACGTTGTTGCCGGCGAGATAGACCAGATCGTTGGTCAGGGTCCCGGTCAGGCCGGTCAGAGAAAAGGCACCGATCAGCAGCCCGACCCCGGCCAGGATCGCGACCAATTCGGCGAACAGCTTGCCCGATGCCGCGATGAACACCAAAAGCTCGCGCCAACCCCAGCGATGCTGCTTGCCCAGCACCTGGTTGATCGCGATCAGCAGCGCGGTGGCATAGAACGGCGCGTGGCTTTCGCGCTTGAGCACCAGCAGCATCCACACCAACAGCGCCACCACGAACAGGTAGTACCAGCCCTCCTTGAGGACTTGGCCAAGTTTGGGCAGCTCGGAACGATCCAGCCCCTTGAGGCCGTGGCGCGCGGCATAGCTGTCGATCTGCATGAACAGGCCGAAATAGTAGAAGATCGAGGGCAGCGCCGCCGCCAGCGCGACCTGGCTGTAGGGCACGTTGAGGAACGAGGCCATGACGAAGGCGGTAGCGCCCATCACCGGCGGCATCAGCACCGCGCCGGTCGAGGCGCAGGCCTCGATCGAGGCCGCGGTCGAGGCCGGAAATCCGGTGCGCTTCATCGCCGGTATGGTCATGGTGCCGGCGGTCAGCACGTTCGACACCACGCTGCCCGACATCGAGCCCAGCAGGCCCGAGGCGAAGATCGCCACCTTGGCGGCGCCGCCCCGCACTCCGCCCAGCAGCGAAAACGCGAAATTGATGAAAAACGGTCCGGCGCCGGTGTACTGCAACGCCACGCCGAAGATCAGGAACCCGATCACCAACTCGGCGAAGGCCTTGATCGCCACGCCCAGCAGGCTCTCGCTCGACAGCATGTGATAGACCGCCGTATCCGGCAACGAACTGGCCAGGCCCGAGATCGGCCCCGGCACCAGATCGGCCACCACCGGATAGAGCGCGCAGGCGTTGACCGACAGCATCAACCCCCAGCCGCCGGTACGGCGCAGTGCCTCGGTCACCAGCGCCCACAGCAGATAGGACATCCACACCACGTGCTTGGGCGCGCCGGCCGAGGCGCCGTATTCCCAGCCGCCGCCGGCGGCGGCGCGGCCGATGGCGACGAAATAGAGGCAAGCGCCAAGGGTCACCAGCGCCAACCCGGTGTCGTACCATGGTACATGGGTGCGCGGCGGCGCACCAAGCTCGGCCGGGAACAGCACGAACGTCAGCGGCAGCAGCAGCGCGATCAACAAATAGAAATACTGGTTGTCCAGCATCACCGCGCCGACCAGGAAATTGAAGCTGAACAGCTGGTTGACGCAGACCAACACCGACAGGACGGTGGCGGCGATCAGCACCCACTTGGCGATGCCGGACAATTCGCGCAGCCGCACGCCTTCGGCCTCGGCCGTGACGTGCTCGGCCGGCGGCGCGTGGGGTTGACTCACGATCTAGGTGCCGGCGCTGGACCCCAGCGGCGCTCAGTCCCAATCCACCCAGATCGGATCCATGCCGGCGGCGCGCAGGCTCTCGGCCCGGGTCTTCTGCCAGGCCAGCTTGTAGGCATCGTCAGCCAGGCCCTTTTGCGCCGCCATCTTCTCCCAGGCCTGCGCCAACACGGTCTGACGCTTGATCAGGTCGTCATTGCGCTTTTGCGCCGCATCCGACCAGTGACCGGCCTCCTTGAAGGCCCGCACCGTGCCGTCGTGATAGGGCACCACCCAATCCAGCAATTGCCGCTTGAGTTCGAAACCGTCGGCGCCGGGCGCGGCGTCCTTGTACTGGGCGTAAGTGTCGATCATGCCTTTGACCACGGCGTAGACCACATCGGCACCTGCGGTGTCATACGCAACCACGATCGGATAGGGATAGTTGGCGCCTTCGTGCGGACTCGACTTCGAGATGCCGCCGGTGCCGGCGGTGGCGTTGGAGGGGAAGTAATAGGGCGCCACCTTGTTGAGGCGCCCCCAACCCGCCTTGTCGGCATGCGCCACCGGCGGCCAGAACATGCCGCGCGGGCTCGCTTCCAGTTCGCGGCTGACGCCGGTGATGGTCGAGGCGATGGCGGTGTCGACGTCGCCGTTGACCAGCCCCTTCCACGACGCGCCGAAGCCCGAAAATTCGACCTTCTTGACGTCGGCCCAGGTCAGGCCGCCGAAGGCCAAGAAGGCCGCGGTATTGCGGTTCAGCGCCGGCGCGCCCACCACCCAAGCGACGCGCTTGCCCTTGAGATCGGCCATGGTCTTGATGTTGGCGTCCTTGGCGGTGCCGAGCGCGATGTTGTTGTCGGCCAGCGAGGTCATCAGCCGGCGCACCTTTTGCGGACCCCAGTCCTTGGCGCCGAATTCGTCGATGCCTTCCATCGCGAAGTAGGAGCCGATGCCCATGGCCGAGATCTGGGCGCGGTTGGCGCGCACCGGCGCCAGGCGCGCGATGTCGTTCGAACCCGGCAGGACGCGGATGTCGGCATTGTAGGCATTCTTGAACGCCTGGCCGATCGCCACCACCATGTTGAAACCGGAGGAGCCGGTATCGTAGGCGGTCCAGGCCATCTGCGCCGGCGGCTTGACCTGGGCCGCAGCGGGCAGAGCCAAGCACAAGCCAGCGGCTGCAAGAACTGCGGAACGGACGGACATCGGCGGCCTCCCTCGATTTCTTGGCCGCCAGTCTAGAGTCGATGGCGGCGAGCGTAAAGCGTTACGCGCCTAAGGCATCAACTGGCCGCCATTGACCTCGATCACCTGGCCGGTGACGTAGCCGCTCAATACGGCGGACGCCAAATAAAGATAAGTGCCGACGCATTCTTCGCTGCTGCCGAGGCGGCCCATCGGAATGGTGGCGGTCATGGCCTTGATCTGCTCGGCGGTCGAGAAGCGCTCGTGGAACGGCGTGGCGATGACGCCGGGCGAGACGGCGTTGACGCGGATATTGTCTTTGACCAATTCCTTGGCCAGGCCGCGGGTGAAGGTGCTGACGAAGCCCTTGGACGAGGCGTACATCACCGCCCCCGGTCCGCCGCCATGGCGAGCCGCGATCGAGGTGGTGTTGACGATCGCGCCGCCCCCGGCCTTGCGCAGATGCGGGATCGCGGCGCGGCTGGCGGCGACCACCGCGCGCACGTTGAGGTTCATGACTTCGTCGTAGAGCGCTTCGGTGAAATCGGCGATCGGCACGCGCTTGACCAGGGAGCCTGCGTTGTTGATCAGCCCGTCGAGCCGGCCGAAATGCGTAGCCGCGCGGTCGACCACCGGCTCGGCCCCGCCGACCCGGCTCAGATCGCCCGCCACCGCCAGCCCCTCGCCGCCGCCCTTGGCGATATCCGCCACCACTGCCTCGGCCTTGGCGCGGCTGGCATTGTAGTGCACGGCGACCCGCGCGCCCTGGGCGGCAAGACCCCGCGCCACGGCGGCGCCGATGCCGGTCGAGGCGCCGGTGACCAGAAAGACCTTGCCGGCGAGATCGGGAACGGAAAAAGCGGCCATGCTTCGGGTTTCTCCTAATGCGATGCCGATGCGCCGATTTTCTCGACCTTGGCGGCGCAGAACTTGAATTCGGGAATCTCGCCGTACGGATCGAGCTGCGGATTGGTCAGCAGATTAGCCGCCGCCTCGGCATAGCAAAACGCGACGAACACCATGCCGTCGGGTACGGCCTGGTCGGCTCGCGCCCGCAGCTCGATTTCGCCGCGGCGCGTGGCGATGCGCACCTTCTCGCCGGCCGCGACGCCCAGCTTGGCCAATTGGCCGGCGTTCATGGTGGCGATGGCCTCGGGCTCGATCGCGTCCAGCACCGCCGCGCGCCGGGTCATGGCACCGGTGTGCCAATGTTCGAGCTGCCGGCCGGTGGTCAGCACCATCGGATAGCTGGCATCGGGCAGTTCGGCCGGCGGCGTGACTTGGGTGGGCACGAACTTGCCGCGCCGGCTGGACGTGGGATAGCCGTCGCCGAAAATGATCGCCTCGCCCGGCTTGTCGGGCGCCTTGCAGGGATAGGTCACGGCGCTCTCGGCCGCGAGCCGATCCCAGCCGATATTGTCGAGCGAGGGCATCGCCTTCTTCATTTCGGCGAAGACATCGCGCGGGTGGCGGTAGCGCCAATCGAGCCCGAGGCGGTTGGCGATCTCCTGCACGATCCACCAGTCCTGGCGGGCATCGCCCGGAAGCGGCAAGGCGGTGCGGCCCATCTGCACCTGGCGGTTGGTGTTGGTGACGGTGCCGTCCTTCTCCGGCCAGGCCGAGGCCGGCAGCACGACATCGGCATGGAAAGCGGTCTCGGTCAGGAACAGGTCCTGGACCACGAGATGATCGAGCTTGGCCAGCGCCTCGCGGGCGTGCCCGGCGTCGGGGTCCGACATCGCCGGGTTCTCGCCCATGATGTACATGCCGCGGATCTCGCCCTTGAGAATCGCGCCCATGATCTCGACCACGGTCAGGCCGGGCTTGTCCGACAGCTTGCGGCCCCAGATTTCCTCGAACTTGGCGCGATTTTCGGCGACGCCGATGCGGCGGTAGTCGGGCAGCATCATCGGAATCAGGCCGGCATCCGAGGCGCCCTGGACGTTGTTCTGGCCGCGCAAGGGATGCAGCCCGGTGCCCGGCCGTCCGACCTGGCCGGTCATCAGCGCCAGCGAGATCAGACAGCGCGCATTGTCGGTGCCGTGGACGTGCTGGCTGACGCCCATGCCCCAGAAGATGATGGCGCGTTCGGCGCGGGCGTAGGCGCGCGCCACCTCGCGCACGGTCTCGGCCGGGATGCCGCTGACCGGCGCCATCGCCTCGGGGCTTTGGGCGGCGAGCGACTCGCGCAGCTTCTCGAAGCCCTCGGTGTGCGCGGCGACGTATTGGCGGTCGTAAAGGTTCTCGGCGACGATGACGTGCATCATGGCGTTGAGCAGCGCCACATCGGCGCCGGGCTTGAACTGCAGCATGCGCCAGGCGTGGCGCTTGAGGGCCTGGCCGCGCGGATCGCACACCACCAGCTTGGCGCCGCGCTTGGCGGCGTTCTTGATGAAGGTAGCGGCGACAGGATGGTTCTCGGTCGGATTGGCGCCGATGACGATGATCAGATCGGATTCCAGCGCGGCGGTGAACGGCGCCGTGACCGCGGCCGAACCGATGGTCTCCAGCAGCGCCGCCACCGAGCTGGCGTGGCACAGCCGCGTGCAATGATCGACGTTGTTGGTGCCGAAGCCGGTACGCACCAGCTTCTGCACCAGATAAGCCTCTTCGTTCGAGCCCTTGGCCGAACCGAAACCGGCCAGCGCGTGGGGACCCAAGCCGTCGCGGATGCGCTTGAGGCCCGATGCCGCCAGATCCAGCGCTTCTTCCCAACTCGCTTCGCGGAAATGAGTCCAAGGATTGGCCGGATCGATGTCGGCCGCTGCCGACTTGGCCACGCCCGGCTTGCGGATCAGCGGCTTGGTCAGGCGATGCGGATGGCTGACATAGTCGAAGCCGAAGCGGCCCTTGACGCACAGCCGGTTCTGGTTGGCGGGGCCGTCGCGACCCTCCACGGCGAGGATGCGGTCGTCCTTGATGCGATAGACGATCTGGCAGCCGACGCCGCAATAGGGACAGACCGAATCGAC
>VGDZ01000008.1 GCA_016869515.1 Alphaproteobacteria bacterium | reverse complement strand
GTGTTCTTCTTCGGCTTCGCCATCTTCGGCTATCGCGTCTCGCCCTGGGTGGCGGCGGGGCTGGCGTTCTCGATCTACGCCTCGGCCTTCCTGGCCGAGATCTGGCGCGGTTGCGTCGAGGCGATCTCGCGCCAGCAATGGGAGGCCTCGGCCGCGCTGGGTCTCGGCTTCGGCCAGCAGCTGCGCTATGTCGTCGTGCCGCAGGCGGTGCGCATCGCCATCCCGCCCACGGTCGGCTTCCTGGTGCAGCTGATCAAGAACACCTCGCTGGCCTCGGCGATCGGCTTCATCGAGTTGACGCGCGAGGGCCAGATCACCACCGGGGCGACGTTCCGGCCCTTCACCGTCTATGGTATCGTCGCCGTGCTGTACTTCTGCATCTGCTTCCCGCTGTCGCGCTGGAGCCAGCATTTGGAAAGGAAGCTCGTTGTCGCTCGTTGAGATCGAGCAGGTGACCAAGCGTTTCGGCGCGCTGACCGTGCTGGACGGGGTCTCGCTGACCATCGACCAGGGCGACATCGTCGCCATCATCGGCCGCTCGGGCTCGGGCAAGAGCACGCTGTTGCGCTGCATCAACGCGCTCGAGCCGATCCAGGCCGGGCGCATCGTCTTCGACGGCACCGTGGTCAACGACCCCGCGACCGATCTGCGCCGCCTGCGCCAGCAGGTCGGCATCGTCTTCCAGAGCTACAATCTGTTTCCGCACCTCTCGGTCGAGCGCAACATCACCCTGGCGCCGACGGTGGTGAAGGGCGTGGCCGCGGGCGAGGCCCGGCGCCTGGCCGAGGACGTGCTGGCGCGGGTCGGCCTGGCCGACAAGATCGCCGCTTTCCCCGACCAGCTCTCCGGCGGCCAGCAGCAGCGCGTCGCCATCGCGCGCTCGCTGGCGATGCAGCCCAAGATGATGCTGTTCGACGAGATCACATCGGCGCTGGACCCCGAGCTGATCGGCGAGGTGCTGAAGGTGCTGGAATCGCTGGCCCGCGGCGGCATGAGCATGGCGCTGGTGACGCACGAAATGGGCTTCGCCCGCAACGTCGCCAACCGCGTCGTGTTCATGCACCAGGGCAAGATCTGGGAACAGGGCCCGGCGCGCGAGACGCTGGGCAAGCCGCGAACCCCCGAGCTGGAGGCCTTTCTCGGCTCGGTGTTGCATTGAACCAGGACAACCGGAGGAGAGAACCATGACGCGTTGGATCACCACATTGGCCGCGGTCGCGGCCCTGACCATGGCCGCGGCACCGGCCCAGGCCGACAAGTTCGAGGACATCCTCAAGGCCGGCACGGTGCGCATCGGCGTGCCGCTGGACGTGCCGCCGTTCGGCTCGGTCAACGCCCAGCGCCAGGCCGAGGGCTTCGACATCGATTTCGCCAACATGGTCGCCAAGGCGCTGGGAGTGAAGGTCGAGCTGGTGCAGCTGACCGGCGCCAACCGCATCCCCTTCCTCTTGACCGACAAGGTCGACATCGTCATCTCGGTGATGGGCCTGACGCCCGAGCGCGCCAAGCAGATCATGTTCACCGCGCCCTATGCCGACACCTCGCTGGCGGTCTACGGCGCCAAGAGCCAGAACGTGAAGTCGGCCGACCAGCTGGGCTCGTTCCGCGTCGTCGCCGCCAAGGGCACCACCCAGGACCTCGGCCTCAGCGAGATGAACCCGCGCGCCACCATCATGCGCACCGAGGACGACGCCACCGCCGCCCAGGCCTACATCACCGGGCAGGCCGACCTGATCGCCACCAACAGCCTGATCATCCCCGACCTGATGAAGCGGGCGCCGAACAAGGAGTTCGACCTCAAATTCGTCATCCGCCGCAGCCCGGCGCATATGGGCGTGCGCATGGGCGAGCACAGCCTGGTGCGCTGGCTCGACAGCTTCATCTTCTTCAACACCATGAACGGCGAACTCGACAAGCTGCACCAGAAGTGGCTGTCGGCGCGGCTGAATCCGCTGCCGACTCTCTAGCCGTAGAGGTCCTCGGCCCGGTCGCGCCCTCGCGGCGCGGCCGGGTTTCCGGGGCGGGGATCGGGCATGGAAATCGAGTGGTCGCGGCTCAAGGCCGCGGAAGTGGCGGCGCTGGCGCGCCAGAACGCCATCGTCATCGCGCCGATCGGCGCCACCGAACAGCACGGGCCGCATCTGCCCAGCATGGTCGATTGGCGGCTGGCGCAGGAAGTGGCGCAGCGCGCGGCACGCCTGATGCGCCCGCGCCAGCCGGTGGTGGTGACGCCGACCATGCCCTTCGGCATGTCCGAGCATCACATGTCGCTGTCGGGCACCATCACGCTGGACTACGCCACCATGGCGGCGCTGGTCGGCTGCGTGGTCGAATCCGCCATCCGCCACGGCTTCCGGCGGATCTTCGTGCTCAACGGCCATGGCGGCAACACCGAGGCGCTGCGCACCATCGTCACCGAGCTGACGGTCAAGCACAAGCTGCCCTTGGCCACCGGCACCTATTGGGACATCGCCGCCGGGCCGATCGCCAAGCTGCTCGATCGCCAGGACGCGCTGCTGCACGCCTGCGAGGCCGAGACCTCGATGATCATGGCGCTGGCGCCCGAGCTGGTCGATGCCGAGACGCTGTCGCAGATCCAGGGTCCCTACGTGAAGGGGCTGTCGGCGATTCCCGGCGTCAACGCCGGGGTCTATCGCTGGCGCCAGCTTTCCAGCCGTTCGCCGATCGGCGTCATCGGCGACGCCTCGACCGCCAATGCCGACAAGGGCAAGCGCCTGATCGAGGCCATCGCCCAGGCCTTGGCCGACGCCCTGCTCGACGACCGCCTTTGGTCCGAACCGATCTGATCCAGCACCGGGAGTGTCATGACCGCCTCCAGGCCCAGCCGTTTCCACATCGAGATCGACTTCAACCGCGAGGGCAAGCAGACCGGCTTCGCCCGCATCCCGCATTCGGTGCATCGCTCGGCCTATGGCTGGATTCCGATGCCGATCGCCTGCATCAAGAACGGCGCCGGCCCGCGGGTGGTGCTGACCGCGGGCAATCACGGCGACGAGTGGGAGGGCCAGGTCGCGCTCGGCCGGCTGATCCGCGAACTCGATCCGGCGCAAGTTCGCGGCACGCTGATCGTCCTGCCCTCGGCCAATTTCCCTGCCGCGATGGCCGGCATGCGCACCTCGCCGATCGACGGCGGCAATCTCAACCGCAGCTTTCCCGGCAGTCCCGACGGCGGCGTCACCAGCCAGATCGCGCATTTCATCGCGACCGTGCTGCTGCCGGGCGCGGATTACGCCTTCGACTTCCATTCCGGCGGCAGTTCGCTCAACTACATCCCCAGCGCGCTGGGCAAGCGCCGCAAGACCAAGGCCTCGACCGACAAACTGATCGGGCTGTTGCGGACGTTCGGCGCCCCGGTCAGCTATATCGGCACCTCGCTGCCCGGCTTGGACCAGACCCTGAGTTCGGCGGCCGAGAACCTGGGCGTGGTGACCATGGGCACGGAACTGGGCGGTGGCGGCCAAGTGACGCCGGCGATCCTCGACCTGGCCGAGGCCGGCATTCGCCGCCTGCTTGCTCACGTCAAGGCCTATACCGGGCCGGTGACCAAGGGCAAGGCGACGCGGCTGCTGGAGGTCGGCGGGCCTGACTATTACGTCTATGCGCCCGAGGACGGCATTTTCCAGCCGCTGGCCGAGCTGGGCGACAGCGTCAAGCGCGGCCAGAAGGCCGGGCTGATGCACTTCAACCACACCCCCTGGCGCGAGCCGGCGGTGGCCAGCTTCGGCCATGACGGGCTGGTGGTGTGCAAGCGCGCCGTCGGCCGCAGCGAACGCGGCGATTGCCTCTACCACCTCGGCACGGATTGGAAGGGCTAGACCGCGATCGGTTCATGGGGAATCGCGGCCGCGATTCCCTATGAACCGTGAATCGCGGTCCGGAATCGGAAACGTGGGCATGATCGACCCGTCTTGAACCCTCTGATTCAAGACGGTTCGATTATGCCCCAAGGGGGCGGGTTCCCCGCTCAGGCGGTGCGGCCCCGCCGATAGGGCCGGATGCGCGCCACTTGCCTGCCGTCGCGGCGCTTGGCTTCCATCAGATCGTGCGCGTTCTGCAGGCGCAGCCAGTAGCCATCCGACAGGCCGAAATACCGTCCAAGCCGCAGATCGGTGTCGGCGGTGATGGCGCGGGTGCCGTTGACGATGGCATGGATGCGGTTGCCCGGCACGCCGATCGCCGCCGCCAGCTTGTTCTGGCTCAGACCCAATTCGGCCAGGAACTCGTGTTTGAGGATTTCACCCGGATGCGGGTTTTGCAGTCGGCCGGCGGTCATGGTTCTCGCTTGCTCCTGGCGTCAATGATAGTCGACGATGTCGACTTCGAAGGCATCGCCCCGATCCCATTCGAAGCAGATGCGCCATTGGTCGTTGACGCGCACGCTCCATTGCCCTTGCCGGTCCGCCTTCAACGCCTCCAGCCGATTGCCTGGCGGGTTGCGCAGGTCATCGAGACTGGCCGCGGCATGGATCTGCCGCAGCTTGCGCAAGGCGCGATCCTGGATGTCGCGCGGCAGGCGCCGACCGACCTCGCCTCGCCAGATGCGCGCGGCTTCCAAGCCTCGGAACGAACGGATCACCGGAAGTCACGCTAGCATGATACGTGAAACGTATCAAGTATCGCGCGTGCTTTGCGCAGATTTGCGCGTTCTGGACTGACGACTCGATGATTTGCGGCGATTTTGTACCGGGTCTCGCCGCGCGGCGATCGGTCGTGCCGGAATCGACGGGTTCCGATTGTCGAAACACGCACCCGATTGATTCGCCTATCCCCGTGCCTTACGGCTGAGGCACCAGCCTCGGGGAGACTCGCCCATGCCGATCGTCGACGTCCACACCCACATGTACACGCGGCATTGGCTCGATCTGCTGCGCAGCAAGGGCGGGCATTACAGCCTGAAGCCGCGGCCCGACGGCCGCGAGGAGATCTTCCGCGGCGAGACGCCGGTGGCGATCCCCCAGCCCGGCCATTTCGACTACGGGCTGCGGCTCAAGCAGATGGACAAGTCGGGCATCGATCTGTCGATCGTTTCGCTGACCAGCCCCAACGTCTATTGGGGCGGCGAGGCGGTGAGCGCCGAGGCGGCGCGCGAATCCAACGCCAGCATGGCGGCGGCGCAGAAGGCCCATCCCGACCGGCTGCGCTGGTTCGCCTCGCTGCCCTGGGAATATCCCCAGCGCGCGGTCGAGGAGCTGGACCGCGCCTGCGATGCCGGCGCCGTCGGGGTGATGGTGCTGGCCAATATCGGCGGCCGCAGCCTGACCGATCCCCGGTTCGCGCCGGTGTGGTCGGCGATCGATCGCCGCGCGCTGCCGGTGCTGCTGCACCCGACCGAGCCGCCCGGCTGCGAAGTCATGGACATGGGCAAGTACGACCTGAGTTGGGCGGTCGGCTTCATGTTCGACACCACGCTGGCGGTGGCGCGGATGGCGTTCGACGGCTTTTTCGATCTCTATCCCAACTTCAAGCTGATCGCCTCGCATGGCGGCGGCGCGCTGCCCTATCTGGTCGGCCGGTTCGAGAAGGGCGATGCGGTCGAGCTGCCGCAGCGCCGCAAGATGAAGCGCAAGCCGACCGACTACCTGCGCCATATCTGGTACGACTGCATCACCTACGACCTCGGCGCGCTGCGCTATCTGATCTCGGTCGCCGGCGCGGATCGGGTGCTGTTCGGCACCGACTGGCCGCACCAGGTCCACGACATCGACGGCGCCCTGGCCAACACCGCCGCCCTGCCGGCCGACCAGCGCGAGGCGATTCGCGGCGGCAACGCGCGGAAACTGTTCGGGCTCTGACACCGCGTCTCGGTTGCCGGCGCGCGGCGCTTGTCGGCCGCTTAAATCGTCATTATGGTATTGAAATATGACAATGGAGTCGCGATCCGTGCGCAAGACCGCCTCGAGCGCCTCCCCGGCGCCTCCCCGGGGCGCCTCCCCGGCGCCGTCAAGAGGCCGGATCGAGCCCGTGATCCGCGCCGCGCGGCCGGGCGATCTGCCGGCGGTGGCGGCGCTGGACGCGCGCAACACCGGCGAGGCCAAGCCGGCCTATTGGCGCGATCTGCATCGCCGCGTGCTGCGCCGGCCGAAGGAACGCTGGTTCCTGGTGGCCGAGGCGGAGGGGCGCTTCCTCGGCTTCGCCATCGGCGAAATCCGCGCCTGGGAGTTCGGCTCGCCGCCCTGCGGCTGGGTGTTCGCCATCGGCGTCGATCCGGGGGCGCGGCTGCGCAATGTCGGCAGCCGGCTGGTCGATGCCGTGGCCGAACGCTTCCGCGGCGCCGGCATCAAGCACCTGCGCACCATGCTGCGGCGCGACGACAACCTCAACCTGTCCTTCTTCCGCAGCCAGGGCATGATGGCCGGCCCCTTCATCCAGCTCGAGAAGGTCATCGAGTGAGGCTCAACAAGGCGACCTTGTTCGCGCTCTACGCCGTGCTCGAACTGGCCGAGGACCGCGACCGCCAGATCGCGGCCGGCGACATCGCCGCCAAATACGGCATCTCGCTCAACCACCTCGCCAAGGTGCTGCGCGATCTCGGCCGTGCCGGCCTGGTCGAGGCGGCGCGCGGCGTCGGCGGCGGCTATCGTTTCGTCGGCAATCCCAAGCGGGTGACGCTGATGGACGTGATCGAGATCTTCGAGGACATTGGCGCCGGCAAGGCAGCGGGCGACGGCCAGGGTCCCGATACCCACCTCGGCCAGGCGCTGCACGGCGTCTTGGCCGAGATCGAGGACATCGCCCGCGCCACGTTGCGCTCGGTCACCATCGAGACCCTGCTCAAGCATGCCCGCAGCGAGCCGGCGGCGCCGGCCGCCGCCGCCGCCGACGACTGAGGCCGGCGCGGTGCCGATCTACGCCATCGACGGCGTGGTGCCGGTGATCGAGGCCGGCGCCTTCGTCCATCCCCAGGCGACGCTGATCGGCGACGTGGTGATCGAGGCCGGCTGCTACGTGGCGCCGGGCGCGTCCTTGCGCGGCGACATGGGCCGCATCGTGCTGCGGCGCGGATCGAACGTGCAGGATAACTGCATCGTCCACTGCTTTCCCGGCATGGACATGAGCATCGGCCCCGCGGGCCATGTCGGCCACGGCGCGGTGCTGCACGGTTGTACCGTCGGGCCCGAGGCGCTGATCGGCATTTCGGCGGTGGTGATGGACGAGGCCACGATCGGCGAGGCCGCCTTCGTCGCCGCCATGGCCTTCGTCAAGGCCGGCATGAAGGTCGAGCCGCGCACGCTGGTGGCCGGGATTCCGGCGCGGCCGGTGCGGGCGCTGAGCGAGGCCGAGATGGAATGGAAGCGCCGCGCCACCGCGACCTATCAAGAGCTGGCGGCGCGCTCGCTGGCGACGCTGCGGCCGGCCGAGGCGTTGCGCGCGCTGGAACCCGGTCGGCCCAAGGTGATGGCCGGCGACACGCCCTCGCTGCACGCCGCCAAGAAAACGGCCGAATAAAAAAATACGACGTCAGTCCAGCCGCGGCGGATCGGGGTCGTGGTCCCAATCCGCCTCGGGCTCGGGGAATTTGGTCATCCAGGCCTGGACCAGCGCGACATGGCCGCGCTCCTCGACCGCCATCTCGGCGGCGAGGCGGCGGATGGCGGGATCGGCCGCGCCCTCGGCCAGCGCCTCGAACAGCGCCACCGCCTTGCATTCGCCCTCCAGCGCCAGCGCCAAGGCCTGGCGCGGCGTCATCAGATAGTGCATGGCCTCGTGCGACACGGTCTCGGCGCCGACGAAGTCGATTCCGGCCGGAAGGAGCCGCGGCGCGCTGCCGTCGGGCGCCAGCATCTTGCGGGCGTGCAGGCCCTCGATCTCGGCTAGGCGGCGGAACAGTGCCGCCACCTCGCGGTTGTTGTGGGTCGCCATCAGATCGGCCAGTTCGGCGTAGCGTTCCGCCGCCTCGCTTTCGATCGCGAAGACGCAGGCGCGGAAATCCTCGGCGTCGCGGATCGCGGCCGCCAGTTTGCGCGCCGCCGCGCGCATGGCGTCATCGGCGCTCATGCCGCGAACTCGGCTTCGAGATCGGCCGGCCGCGCGCCCTCGCCCGGCGGCGGGCGATAGGGCAGCCGATCGCCCTGGTAGAGCACGCCGAGATTGAAGCCGTCGTCGGTCATCAGCCGGCGCGCGGCGCGGGCGGGATCGCCGGTGGCCGCGACCGGGGCTTGGCGCACCTGCTCCTTCCAGCCGCGCTGATCGGGGCGGAAGGTGACGCAGGGGCTGAGGATCTCGACGAAGCTGAAGCCGGGATGGCGGATGGCGGCGACGATCATCGCGGCGCAGGCATTGGGATCGCCCGAGAAGGCGCGGGCGACGAAATTGGCGCCCGAGGCCAGCGCGATCACCAGCGGATTGAACGGCCGCAGGCCGGTGCCGCCCGGCGACAGCGCGCTGTCCCAATCCGGCTCGGTGGTGGGCGAGGGCTGGCCCTTGGTCATGCCGTAGACCCGGTTGTCCATCACCACATAGGTCAGATCGACATTGCGCCGGCAGGCGTGCAGGAAGTGATTGCCGCCGATCGAGAAGCCGTCGCCGTCGCCGCCGGCGGCGACCACGGTCAGCTCGGGCCGCGCCAGCTTGAGGCCGGTGGCCAGCGCCAGCGCGCGGCCGTGCACGCCGTGAAAGCCGTAGGTCCGGGTATAGGCCGGGATGCGCGAGGAACAGCCAATGCCCGAGATCACGGCGACGCGCTCGGGCGCCAGGCCAAGCTCGGCGAAGGCCTTGCCGAAGGCCGCCAGCACCGAGAAATCGCCGCAGCCCGGGCACCACACCGGCTTGACGTCGGATTTGTAGTCCTTGGCGACATAGGCGGGGGCGGCGCTCATGACGCGCCTCCCGCCGCGATGCGGCCGAGGATTTCGCCGGGGCGGAAGGGCAGGGCGCCGGTGCGTGCCATGACCTCGACCGATTTCGGCAAATCGTAATGCGCCCGCAGATAGCGATGGAACTGGGCGCCCTCGGATTGTTCGACCACCAGCACGCGGCGCACGCCCTCCAGCGCCGCCGCCATGCGCGCGGGTTGGATCGGCAGCAGAAGGCGCGGCGTGATCAGGCGCACGTGCAAGCCCTGGGCGCGCGCCCGCGCCACCGCCTCGCGCACCGCGCCCGCGGTCGAACCCCAGCTCAGCACCGCGATCTCGCCCTCGCCGTCGATCTCGGCCCAATGCCGGCCGTAGTCGAAGCCGTCGAGCTTGCGCGCGCGCTTGGCCATCTGCGCGGTGTGGTCGTCGGCGCGGCTGGAGGGCGTGCCGCGCGCATCGTGCTCGAGTCCGTCGGCGGTGTATTGGCCGCCCGGCGTGCCGGGCAGGGTCATGGGCGAGACGCCGTCGGCGGTGAGGGCATAGCGGGCATAACCCGCGCCGGGCGCGGTCTCGATCCGACGGCCGCCGGCGAAGGCGATGTCGGCCGGGCGCTCGAACACCGCCCGCGCCTGGCCGAGGAACTGGTCCGACAGCACGATCGCCGGCGCCTGGGTCGATTCCGCCAGGTGCACCGCCCATTGCGTCGTGAACAGGCAATCCGCTACCGACAGCGGCGCCACCACCAGATGCGGCGCATCGCCGTGAAGGCCGTGGATGGCGATCGCCAGATCGGCCTGCTCGGACTTGGTCGGAATGCCGGTCGAGGGACCGCCGCGCATGACGTCGATCACCACCACCGGGGTCTCGGACGCCACCGCCAAGCCGATCGATTCCAGCATCAGGGACAGGCCCGGACCCGAGGTCGCGGTCAGCGCCGGAACGCCGCCGAAAGAGGCGCCGATCGCCATGTTGATCGAGGCCAGCTCGTCCTCGGCCTGGACCAGCGTGCCGCCGACGCGCCGCAAGGCCGGCGCCAGCCATTCCAGCACTTCCGAGGCCGGGGTGATGGGATAAGCCGCGACGAAGCGGATGCCGCCGCGGATCGCCCCCAGCCCGGCGGCGTGATTGCCCGAACTCACCCAGCGATGCGACGGGTGCGACGTTTGGCCGCGCGCCAATCTGCAATCGAGGTCGAGCGCCGCACCCGCCGCCAGCCCGGCGCGGAAGGCGGCATAAGAGGCCTCGATGGTCTTGGCGTCGCGCCCTTCCAGGGTCTTGTCGATCGCCTTGAGCCCGAACCCCTCGTCCAAGCCCAGCGCCGCCATCGCCACGCCCAGCGCCACCATGTTGGGTCGGCCATTGCAGCTCTTGGCGATCTGCTTGAGGGGCACCGCCAGCAGCCTGGCGCCCTTGGCGGCGATCGCCGCCGGCATCTCGCCCGCCGCCGGATCGGCGACGATGGCGCTTTGTTTGTCGAGCGCCAGCTCGGCGGCGAAGCGCTGCACGTTCTCCCAGTCGACCGCGATCGCCAGGTCGAGCCGGTCGTCATGGCTGTCGATGGGGAAATCCGCCAGCCGCAGCAGCGCCGCCGCCTCGCCGCCGCGGATCTGCGGTCCGGCCGAACGGGTCATCAGGCCGTGGCAGCCCGACGCGGCGGCGGCATCCAGCAGCATGTTGCCGGCGGTCATCACGCCGGCGCCGCCGCTGCCGGTGAGGGCGAGGGAGATCGAATGGCGCGCCATGGCGGTACCTCGCTTGACAGGGAGGATGTAAACAGGTAAAGATATACCGAATTACAGAATAAGACGTCAAGAGCGATCGGAGCGAGGGACGGGCGATGTCGATCGAGGCGCGGCGGTGGGTGATGACGGCGGCAGGCGCGCCGCTGGCGAGCGAGGGCTTCAAGGCCGAGCCGGGCCCGGGCGAGGCGGCGGTGGCGGTGGCCGGCTGCGGCCTCTGTCACACCGATCTCGGCTACTACTACGACGGCGTGCGCACCAAGCATGCCCTGCCGTTGGCGCTGGGACACGAGGTCAGCGGCCGGGTGGTGGCGACCGGCGCCGGCGCCGAAGCCTGGCGCGGCCGCGCCGTGATCGTGCCGGCGGTGATTCCCTGCGGAAGCTGCGATTTCTGCCGCAAGGGCCGCGGCGCCATCTGCCGCCAGCAGAAGATGCCCGGCAACGACATCCATGGCGGCTTCGCCAGCCACATCGTCGTGCCGGCGCGCGATCTTTGCCCGGTCGACGAGGCGCGGCTGGCGGCGCGCGGTCTCGACCTGGCCGAGGTCTCGGTGGTGGCCGATGCCGTCACCACGCCCTATCAGGCGGTGGTGCGGGCCGAGATCAAGCCCGGCATGCTGGCGGTGGTGGTGGGTGTGGGCGGCGTCGGCGGCTATGCGGTGCAGATCGCGCACGCTTTCGGTGCCGCGGTGGTGGCGATCGACGTCGACGCCGACAAGCTGGAAGCGATTTCGCGCCATGGCGCGGCCCTGACGCTGAACCCCAAGACCCATGACGAGCGCGCGCTGAAGAAGGCGATCTTCGACTTCGCCAAGGCGCGCGGCCTGCCGCAGGCCGAATGGGCGATCTTCGAATGCTCGGGCAGCCCCCAGGGCCAAGCCACCGCCTTCGGCCTTTTGGTGCATGGCGCCACGCTGTGCGTGGTCGGCTTCACCATGGCCAAGGTCGAGCTGCGGCTGTCGAACCTGATGGCGTTCGATGCCCGCGCCATCGGCAATTGGGGCTGCGTGCCCGAGCTTTATCCCGGCGCGCTGGATCTGGTGCTGGACGGCAAGATCGCAATCAAGCCGTTCGTCCAGCGCCACCCGCTGGAGTCTATCAACTCCGTCTTCGCCGAGGCGCACGCGCACAAGCTGGCGCGGCGTCCGATCCTGGTGCCCGCCGCCTGACCCGTTCCCGACGAGGAGACCGCCATGTCCGCCCAGCCCAAGCTTCCGACCGGTTCGGCCCACGCCCTCAAGGACCACACTCTGGTGCCCTACGCGCCGCAGCCGGGCGTGATCTACGACAAGCGCCCGGCCAAGCGGCCCGACGGCCGCCCGGCGCCCGGGCTGTTCAACGCCTGGATCGTGCTCGACAACCCGACGCAGTTCAATTCCTACACCACCGACATGGTCAAGGCGGTGATCCGCGCCTTCCGCGATGCCTCGGTCTCGCGCGAGGTGGTGGCGGTGGTGTTCACCGGCACGGGCGACAAGGCCTTCTGCACCGGCGGCAACACCAAGGAATACGCCGAGTACTACGCCGGCAACCCGCAGGAATACCGGCAGTACATGCGGCTGTTCAACGACATGGTCTCGGCCATCCTCGGCTGCGACAAGCCGGTGATCTGCCGGGTCAACGGCATGCGCATCGGCGGCGGCCAGGAGATCGGCATGGCCTGCGACTTCACCGTGGCGCAGGACCTGGCGCGCTTCGGCCAGGCCGGCCCCAAGCACGGTTCGGCCGCGATCGGCGGCGCCACCGATTTTCTGCCGCTGATGATCGGCTGCGAGAAGGCGATGGAATCCGGCACGTTGTGCGAGCCCTGGTCGGCGCACAAGGCCTACCGGCTGGGCATGATCTCGGACATCGCGCCGGCGCTGAAAGTCGACGGCAAGTACGCGCCCAACCCGCTGGTGTGGACCGATCGCTACCTCGACGAATGGGGCCGCATCCTGCACGGCGAGCCCAAGACCGGCGAGGCCCTGGCCGAGGCCAAGCGCACGCTGGCGCGCGGCACGGTCGATCTTTCGGCGCTCGACGAACGCGTCGACGCGCTGTGCGCCAAGCTGATGCTGACCTTCCCCGAATGCCTGACCAAGAGCTTCGAGGAACTGCGCAAGCCGAAGCTGGAATCCTGGAACCGCAACAAGGAAGACGCCCGTGCCTGGCTGGCGCTCAACATGATGGCCGAGGCGCGCACCGGCTTCCGTGCCTTCAACGAGGGTCCCAAGGACGATCGCGAGATCGACTTTGTCGATCTGCGCCAGCGCCTGGCTGCCGGCGCCGGCTGGACCGAGCGCATGATCGAGGAGCTGATCCCCAAGGCCGGGGGCAAGCGGTGAGCGAATCCCCGGTCCGCGCCGCGCGCGAGCGCGATGGCCGCCTCTTGCGGCTGGCCTTGGCGCGGCCCAAGGCCAATGTGCTGGACGAGGCCATGATCGCGGCCTTGGGCGCGGCGCTGGACCGCGAGGCCGGCGATCCCCGACTGGGGGCGATCCTGCTCAGCCATGAAGGGCCGCATTTCAGCTTCGGCGCCAGTGTCGAGGAGCACATGCCCGGTCGCTTTGCCGCCATGCTGCGGGGATTTCATGCCCTGATCCTGCGCCTGGCGACGAGCCCGATTCCGGTGCTGGTGGCGATCCGCGGCCAGTGCCTGGGCGGTGGGCTGGAATTGGCGGCCGCCGGGCATCTCTTGTTCGCGGCGCCAGACGCCAAGCTGGGCCAGCCCGAGATCCAATTGGGGGTGTTCGCCCCGGCCGCCTCGTGCCTTCTGCCCGAACGCATCGGCCCGGCCGCGGCCGAGGATTTGCTGCTGTCGGGGCGGTCGATCGGCGCCGCCGAGGCGGCGACGCTCGGCCTGGTCACCGCCGTGGCCGAGGACCCCGAGGCGGCGGCCCGTGACTATTTCGAGCGCCATCTCGCGCCCAAGAGCGCGCGTGCCTTGCGCTTTGCCTTGCGGGCGGCGCGCATGGGCCTGGTCGAGCGCCTGGCCGCCAAGCTGGCGGCGGTCGAGGCGCTCTATCGCGACGAACTGATGCAGAGCCGCGACGCGGTCGAGGGCCTCGAAGCCTTCGTCGCCAAGCGCCAACCGGCCTGGGAGCACCGCTGATGAGCGACACCGCCGCAATCGTCGCCCAATGCGAGGCGATGTTCGAGGATCTGTCCTTCACCGGCGTGCGCGCCTGGAAGGCTGCCGTCCCCGGCCGCAAGGTGGTCGGCTTCATGCCGTTCTACGTGCCGCGCGAACTGATCCACGCCGCCGGCGCGCTGCCCTTCGGCATCCTCGGCGGCGGCGATCAGCTGGAGGTGATCCACGGCGACGCCTACTACCAGTCCTATATCTGCCGCATCCCGCGCTCGACCATCGAGCTGGCGGTGACCGGCAAGCTCGACATGGTCGACGCCATGCTGTTCCCCAGCATCTGCGACGTCATCCGCAACCTGTCGGGGATGTGGAAGATCATGTTCCCCAAGGTCAAGGCGCGCTATCTCGACGTGCCGCAGAACTTCCGCGCCGACATCGGCGGCACGTTCTATCGCGGCGAGCTGGGCGAATTGCGGGCCATGCTGGCCGAGCTGACCGGCAAGCCCGCGACCGACGACGACCTGCGCGCCTCGATCCGGGCCTACAACGCCAATCGCCGGCTGGTGCGCGAGGTCTATGCCTTTCGCGCCGCCGAGCCGTGGAAGGCGCCCTCGTCCGAGGTTTATCTGGTGATGCGGGCGGGGATGGTGCTGCCGGTCGAGACCCACTCCAAGCTACTGGCCGACTACCTGGCGGCGGCCAAGGCCAGCGACCGCCCCAAGCGCGACAATTCGCGCATCATCGTCAGCGGCGCCTTCTGCGAACAGCCGCCGCTCAACCTGATCAAGTCGATCGAACTGGCCGGCTGCTACATCGTCGACGACGACTTCATGCTGGTCAATCGCTGGGAGCAGTCCGACGTCGCCGAGCAGGGCGATCCGCTGGCGGCGCTGGCGGATTCGTATTTGCGCGATTCGGCCGACACCGCCGCCAAATACGAACCCGACCAGGCGCGCAAGGGGCGCTATCTGGTCGAGCTGGTCAAGAAGCGCGGCGCCGAAGGGGTGATCTTCGCCGCCCCCAGCTTCTGCGATCCGGCGCTGTTGGAACGACCGATGTTGCAGCGGGTCCTGGCCAGCCACGACATCCCCTACATCGCCTTCAAATACGCCGAGAACTCCGGCCAGATGCAGCCGATCCGCGAGCAGGCCGGGACCTTCGCCGATTCGATCAAGCTGTGGAGCTGACCATGAGCCAGAAGCCGCCCGCCGCCGACGTGGTCAAGGAACCCTCGATGCTCAAGCAGAAGGAGATGATCGAGGCCAATTACGAGCGCCTGTCCGGCGCCAAGGCCCAGGGCCGCAAGGTCGCCTCGACCTTCGTCCCCGGCAATCTCAACGAACTGATCATGTGCTTCGATCTGGCCAACAACCTGCCCGAGATCAACGCCATCCAGAACGGCATGCGCAAGAAAAGCGGCATGCTGATCATGGAAGCCGAGAAGCGCGGCCATTCCGAGGACGTCTGCACCTACGTCAAGGCCGATCTCGGCATGATGGCCAAGGGCAATCTCGGCCCCAACGGCAAGCCGCTGCCCGAGCCCGACGTGCTGCTGCTGTCCTATACCGGCTGCTTCACCTTCATGAAGTGGTTCGAACTGGTGCGCGAGCAGTACAAGTGCGAGACGCTGATGCTGCACGTGCCCTACGAGGGCGAGGGCCACGCCACCAAGTCGATGCGCGACTACGTCGTCAAGCAATTGAAGGAGGTCGTGATCCCGGGGCTGGAGAAGGTCTCGGGAGTCAAGTTCGACATCGACCGGCTGCGGCAATACCTGCGCGAATCCGCCAAGGCCGAGGACGATTTCGTCTGGGTGCTGGAATCGGCCAAGCGCCGGCCCTCGCCGATAGACGCCTATTTCGGCGGGGTCTACTACATCGGCCCGATCTTCACCGCCTTCCGCGGCACGCCCGACGCCACCGAATACTACCGCCTCTTGCGCCAGGAGATCGCCGCCCGCATCGCCCAGGGCCAGGGCCCGATCACGCCCGAGGGCGATTTCGGCCAGGAGAAATACCGGCTGGTGGTCGAGGGCCCGCCCAACTGGACCAGCTTCCGCGACTTCTGGAAGATGTTCCACGACGAGGGCGCGGTGGTGGTGGCCAGCACCTACACCAAGGTCGGCGGGCTCTACGACCTCGGCTTCCGCCACGATCCCGACCATCCCTTGGAATCGCTCGCCGACTATTGCCTGGGTTGCTACACCAACCGCAACCTGCCCTCGCGCATCGACCTGATCGAGAAATACGTCCGCGACTACGAGGCCGACGGCCTGCTGATCAATTCGATCAAGAGCTGCAACAGCTTCAGCGCCGGCCAGCTTCTGGTGCTGCGCGAGATCGAACGCCGCACCGGCAAGCCCGCCGCCTTCATCGAGACCGACCTGGTCGACCCGCGCTACTTCTCGGCCGCCAACGTCAAGAACCGGCTGGAAAGCTATCTGCAGATGATCGAGCAGAAGCGCCGCGGCGCATCGCCGCGCGCGGCGGCCTGAGGGGGGAACCGTCATGCGCTGCTTCATCGGCATCGATCTCGGCTCGACCACCACCAAGGCGGTGCTGATGGACGAGAACCTGGAGATCCTCGGCCGCGGCATCACCAATTCGCGCTCGAACTACGACACCGCCACCGCCGTCACCAAGCAGGAAGCGCGCATCGGCACGCGCTTCACCCTGTTCCGCAAGGCGCTCGAATCCCAGGCCAGGAACGGGCGCGCGGCGATCGAGGCGGTGATCGGCGACCTCGAACGCGGCTTCCGGCTCGAGCAGTTCCTGGGTCAGCTCGAGCAGCTGCACCAGGCCTGCGCCCGCCATGCCGAGGACCCGCGTTTGGCCGACAAGAAGCGCGCCGTGGCGGCGACGCTGGACGAAATCTTCCGGCGGCTGCGGGCCGAGGCGCCGGCGATGTTCGCCAAGGGCGCGGCGCGGCGTTCGGACTTTTTCCGCGACAACGCCGGCTCGCGCTTCGTCCAGATCGCCGAGGGCCTGGCCAAGGAATCCGGCCTGGCCTACGAGGATCTGTTGCACGTCTACGACAAGTCGATCATCGAGGTCGAAAGCCGCGTCCCCGAGGACGACAGCGCCGACAAATTCGCCCGCGGCTTCGCCCGCATGACCGCGGACGGCCAGGCGGCGTTCGAGCCGGCCGCGCTCAAGCGCGCGCTCGATGCGGCGCTGGCGGTCGAGATCGAGGAGACCTACGTCGTCGGCACCGGCTATGGCCGCGTGCGGCTGCCTTTCCCCAAGGAGCACATCCGCTCCGAGATCCTGTGCCACGGCCTCGGCGCGCACATGATGTACCCCGCCACCCGCACCGTGCTGGACATCGGCGGCCAGGACACCAAGGGCATCCAGGTCGACCCCACCGGCATCGTCGAGAACTTCCAGATGAACGACCGCTGCGCCGCCGGCTGCGGGCGCTATCTCGGCTACATCGCCGACGAGATGAACCTGGGCCTGCACGAATTGGGGCCGATGGCGATGCAGGCCACCAAGGTGCCGCGCATCAACTCGACCTGCACCGTCTTCGCCGGCGCCGAGCTGCGCGACCGGCTGGCGCTGGGCGAGAAGCGCGAGGACATCCTGGCCGGGCTGCACCGCGCCATCATGCTGCGGGCGATGTCGATCATCTCGCGCGCCGGCGGCATCCGCGACCAGTTCACCTTCACCGGCGGCGTGGCCAAGAACGCCGCCGCCGTGCGCGAGCTGCGCAAGCTGGTCAAGGAGAACTACGGCGAGGTGCACATCAACATCGACCCGGATTCAATCTACACCGGCGCGCTGGGCGCGGCGACCTTCGCCCGCCGCGCGGTCAACTGAGGAGAACGTCATGACCGTCACCGCGGGCATCGATGTCGGCACCGGGGCGATCAAGGTCGCCGTGCTCGACGTCGCGGGCGAGCAGGCCAAGGTGCTGGCCAAGCGGGTCGAGCGCGTCCGCCAGCGCGATCCGCTCAAGCTGGCGGCCGATACCTACGATCAGGTGCTGGCCGAGATCGGGCTCAAGCGCGGCGATGTCGCCTATGCCGCCACCACCGGCGAGGGCGAGGCGCTGGCCTTTCACACCGGGCATTTCTATTCCATGACCACCCATGCCCGCGGCGCGATGTGGCTGTGCCCCGAGGCGCGCATCGCGCTCGACGTCGGCGCGCTGCACGGCCGCGCCATCCGCATGGACGGGCGCGGCAAGGTGCTGGCCTACAAGATGACCAGCCAATGCGCCTCGGGCTCGGGCCAGTTCCTCGAGAACATCGCCCGCTATCTCGGCATC
Organism: Alphaproteobacteria bacterium; assembly: GCA_016869515.1. Lineage (GTDB taxonomy): Bacteria > Pseudomonadota > Alphaproteobacteria > VGDZ01 > VGDZ01 > VGDZ01. Next base: position 53,607 of record VGDZ01000008.1, on the reverse strand, counting down.
GCCCAGGACGAGATCGGCGCGCTCTCGCGCCAGGCCGACAATCCCGAGCGGGTGTCGGGCATCTGCGCGGTGCTGGCCGAGACCGACGTCATCAACATGGTCTCGCGCGGCATCTCGGCCGCCAACATCCTCAAGGGCATCCACCTGTCGATGGCCGACCGGCTGGCCAAGTTGGTCAAGACCGCGGGCGTGGCCGAGGGCGACATCTTCATGTCGGGCGGCCTCGCGCTCGATTCCGGCCTGGTGGCGGCGATGGAGGAGGCGGCGGCCAAGGAGAAGCTCAAGGCCCGCATCCGCTGCAATCCGGATTCGATCTTCGCCGGCGCCTTCGGGGCGGCGTTGTGGGGCGCCTATCGTCACGACAAGCTGGCGCGGCTGGCCGAGCGCCAGGCCGCCTGAGATCGGGGAGAAGCGTCATGGCCCTGCTGATCAACCAGGACTGCACCAATTGCGATGCCTGCGTGCCGGTCTGCCCCAACGAGGCCATCGCCAAGGGCGATCCGGTCTACGTCATCGACGCGCTGCGCTGCACCGAATGCGTCGGCGCCCACGACGAGCCGCAATGCAAGCTGGTGTGTCCGGCCGACTGCATCGTCGCCAACCCGGATTATGCCGAAAGCCAGGACCAGCTGATGGAAAAATACCGCGCGCTCCACGGCTGAGACGGAGGGCAATTCCGTCGCCGACGGAATCGTGGTCCACTCGGGCGCATGAAACATTGGGTTTGGGCATTCGCCATCTGGCTGGCCGCGTCGCTGGCCTTGGCGCAAGTACCGCCGTCGCCACGCGAGCTCGCGAGCTATTCCGGGCTGCTGGCGGCGGCAGCCAAGGGCGATGTCGGGGCGATCGCGGCGGCGATCGCGGCCGGGGCCGATCTCGACGCGCGCGACGGCCATGGCCGCAGCGCCGTGCACATCGCGGCTCACGGCTCGCATTACGAGGCGATCAAGGCGCTGGCGCGGGCCGGGGCCGATCTTCGCGCCAAGGATTCCCGGCGCTACGACATCGTCACCATCGCCGCGGTCAAGAACGACCTGGCGATGGTCGAATTGGCGCTGGCGCTGGGCGCGGATGCGCGCGCCGTCACCTCGCCCTATGACGGCACCGCGCTGATCGCCGCCGCCCATCTTGGCCATGCCGAGGTGGTGGCGGCGCTGATCGCCGGCGGCGCGCCGCTCGATCACGTCAACAATCTGGGCTGGACGGCGGCGATGGAGGCGGTGGTGCTGGGCGATGGCGGGTCGCGCCATCAGGCGACCTTGCGCGCCCTGGTCGGGGCCGGCGCCGATATTTCGATCCCCGACCGCGCCGGCCTGACGCCGCTGGATCACGCGCGGCGAACGGGTTATGCCCGCATGGTCGAAATCCTTACCGTAGATTCCCGCCGCTAGGGCATGATCGATCCGTCTTGAACCAAGTGGTTCAAGACGGATCGTGAATCATGCCCTCGTATCCCGCTCTGGACCGCGATTCACGGTTTGCATGGAATAGCGTCTGCGATTCCATGCAAACCGATCGCGGTCTAGAGCCGCGGCTTGGCGGCGCGCGCGAACACCAGGCGCTGGGCCGGCACGAAGCCGGCGTCGTAAAGGAATTTGAGCAGGGCGAAGTCCTCGCGCGCGACCTCGGTCTCGACGGTCTCGATCCGCAGCCCGCCCAAATTGACCAGCAGTTGCGACAGCATGGCCGTGCCGACGCCCTGGCCGGTCAGCGCCGGATCGACGCCGATGGTGTCCAGGATCGCGGTCGGTTCGGTGTGGCCGAACTCGCCGGCATCGGTCCGGGTCATGACGAAGCCGACCGGAGCGCCGTCCTGCTCGGCCACCAGCGACACCCGCACCGCCGAATCCAGCAGCGCCTCGTCGAGCCGCTTCTTGAAATAGAAGCTGCGGTCGCGGCCAGTGATGCGGCGGTCGATGCGGGAGATGGCCGCCAGGTCGTCGGCGCGCATCGAGCGCACGGCGTGGCGATCATGCGCCAGCGGCTGGTAGTCGGCCAGCCCCGGCGCGCCGTAGTCGATCTCGACCGGCCGCTCGACTGTCACCGGCACCGCCGCGGCGTCGTCGGCCGGAGCGGGATGGGCGATGCCGCCGGCGACGGCACGCGCGATCACTTGCCTTGGCGCCAGGCGAAAGCCGCAGGAATCGAAAAAGCGCAGCAGCGCGTGGTCGGTCCAGGCGGCGTCGGTCTGCAATTCGTCGACGCCGCGCCGCCACATCGTGTCCTCCAGCGCCGCGATCAACCGGTGGCCGAGGCCGCGGCCGGCCTGTTCCGGCGCGACCGCGATCGCCTCGATCGCCAGCACTGGCGCGTGGCGCCCGAACTCCTCTTCGCGCAGCCGCGCCAGCACGTGCCCAACCAGCTTGCCGCCGCTCTCGGCGCCGAACTGGACATGGCCGGCGGGATCGCGCAGCGCCGCCGCCAGGCGTTTCTGGAAATATCCCCGCCGCGAACGGCCGGCGCGCGCCGCATCCAAGGCGACGACGGCGTCGAGATCGGCCGGCGCGAGCGGGCGCAGGGCGGCTTGGGGCTGGGCATGGTTCATGACGGGCGGACCTCGACGGGTTCGGACGGAAGGGCTGCCAGACGGCCCGAGCCGCGCCGGGGCACTTGCGGCAGGATCAGGTCCTGGACATGGGAGGCATCGACGATGACGGCGTACTTCCAGCACAGGCCGCCGACGACCAGGATGGCGCCGGCTATGCCCGAAAGCGCGAGCGCGACCAGGCCGGAAGCGAGCAGGGCGCCGGCCGCCAGCATCGCCGGCAGCACCTGGCCGATGCCCAGCATGGCCGGCATCAGGCCGGCGATCTCGCGCTTGGCGCCATCGCCCAGACCGCCGGCCACGGCCTCGCGCCAGTAGATCGGCCACAGCGTCGCCAGCGCGGCGGCCGCCAGGATCATGGCCAGGCCGAGCGGCGCGGTCAGATCGGGCGCGAACGGGAGCAAGGCATTCCCAAGCGCCAGCCAGCCGCAGCCTTCGGCCAGGCCGGAAGCCAGCAACAGCCAGCGCATCGCCCGCGGCCGCCAAGCGGGAATGCCCTTGGCCGCGGTCAGGATGCGCGCCTGGCAATAGAGGAAGGCGAGGGCGAGCAGACCGACCAGCCCGGTCGATTCCGGACCCGGCCACAGCCACTCGGCGCCGAGGGCCGCGAACAGCGCGCCGACGACGTACATCTCGCGGCTCATCCACGAACTCCGCGGACGCCGCAGCGCGTTGAGCAGGCGCTCCATGCGGCCGATCTCGAACCACACCGCCGTCAGGCCGGCGGCGATCAGCCCCGCCGCCAGCAGGTGCAGCAGCAGGATCGCCGATCGGTCCAGCAAGCCGAACAGACCGAACGCCGAAGCCACCGCCGCCAAGCCCGACCCGCTGCCGCCGAGACCGAAATTGGCCACGGCGCGGATGTCCCAGCGCCGCTGCCTGCGCCCGGTCAAAGGGCTGGTCGCGGGCATGGCCAAGGCGATGTCGGCGCTGGGGGCGCGGGTGAAATAACGCAGATTGGGGCCGGCGCCGAGCGGGCCGTTCAGCACCGTGCCGGGATTGGCGGCCAGCAGCCGCGCGACCGGGCTGGCCGGATCGGCCAGATCGCCGAAGGTCATCGCGCCGGCGATGCAGGCAGCGGCGCAGGCCGGCGTCGCCTCGGGATCGACGCCCGGCACCAGGCCGCGGGCCAGGCCGCGATCGATGCGCTCGACGCAGAAGGTGCATTTCTGCGCCACGCCGCGGCGCTCGTCATGGGCGACGGCGCCTTCCTGGCGCGTCAGGGCGGCGCCGAAATAGCCGCGCGGCGCGTGGTCGATGCTGCGGGCGCCATAGGGGCAGGACACCGCGCAATAGCCGCAGCCGATGCAGAGATCGTAATCCTGGGTGACGATGCCGTCGGCGCGCCGGCGCGTGGCGCCCGAGGGACAGACCGGCACGCAAGGCGGATCGTCGCAATGCTGGCAGCCGACCGGGAGGAACAGCCGCGCCACGTCCGGGAACTTGCCCAGCTCCACGTCCAGCACCCGCCGCCATTGGATGCCCAGCGGGGTGTCGTTCGCGTGCTTGCAGGCGACGGCGCAGGTCTGGCAGCCGACGCAGCGATCGAGATCGATCGCCATGCCCCAGCGCCGGGTCGCGGCCACGGCGCTCATGGCTCGGCGCGCCTTGGCCCGCTGCCCCGGCGCAGCGCGACGCGCACCGTGTCCGAGCCCGAGCCGGTGGCGTCGGTCAGCGACAGCGCCATCGGCATCAGCGGATTGAGGCTGGCGCGGCCGAAATCCTTGGCCACCGGCATCGCCCAATGATCGAACTGGCCGATCATGACGATGGTGTCGGGGCGGATGCCCTGGCGCAGCGTGGCATGGCCGTGGGTGCGACCGACCACGGATTCGATCTCGACTGGATCGCCCTCCGCGATGCCAAGCTTGGCCGCGGTGTCGGCATTGACGATCACGCCGGAATGGCCGGCGATGTTGCGCGCCATCTCGTCGATCAGCGGCAGGCCGGCATTGGCGCCCCAGGAATACTGCATGCTGCGCGCGGTCAGCGCCCAGAACGGGAACTCGGCCGGATCGCGCCCGACCTCGCGGGCGTATTCGACGAAGATCTCGGGAAAGCGCTTATAGGCCGGCAGCGCCTGGTATTCGCCCAACTGCTTGTCCCACCAGGCAATGCCGCTTTCGTGCAGCCGGTTCCCAAGCTCGCTGCCATGGCGCAGCAGGCGCTCCTGATAGGGCAATTCGAAGCGCAGGCCCTTGGCCTTGAGCGTCGGGTAGAGATACCAGCGCAATTGCGGGAAGGGTACGGTCATGGCGCCATGTGCCTTGAACCACGCCAGGTCGCGGACCTGCTTGCCGTCGGTCAGGGCGTGGCTGGCGGCGCGGCAGGCGCGGTCCCAGATCGCGTCGCGGTCGTGAAGCAGATGCGGCTCGAGGCCGTAATCGTAGTCCTCGCCCTTCAGCGCCACGCCGGCGGCGCCGCGGTTGATGGCCTGGTTGTAGGCTTCGAGCAGGCCGAGGCGCCGCGCCAGTTCGGTGGCGATGTCGGTCATGTCGCGGCAGTCGACCGGCGAAGCGCCTGCCGGCTGGCGGATCGCCCAGCCCCGGCGGGTCCAGAACTGCTCGATGAACTTGGTGGTGCCGATCGGGATCAGCTGCAGGCCCTCGAGGTCGCCGGCCTCGGGCAGCAAGATGTCGGCCATGTGGTTGGTCTCGTCGCGGGTGTAGGCAAAGGCGACGACGAAGGGGAATTCGGCGATGCGTTCGGCCACGGCTTCGGTGTCCCAGAACGAGATCGCCGGATTGGTGCGATAGCAGAACCACACTGCCGGCCGCGTCGGCGCCGGCCACCGCTCGGGCGGTGCCTTCAGGAACAGCCAGGGCAGGTGCGCCGGACCCAGCGCCGGCGACCAGGCCGAATTGGCCGCCAGCGGCACCAGCGTGCGATAGGCGTTGCGGATATGCGGCTTCGATTGCCAGCCCGCGCGGTCGGTGGCGTTGAAGGGATAGGCCATGAAGCCGTCGGCGGTCGGCGTGACGGTGGCGTGGCGATCGTCGGCCGGCCGGTTGAGCTTGACGTTGGTGCCGAGCGTGCCGCCCGGCACTTCCAGCGCGCCGACCAGGCAGGCCAGCAGCGTCCGTCCCCAGGTGGCCTCGAACCCGCCCCAGCCGTTGTTGACGGTCTTGCCCAGGATCACCGCCACCGGCCGGTAGGGCAGCGTTACGCCGTCGATGACGACGGTCTCGCCGACCCGGGCCTGCGTGACGAACTCGTCGGCGATGCGGCGGATGGTGTCGGCCGGAACCTCGCATTCCGCCGCTGCCCAGTCCGGAGAGTAGGGCCGCAGATGGTCGATCAGCTTGCGGAAGGCGGTGGAAACCTCGACCTCTTCATGACGCCAGACTTGGCCGTCGGGCCCGATCTCGACGCCGCCGGCGCGAACCGTGCCGTCGAGCAGCGGGCGGCCGATCGGCGCGTCCTGCGGCCGGGTGCAGCCGCCGTTCTGGTCCCAGACCAGCGGCTTCTTGCTTTCGGGGTCGCGCAGGAAATAGCCGTTGGGTCCGACCAGATAGGGCGCGTTGGTGTCCCGTCCGAGGAAAGGCAGATCGCAGCAGATTCGCCAATCGCGCTCGATCAGAATGCGATGCAGCATGGCGTAGAGAAAAGCCGCGTCGGTCTTGGGCCGGATCGGCACCCATTCCGAGGCCAGCGCGGCCGAGATCGACAGATGCGGCTCGATCTGGATGCGGCGCAGGCCGCGGGCGCGAGCCTCGGCGTGCCGCGCCACGCCGGCCACGCCCGACGAGGCATCGGTGTTGTTGCCGAAGGACAGCACGAAACGGCACAGCGGCGTGTCGGGCGAGACGATGAAGGCGCGATGCCAAAGCTCGCCGTAAAGATGTTCGGAGTGGTAGCACTTGACGCCCTGGCCCGAGCCGAAGCCGAGATCGACCGGGCCCCAGGCCGACAGGAAGGCGGGGAAGGTGCCCATATACTGGGTCGGCGTGCCGCCACCGCCGAACGAGGCTGCAAGCCTGGGATAGCCCCGCTCGTCGACCAGGCCCTGTTCGCGCACCGCGCGCAGCCGGTCGGCCACCAGCGTCAGCGCCTCGTCCCAGGAGATCGGCACGAAGCCCGGGTCCTGGTCGCGCCCCTTGCGCGGATTGGTGCGCATCATCGGTTGGCGGATGCGGTGCGGATTGTAGGTCTTCTGCACCAGGCCATAGGCCTTGACGCAGACCTTGCCGCCGCCCGGGTGCTCGGCGGCGCAATCGAAATTGGGTGCGACCCGCAACGCCACGTCGCCCGCCACCTCGACCTTGAGCAGATCGGGGCCGGCGACGCACTGATAGCAATAGACCGGAACCTGGCTTCGTTCCGGGGCGGCCGACATGGCGCTAGCCCGCGGCCTTGAGCTTGGCGGCCTTGGCCTTGAGCCGCTCCTTGGTCTTGGCGACGTCGGAGACGAAGCGGATGTGGCGGCCCTTGCCGACCGGGTCGAGCGCGTCCTTGGCGGCGATCTCGAAGCTCACCAGCCGGCCCTTGACCTCGGCGACGGTGACGGCGATTTCGACCCACATGTCCATCAGCGTCGGCGCGAGGTGGTCGAGTTCGACCCGCGTGCCGACCGAATCCTCGCCCGGATCGAGATGTTCGAGCAGGAAGTCGCGGCAGGTCTGCTCGATGTCGCGCACCAGCATCGGCGTGGCATAGACCCGTCCTTCCTCGCCCATGAAGCCGATGGTGCGGTCGCGGTCGACGGTGATGCGGCGGCTGGTGGCGATGCCGGCGGCAAGCGAGCTTTTCATCGCGCTCTCCCTGGTTCTGGTCCGGATCAGCCTTAAATACTAAAATAGGTACGTCAATACCTATTTTGTCGCAGCCGGAGCCGAGGCTAATCTTCGCCCGGGAGTCGGCATGGCATTGCATGTTCTGAGCGGCGGCGCGGCCGAGGGCCTGTTCGGCCGGCTGGGCGCCGAGTTCGAGCGCATGGCGGGCATCGTGCTTGCGGGCCGCTTCGGCGCGGTCGGGGCGATGCGCGAGGCGCTGGCCGCAGGGGCGCCCTGCGACGTGCTGGTGCTGACCGCCGAACTGATCCGGACCTTGGAGGGCGAGGGCCGCGCGGCCGCGGGCGAGGCGGGGGTGTTGGGGCGGGTGCGGACGGCGATCGCGGCCCCGGCCGGCGCGGCCAAGCCGGCTATCTCGGACAGCGAGCAGCTTCGAACGCTGCTGGCCTCTGCCAGTGCGATCCATCTGCCCGATCCGGTGCGCGCCACCGCCGGCATCCATTTCGCGGGCGTGCTCAGGCAGCTTGGGCTCTACGCCTCGCTTGCGGCGCGTTTGCGCCCGCACCCCAACGGCATGACGGCAATGCGGGCGCTGGCGGCGGAAGCCGATCCGCGAGCCGTCGGCTGCACCCAAGTCACCGAGATCCTGGCCACGCCGGGCGTGGCGATGGTGGGAGCCTTGCCGCCGCCCTTCGCGCTGGAGACGACTTACGTCGCCACGGTCGCCACGGCATCCACCACGCCCGAGCTGGCGCGGCGGCTGGTGGCTTGGCTGAGCGGCAAGGACACCGCTACCGCGCGCGCGGCCTGCGGTTTCGAATAGACCTCAGTCGAAGGCAAAGCGCCGCGGCCGAAGGCCCTGCTGGAACCAGGCGATCATCGAATAGATGTCGTAGACCGGCCGGCCGATCGCCGCCCGCAGCGCGGCGGCATAGGGCGGCATGTTGGTGCATTCCAGCACCACTGCGCCGATCTCGGGATGGCGCGCGACCAGGTCGCGCCCGGCGGCAAGAATGTCGGCTTCGGCCAGAGCGATGTCCATCTGTTGGCTGCGGCCCTCGATCAGCACCGGATAGAATTCGCGGCCGCGCTCGGTGCCGGCGATGGGCGTGTCCAGCGGCACGCCGGCCGCGCGCAAGTGTTCGGGCGTGAGCGTGGCCGCCGAGACCGTCAGCACGCCGACGCGCTGTCCGGGCGGCAGCAGCGCCTGGACCCAAGGCACTTGCAACAGCGACGACGTCGCTACCGGTACCTTGACCCGCGCTGCCAGCTCGGCTTGGAACAGGGACAGAAAGCCGCAATTGGTGGTGATGGCCTCGGCGCCGAGCCGGACCAGATCCTCGGCCGCGGCGACGAAATCGGGCAACAGGCCGCGCGCGCCTTCCAGCACCACGCGCTTGGGGCTGGCGCCGGGAACCACGCGATAGAGCACCGGAAACGGCCAAGTCGCCGCATTGCCCATGTCGCCCGGAATGCGGGGAAAGCGCGCCTCCAGCATCAAGATGCCGAGCGGCGCGCCGTAGATCGCCTTGCCGCCTTGGGCGATGCGTGGGTTCATGTCGTCGGGTCCCGCTGGTCAGGCGCCAACCTATGGTTCAAGGCTGCAATGTCAATCTCCAGGTTCCGGCCTAAGCCCCTGAAAACCACGAAGAAAACCGTCCAACCCCTTGCCAAGCCAGGAAATAGCCGGTAAAACCCGCGGCAAGGCACGACCCCAATGACGGTTCGTCGTAACGAGACCCTGTCGCCACGCGATCGCAGCGTTCGGATCGCGGCTGGAATCGTGCCTTTTTCGCTGGGCCTGATCGACGGTCTGCTGCTGCTTATTCGCCCCTGAGCGAGGCGCGCCGAACATGCGCGAGCGCTTAGGGGTCGAAATGGGCGATCGCCCGCACCGGCAGCACTCCCGCGACAAGGACACGCAGTCATGACCAGCCAGGACCAGAATCGAGTCAAGATCTTCGACACCACTTTGCGCGACGGCGAACAATGCCCGGGCGCGTCGATGAACCTCGAAGAGAAGCTGAGGGTGGCCGAGGTGTTGGCGCAGATGGGCGTCGACATCATCGAGGCTGGCTTCCCGATCGCCTCCAACGGCGACTTCGAGGCCGTCAACCTGATCGCCAAGCAGATCAAGGGGCCGACGATCTGCGGCCTCGCCCGCTCGGGCCGCCAGGACATCGACCGCGCCGCCGAGGCGCTGAAACCCGCGGAACGCAAGCGCATCCACGTCTTCATCGCCACCTCGCCCCTGCATATGCGGGTCAAGCTGCAGATGACGCCCGAGCAGGTGCTGGAAACCGTGGCCTCCAGCGTCGCGCATGCGCGCCGCTTCACCGACGATGTCGAGTGGAGCTGCGAGGACGGCACCCGCAGCGAATTCGACTTCCTCTGCCGCTGCATCGAGGCGGCGCTGAAGTCGGGCGCCCGCACCATCAATGTCCCCGACACGGTGGGCTATGCCGTGCCGGCCGAGTTCGGATCGCTGATCCGCCGCCTGATCGAACGCGTGCCGGGCCTGGACCAGGCCACGGTCTCGACCCACTGCCACAACGATCTCGGCCTGGCGGTGGCCAATTCGCTGGCCGGCGTCGCCAACGGCGCGCGCCAGGTCGAATGCACCGTCAACGGCATCGGCGAGCGCGCCGGCAACGCCGCGCTGGAGGAGATCGTGATGGCGCTGCGCGTGCGCCATGACGTGGCGCCCTTCGCCACCGGCGTCAAGTCCGAGCTGATCACCAAGGCCTCGCGCCTGGTGTCGGGCATCACCGGCATGGTGGTGCAGCCCAACAAGGCGATCGTCGGCGCCAACGCCTTCGCCCACGAGGCCGGCATCCACCAGGACGGCGTGCTCAAGGACGCCCAGACCTACGAGATCATGACCCCGGAATCGATCGGTCTCAACAAGTCGAAGTTGGTGATGGGCAAGCATTCCGGCCGCCACGCCTTCCGCAAGAAGCTGGACGAACTCGGGCTGGCGGTGGGCGACAACGCCATGAACGAGGCTTTCCGACGCTTCAAGGACCTGGCCGACCGCAAGAAGGACGTCTACGACGAGGACATCGTCGCCCTGGTCGACGAGGAGATGAGCCGCGCCGCCGATCGGGTGCATTTCGTCTCGCTGGGCGTGGTGTGCGGTTCGAAGGGCCCGCAAACCGCCGAACTCGAGCTCGAGATCGACGGCGCGGTGCGCAAGACCACCGCCTCCGGTTCGGGCCCGGTCGACGCCACCTTCAACGCCATCAAGAGCCTGGTGCCTCATCGCGGCACGCTGCAGCTCTACCAGGTCCACGCCGTGACCGAGGGCACCGACGCCCAAGCGCAGGTCACGGTGCGGTTGTCGGAAGACGGCAAATCGGTCAACGGCCAGGGTGCCGACATCGACACGCTGGTGGCTTCGGCGCGGGCTTACGTCAACGCGCTCAACAAACTGATGGTCAAACGCGAGAAGACCGCGCCGCCGGCGATGGCGATGGGCGCGGGCAGCTAGGGTCGGCGACGGCGGCGGGCGCGGCCTGGGTCGCGCCCGTCCCGGACGCCAAGGAGGTCGAGGATGTTCACCGGGCTTTTGGGCATGCTGTCGAGCGACATGGCGATCGATCTCGGCACCGCCAACACGCTGGTCTACGTCAAGGGCCGCGGCATCGTCCTCAACGAGCCGTCGGTGGTGGCGATCATCAACCACAAGGGCAAGAAGCAGGTGCTGGCGGTCGGCGACGAGGCCAAGATGATGCAGGGCAAGACCCCGGGCAACATCGAGGCCATCCGCCCCTTGCGCGACGGCGTCATCGCCGATTTCGAGGTGGCGGAGGAGATGCTCAAGCACTTCATCCGCAAGGTCCACAATCGCCGCGGCTTCGCCAGCCCGCAGATCATCGTCTGCGTGCCATCGGGGTCGACCCCGGTCGAACGCCGCGCCATCCAGGAATCGGCCGAGAGCGCGGGCGCGCGCAAGGTGTTCCTGATCGAAGAGCCAATGGCGGCGGCGATCGGCGCCGGCCTGCCGGTGACCGAGGCCACCGGCTCGATGGTGGTCGACGTCGGCGGCGGCACCACCGAGGTGGCGGTGATCTCGCTCGGCGGCATCGTCTATTCGCGCTCGGTGCGGGTCGGCGGCGACAAGATGGACGAGGCGATCAGCGGCTATATCCGCCGCAACCACAATCTGTGGGTGGGCGAGGCCTCGGCCGAACGCATCAAGAAGCAGATCGGCTCGGCGGCGATGCCCGAGGACGGCGACGGCCTGACCATGGACATCAAGGGCCGCGACCTGGTCGCGGGCGTGCCCAAGGAGATCGTCATCAGCCAGCGCCAGATCGCCGAGGCGCTGTCCGAGCCGGTCGGGCAGATCGTCGAGGCGGTCAAGGTGGCGCTCGAACACACCCCGCCCGAACTGGCGGCCGATCTGGTCGACAAGGGCATCGTGCTGACCGGCGGCGGTGCGCTGTTGGGCAATCTCGATCTGGTGCTGCGGCAGTCGACCGGCCTGCCGGTGTCGATCGCCGACGAACCGCTGTCCTGCGTGGCGCTGGGCACCGGGCGGGCGCTCGAGGACATGAAGACGCTGCGCCACGTGCTCTATCAGGCCTATTAGGCGGGCCTGAGGCGCGCGCCGAGGAACCGCGATGGCACCTCCCCGCGGCTTGTCCGCCAAGGCGATCGGCCGGGCGCGACGCCTGCTGACCGGCGGGGTCGGGATCGGCTTGCTGGCGGCGACGGCGGCGACGCTGATGGTGCTGGATCGGATCGACAACGCCGCGGTCGAGCGGCTGCGGATCGAGTTCACCGATTTGGCGGTGCCGGCGATCGAGGCGATGTCTCAACCCGTGGTCACGGCCAGGCGGGTTGCGACCGAGGCCGGGGCCTGGGTCGAGGTGCGGCGCCAAAATGCCCGCCTGACCGAGGAGAACGATCGTTTGCGCCAGTGGCAGACCGTGGCCCGCAAGCTCGAACAGGAGAACGCGGCCCTGCGCGCGCAGCTGGCGGTGCGCGGCGAAGCCGGCCCGCGCTTCGTCACCGCGCGGGTGGTGGGCGATTCCGGCGGGCCTTTCGTGCGCACGCTGCTGCTGGGTGCGGGCGGCCGCGACGGGCTCAAGGCGGGCAATGCCGCGGTCGTCGGCGAGGGTCTGGTGGGGCGGCTGGTCGAGGTCGGCGAGCGCGCCTCGCGCATCCTGCTGCTGAGCGATCTCAACAGCCGCGTGCCGATCATGCTCGAAAACGGCCGTTACCGCGGCATCCTGGCCGGCGACAACAGCGGCCAGCCGCGCTTGGTGTTCCTCGCGTCGGCTGCGCGGCCGACGGTGGGCGAGCGGATCGTCACCTCGGGCCATGACGGCGTGTTGCCGCCGGGCCTGCCGGTCGGCGTGATCGCCTCGCTCGGTCCGGGGGATCCGCGCGTAGCCCTGTTCGCCGATCTGTCGCTGCTCGAATTCGTCCGTGTGCTGCAGCACGATCCGCCGCGGGTCGGCGGTGCCGGCGGGCGCGACGGTCAGACCGCGGTCACGCGCTAGGGCGCCATGCTGGGCGCGCTTGGGCGCAGATCGATCCGGCTGGCGGGGGGCGCCATTCCGGCGCTGTCGACGCTGCTGCTGGGCATGGTCGGCCTGCTGCCGATCGACGTCGGCGGACTGACGCGGATCACGCCGCTGTTGGCGGCGATCGCGGTGCATTACTGGAGCGTGTTCCGGCCCGATCTGCTGCCGCCCTGGGCGGCCTTCGCCATCGGCCTGATGCTCGATCTCGCCTCGGGCGGGCTGGTCGGGCTCTATGCCTTCGTCTTCGTGCTGCTGGCGGGCTATGCCTCGAGCCAGCGCCGCGTGCTGTCGGGCGATTCCTTCGTCACCGGCTGGGCCGGGTTCGCGGTGGTGATGGTGGCAGTGTCGTTGCTGGAGTGGACGATGGCCTCGTTGGTGCGCGGCGCGCCGATGCCGGCCGGCGCCAGCGCGGTCCAGTCGCTGCTGACCGTCGCGCTCTATCCGCCCTTGTTCCTGCTGCTGGGACGGGCGCAGCTGAGCCTGTTGCGGGAAAGCTGATCGCCGATGCGTCACGACGCGACGCGGCAGACCGTATTCACGCGCCGGGCCGCCATGCTGATGGGCGGCCAGGCGGCGCTGTTCGGCGTCTTGATCGGCCGCATGTACTATCTGCAGGTGGTCGAGAGCGACCAGTACGCCGTGCTGGCCGACGAGAATCGCATCCAGATCCGGCTGCTGCCTCCGGTGCGCGGGCGGATCGTCGACCGCTTCGGCGAGGAACTGGCCAATTCGAAGCAGAACCTGCGCGTGCTGATGATCCCCGAAGCCGCCGGCAACGTCGAACGCGTGCTGGCGGCGCTGCGCCGCGCCATTCCGATCGCCGAGCACGACGAGCGGCGCATCCTGCGCGAGGTGCGGCGCAAGCGCAAATTCCTGCCGGTGACGGTGGCCGAGAACCTGAGTTGGGAGCAGTTCGCGGCGGTCAACCTGCATTCCCCCGATCTGCCGGGCGTGCAGCCCGACATCGGCGAGACCCGCGGCTATCCGATGGGCGAGGCCTTCGCACACCTGATCGGCTATGTCGCGCCGGTGGCCGAGGCTGACCTCACCGGCGAGCCGCTGTTGGAACTGCCCGGCTTCCGCATCGGCAAGAACGGCGTCGAGCGCCTGCAGGACATCGCGCTGCGCGGCAAGGCCGGCAGCAGCCGGGTCGAGGTCAATGCGCTCGGCCGCACCATCCGCGAGCTGTCGCGCGACGACGGCCAGCGCGGCGCCGACGTCGCCCTGACCGTCGATGCCACCCTGCAGCGTTTCGCCGCCGAACGGCTGGACGGCGAGAGCGCGTCGGCGGTGGTGATGGACGTGCACACCGGCGATCTGCTGACGCTGCTGTCGGTGCCGGGCTACGACCCGGCGGCGTTCAACACCGGCCTGACGCAGCGGGCCTGGCAGGAGCTGGTGTCGAATCCGCTGGCGCCGCTGGTGTCGAAATCGATCGCCGGCCAGTATCCGCCGGGCTCGACTTTCAAGATGATGACCGCGCTGGCCGGGCTGGACGCCGGAGTCGTCACGCCCGATACGCGGCTGCCCTGCACCGGCTCGATCGAGCTGGGGCCGATCGAGTTCCATTGCTGGAAGCGCAAACCCGGGCACGGCGCGCTGCGCATGGCCGAAGCGCTGGAACAGAGCTGCGATTGCTATTTCTACGAACTGGCGCGTCGCGTCGGACCCGACCGCATCGCCGCCATCTGCCACAAATTCGGCCTCGGCCATTCCCATCAACTCGGCCTTCCGGGCGAGCGCCCGGGCCTGATTCCGACCCGGCAATGGAAGCAGACCGCGCAGGGCCAGCCCTGGACGCCCGGCGATTCCTTCAACGCCGGCATCGGCCAGGGCTTCGTCCTGTCGACGCCGCTGCAACTGTGCGTGATGGCGGCGCGCATCGCCAATGGCGGCTTGGCGGTGCGGCCGCGGTTGCTGCTCGACATCGGCGGCGAGGCCATGGCGCTGCCGCCGGCGCCCGCCTTGGGCGTCAATCCCGCCCAGCTCAAGATCGTCCAGGACGGCATGTTCCGGGTAGTCAACGGCGATTTCGGCACCGCCAAGCGCTCGCGCATCGCCCAGGCCGGTTGGGCCTTTGCCGGCAAGACCGGCTCCTCGCAGGTGCGCCGCATCTCCAAGCAGGAACGCACCGGGCGCATGCGCAAGAACGAGGAGAAGCCGTGGATCGAGCGCGACCACGCGCTGTTCGTGGGCTATGCGCCTTATGAGGCGCCGCGCTATGCCGTGGCGGTGCTGGTCGAGCATGGCGGCTCGGGCTCGGGTGCGGCGGCGCCGGTGGCGCGCGACATCATGATGGAATGCCTCAAGCGCGATCCCTCGCGTCGCGGCCCCGGCGAAAGGAGCGCGTGAGATGGCGCTCGATCTCGGCCGGGTGCGGCGCAGCCTGAGCACGCGCGACGGCGACCTGACTTTCGGCCAGCGCATCTTGGGGTTTCGTTGGCTGATGCTCTTGTTGCTGGCCGCGCTGGTGGCGATCGGGGTGGCGACGCTCTATTCCGCCGGTCGCGGCAGCTTCTCGCCCTGGGCGGATCGGCAACTGCTTCGCTTCGGCGTCGGATTGACGGCGCTGGTGGTGGTGGCGCTGACCGATTTCCGCATCTGGCTGCGTTTTGCCTATGCGATCTACGGGGTGGGGCTCTTGCTGCTGGTCGCGGTCGAGACCATCGGCACCACGGCGATGGGGGCGCAGCGCTGGTTGGACCTGGGGCCGGTCAACATCCAGCCCTCGGAGCTGATGAAGATCGCCATGGTGCTGGCGCTGGCGCGCTACTTTCACGGCCTGACATTGGAGGCGGTGGCGCGCCCGCATTACCTGATCCCGCCCCTCCTGATGGTGTTCGCCCCGGCGATCTTGGTGATGAAGCAGCCCGATCTCGGCACTGCGCTGACGCTGGTGCTGGGCGGCGGCGCGATGTTCTATCTGGCCGGGGTCAGGATGTGGAAGTTCGCGCTTGTCATTGCCGGCGCGCTGGCGGCGATGCCGTTCTTGTGGGAGCGGCTGCGCGACTACCAGAAGCGCCGCATCCTGATGTTCCTCAATCCCGAGAGCGACCCGCTCGGCGCCGGCTATCACATCATCCAGTCCAAGATCGCGCTGGGTTCGGGCGGCATCTTCGGCAAGGGCTTCATGCAGGGCACGCAAAGCCACCTCAACTTCCTGCCCGAGAAGCAGACCGATTTCATCTTCACCATGCTGGCCGAGGAATGGGGCATGGTCGGGGGGGTGTTCCTGCTGCTGCTCTATGCCGCGGTGCTGGGTTACGGCTTTGCGCTGGCCGTGCGCATTCGCCACCAGTTCGGCCGGCTGGTGGCGATGGGCATCGTCAACATCATGTTCATCTATGTCTTCGTCAACATCGGCATGGTGATGGGCGTGCTGCCGGTGGTGGGAATTCCGCTGCCGCTGATCTCCTATGGCGGTTCGGCCATGCTGACGCTGATGGCCGGGTTCGGCCTCTTGATCGGCGCCTATATCCACCGCGAGGCGCCGCTTGGCACCTGAGCGGCCCGCCTGCCGGGCGCCGCGGCGCGGCCATCGACAAGCCCGGCCGGCTTTGCTATATGCCCGGCCCCGGTCGGTACGGGCGCTTAGCTCAGTCGGTAGAGCAGCTGACTCTTAATCAGCGGGTCGTAGGTTCGATCCCTACAGCGCCCACCACCGCACCCCCGCGACCTTGGATCGGTTCGTGAGCGACGCCTTTGCGCGCGTGGCGGCATTGACCGCCTTGACCATGGTGGCGTTCGCCGCCAATTCGGTGCTGGCGCGGTTGGCGCTGGGCACGGGCGAAGCCGAGGCGCTGGGCTATACCGGCTTGCGCATGGTTTCGGGCGCGCTGGCCCTGGGCGCGATCCTCTGGCTGCGCGGCGACTGGCGGCCGGGCCGCGCCATCGCCGGCAGTTGGGCCGGGGCCGCGGCGCTGTTCGGCTATGCCATCGCCTTCTCGCTTGCCTATCTCGCTTTGGACGCAGGTACGGGGGCGCTGATCCTGTTCTCCTCAGTCCAGGCTGGCATGTTGATCTGGGCCATCCGGCGCGGCGAGCGTCCGCCGGCCCTGGGCTGGGCGGGCTTCGTCGTCGCTTTTGTCGCCCTGGTCTATCTGCTGTCGCCGGGACTGAGCGCGCCCGATCCGTTGGGAGCGGGGCTGATGGCGCTGGCCGGGCTGTGCTGGGCGGGATACTCGCTGATCGGCCGCGGTTCGCGCGCGCCCATGGCCGATACCGCCGGCAACTTCATTCGCTGCCTGCCGGTAGCGCTGGCCGTCGCCGCGGTCGGCATCGTCTGGCAAGCGCCCAGCCCGGCGGGCTTCACCTATGCCGTCGCTTCGGGCGCGGCGGCTTCGGGCCTGGGCTATGCGGTGTGGTACAGCGTGCTGCCGCACCTGCCGCGCAGCAGCGCCGCCTTCGTCCAACTCACGGTTCCGGCCATCGCCGCCGCCGGCGGGGTGGCATTCATCGGCGAGGCGCTGTCGATGCGGTTGCTGCTGGCGTCGGTCGGAATCCTGGGCGGGGTCGCCTTGGCGCTCTACGCCGCCGAGCGCGGAATCAGCCGCGGTGCAGGCCGGCGATGACCGCCCGATCCTCGGCATCGAGCGCGACCGGAGTGCCTTTGCGAATCAGCTCGGCGAAATCCTCGTTCGGCACCATCACCGTCAGCGTATAGAGCTTGCCCGTGCCGGTGTTGGCGATGACGTGGCTTTGGCCGCGGCGCAGCAAAAGCGCATCGCCGGCCCGAATCGGCGTGTCGGTGCCACCGCAGCTGGCGACGCCCTCGCCCTTGAGCACGAAGAACATCTCCTCGGCGCGCTGATGGACATTGGGCGGGGTCTTGCCGCCTTGCTGGAAGATTTCGACCACGCAGACCAGATCGACCTCCTCGCCCTGGGGATCGAACACCAGCGCGAAGTAATTGGTGTCGCGCGGCGAGATGCGGAAGGCCGGACAATCGGCCATCGCCTTGTGCACCGCCGGCGCAGTCATCGCCGGGCGAAGCCTCGCCGCAACGCGGTCGAATCGGTGACGAAGCCGAAGCACTGCTTGACGTTGTAGAGCGTCGCCTCCAGGCAGAAGCCGGGCGAGGTGGTGGCGGTGCAATCTTCGACCAGCAGGCAGTCATAGCCCAGGAAATTGGCGTCCTGCAGCGTGCACAGCACGCACTGGTCGGCGTTGACGCCGCCGAACAGCAAGGTCGTCACGCCGAGATTGCGCAACATGCTGTCGAGTTCGGTGTCCCAGAATCCGCTCATGCGGTACTTGGCGACATGGATGTCGCGGCGATCGGTCTCGAGGCCGTCGACGATCGCCGCCGCCCAACTGCCGCGCTGCAACACGGGCGCGCGATTGCCGGGCAAGGGATCGCCCAGACCGATGCCGCGCCCGCTCGGCTTGTAGACATGCAGCAATGACGGGCTGAGATTGAGGCGGTCCGGCCGGTTTCCCCAATTCACCCAGATCACCGGCATGCCGGCCCGGCGCAGCGCCGGCAGCAATCCGTTCAACCGCCTGATCGGCGCCCGCGCCGGGCGCACGTCGACGCCGATATGCGCCAGCCAGCCCTTGGGCGAGCAGAAATCGTTCTGCATGTCGATCACGATCATGGCGGCGCGCGCGGCATCGAAGGTCACGCGCTGCGGCTGGGCGGCGACGGTCACCTTGCGCGGCCGGTGCCGGGGCCGGGTCATGTCGACCGCCGTGGCCGAGACCCGCCACGCCGTCGCCGGCGCCGAACCCAAGGCGAGCATGCCGCGTTTGGCCATGGCGCAAGGCTAGCCGTCCGGCCGTCGCCGGGCAATCGGGCCGCATTGCGCGCAATCCTGGATTGCGTCGGGTTGCCGGGTGGAGGCGGTTGTGGCAGCGTTTTGGGAGCGAGGAGGGCGCCGCGTTTCGGCAGGCGAATGGGCGAACTCAGACTGGTCGACCTGGAAAAGTCCTACGACCGCACGCCGGTGGTGCGCGGCATGAATCTCGCCATCGGTCGCGGCGAGTTCGTGTCGCTGCTGGGGCCATCGGGCTGCGGCAAGACCACGACGCTGCGCATGATCGCCGGCTTCGTCGCACCCGGCGCCGGCCGCATCGAGCTCGACGGCAAGCGCATCGACAGCGAGCCGCCCTGGCGGCGCGAGATCGGCATGGTGTTCCAAAACTACGCCCTGTTTCCGCATCTGACCGCCGCCGGCAACGTCGCCTTCGGGCTGCGCATGCGCCATCTCGAGCGCGCGACGGTCGCGCGCAAGGTCGAGGACGCGCTGGGGCTGGTGGGGCTGGCGGGTTTGGGCGAGCGCTATCCGTCCCAGCTTTCGGGCGGCCAGCAGCAGCGCGTGGCGCTGGCGCGCGCGCTGGTGATCGAGCCGCGGCTCTTGCTGCTGGACGAACCGCTGTCGAATCTGGATGCGCGCCTGCGCGCCGAGGTGCGCGAGGAGATCGCGCGGCTGCAGCGCCGGCTGGGCATCACCACGCTGTTCGTCACCCACGACCAGGAAGAGGCGCTGGCGCTGTCCGACCGGGTGGTGGTGATGAACCGCGGCGAGACCGTCGAGGTAGCGGACCCGCGCACGCTGTCGGAACACCCGCGCCGGCTGTTCAGCGCCACCTTTCTCGGTTCGCGCAGCGTGTTCGCGGGCGAGGCGCGCGACGGTCGGTTCCATGCCCCCGGCCTGCCGCCGGTGACGCTGACCGCGGACGATCCGCCCCGCGCCAGCCATCTGGTGCTGCGCAGCGCGCGACTGCGGCTTGCCGCGGGCGCCGTCGGCGGCGACGCCGACGGCGGGCTGAGCGTGCCGGGCACGCTGGCGGCGGCGACCTATCTCGGCGACAGCGTCGCCTGCGAAGTGGCGTTGACCGACGGCGCCCGCATCGCCGTCGTCCGCCCCTCGGGCGAAAGCATTCCCGCGGTCGGCGCCGCAGTCCGGCTGCTGGCCGGCCGCGACGCCATCGCCCTGATCGACGACAGCAATCCGAACCCAGGAGGCACGCCATGACCCGCAAGCCCGTTTCGCGCACCGGCCTGACCCGCCGTCACGCCGGCGGCATGATGTTCGCCGCCGGCCTAGCGCCGGCCATCCTTTCGACCTCGGTGCGCGCCGCAATCAATCGCGGCGACACGTTGACCGTCGGCATCTGGGGCGGGGCGCAGGAGCGCATCACCCGCGAGCATTGCGCCAAGCCGCTGGAAGAAAAATACGGCGTCAAGATCAACTACGTGCTGGGCGGCACCCCCGATCGCCGCTCGCGCGCCTATGCCGAGCGCGGCCGGCCCAGCTTCGACATCATCTATCTCAACATCTTCGAAAGCCGCCAGGCGGTAGCCGACAAAGTCACCCAACCGCCCACCGCCGCCGTGCCGAATTTCGCCAATCTCTACGACGTCGCCAGGATCGGCGGCTACGGCGTGGCGTTCAATCCGGTCACCGTGGTCTACGACAAGGAAGTCATCACCACGCCGATGACCAGCTGGAAGGATTTCTGGCGGCCCGACCTCAAGGGCAAGATCGCCTGGCCGTCATATCCCGGTGCGCAAGGCACGGCCGCGCTGCTGATGACGGCGCGGGCCTTCGGCGGCAGCGAGAAGGACGTCGACGTCGCCTTCCGCAAGATCGCCGAACTCAAGCCTTTCGCCGCCATTCAGTCGAGCCAGGACCAGCTTTACGGCATGTTCGACCAGAAGGTGGCGGCGGCTTCGATCGAATTCGGCAGCTTCACCCGCAACTATGCCGAGACGCGCAATCCGCGCATCGTCATCGCCAATCCGGTCGAGGGCCAAGCCATCGCCGCCAACTTCGCCTGCATCACCGTCGGCACCAAGAACCAGGCCTTGGCCGAGGCCTGGATCGACCTGCACCTGTCGCCAGCTTGCCAGAAGGCCTATGCCGAACAGATCTACTACAGCCCCACCATCCGCAACGCCAACCTGCCGGCCGGTCTCAACGCCAAGCTGATCATCGGCGATGCCCAGGTGAAGACCCTGGTCGACTTCGACTGGGATCACGTCATCAAGATGCAGCCGCAATGGACCCAGCGCTTCGTGCGCGAGATCGCGGGGGCGTAGGGCATCGTGGTGGCGTCGGCCGCCCCGGCAGGCGGGGCGGCCAGGTCCGGGGCGAGAGAGTCGGTCGCCTGGTCGGCAGGCGAGGGGCGACCGGGGCTGTTCCTCGCCCCGATCGTGCTGTGGCTGGCGGGCGGCTTCGCCCTGCCGCTGGCGGTGGTGGCGCTGCTGTCGTTCCAACCGGCCGGAGCGCCGTTCGCGCCGATCACGGCTGAACTCACGGCCGAGCACTTCCAGGCGCTGCTGACCGACGCCTATTACGTCCGCATCATCGTCAACACCGTCCTGCTCGGTCTTGGAGTCACGACGGCTTGCATCGTCCTGGGTTACCCGGTGGCGGCGTGGCTGGCTTCGGTGCCGGCGCGATGGAAGTCGCTGGCGATCGCGCTGGTGCTGGTGCCGCTGTTGACCAATGTGGTGGTGCGGTCTCTCGGCGTGATGATGCTGCTGGCCCCGGGCGGAATCTTCGCCAGCGCCCTGCGCGGGTTGGGATTCGGTCAGGTGCAGCTGCTGTTCGGCTGGTTCGCGGTCGGGCTGGCGCTGACCCAGGTGTTCCTGCCGTTCATGATCATGGCGCTCTATGACGGGCTGCAGGGCCAGGACCGGCGGCTGGTCGAGGCGGCGGAAGGTCTGGGCGCGGGGCGGGCGCGGACCTTCTTCGGCGTGACCTTGCCGTTGTCGTTGCCTTCCTTGCGCGGGGGCATCGTCGTCGTCTTCCTGCTGGCGTCATCGGCCTATGTCTCGGCGACGCTGCTGGGCGGCAAGAAGATTTGGGTCAGCGGCATGCTGGTGATGCAGGAGGCGATGGCGCTGCTGAACTATCCCTTCGCCGCGGCGCTGGCGATGATCATGCTGGCCTGCTCGATCCTGGCGACGGCGATGGTCAATCTGGTCGTCGCCAGGTTGACGCCGTGGGTGGCGCAGCGGGCGACGACGGATCTCGGCGGCACGCGTTGGCCCTGGCTGGCGCGGTCGGGTTGGGCGGCGGCGGATGCGCTGGCGCCCTGGGTCTACCGGCTGCTGCTGGCGCTCGGGCTGGGCCTGTTGTTGCTGCCGATGGGCTTGGTGGTGGTGGCCTCGGTCAACGACGTGCCGCAGGCGACGGTGGCCTCGTTCCACGGCTTCACCTGGCGCTGGTATCGGGCGGTGCTCGACAACCAGCGCTATATCGGCGCATTCCAGGTCTCGCTGCAGCTGGCCTTCGCCACCATTTCGATCGCGCTCTTGCTGACCGTGCCGGCGGCCTTCGCCTTGGCCCGGCACAAGCTCGGCCGGCGCGAATTGATCGCGGCGCTGTTGATGCTGCCCTTGGCGCTGCCTGGAATCGCCAAGGCGGTGGGCATGCTCAAGCTGCTGCAGTGGTACATAGAAATCCCGGCCTTTTTCGGGCTGCTGGCGATCCATGTGGTGATGGTCTCGCCCTTCATGCTGGCGATGCTGCGCGCCTCGGTCGCGGCGCTGGACCGCGGCTTGGAGGAGGCGGCGCAGGGCTTGGGTGCGGGCAGGCTGGCGACGCTGGTGCAGGTGATCCTTCCCCAGCTTGCGCCCGGACTGGTGGCGGCCTCGATCATCGGTTTCCTGATCTCGTTCGGCGAGGTCACGGTCACCGCCTTCCTGGTCACCGCCCAGACCCAGACCCTGCCGGTGCGGATCTACGCCGAGGCCAGTTTCAGCCTCGAAAACACCATCAACGCCGTCAGCACGCTGATCATCGTCGCCACCGTCGCGCTGCTGGCGCTGCTCGGTCGGTTGGTGCGGTTGGATCACGCCTGGCGGCGGTGATCTGCGCTGAGTCGCGCATGAATCCGGCCGCCAAGGGCGATGGTCGGTCGTTCGATCCAGCGATAGGTCGCGGCGCTTACGAGAATTATGGAGGCAATTCCGATCGCTCTCTCGACGACCGACGGCACGACTTCCCGAATCGAAACGTACACGAGGTATGCGACCGGCACGTGAAGCAAATAGACAGAATAGCTAATTCGGCCAAGTGCGGAGAGCCATGCTGGCGGATACTCCATCGTGCGAAGCACCACCAACAATACGAAAGGCGGCATCAAGACGCCGCTAAGATTCCGTGGCTCCAAGAGGAAATAGATCGCGGTGAACAAGTGTTCGATCGATTCTGGCGGATGCTCGACCGGATCATAATTTTCGGGATAATTGATCGGTGCGATGACGTAGTTCGTGACGTGGAATGCGACCAATATTGTCATCATGCCAACCATCCACAGGGTGGACCTAGTCCATGATGCTTCTGGGCGGACCCGCAACCAACTGCCGGAAAGCATCAGAAACAGATAGGCCAAGGGTTGGACTCGCAGCGCCATCCCGGCCCAGGCATTCAGCGAACCGGCAATAAGTAGCGCGCTCCCCATCGCGACAATCAGGCGCTCGACACGTGACGGGTTACTCAACAGCCCGGCGGCGAACGCGCAGGCCATAAATACGTAAAACAGCAGCTCAACTTCGAGCGTCCAATAAACGCCCTGAAAATAGGCCTGACCGAATAAGCGTGGAACCATGAGAATGCTGGTCAGCACACGCTCCCACGTGATCGATCCGGGGCTGATGCCTCCGAAGGCTAGGGCTGCCGCCAAAGTGATCCAGTAAACCGGATACAGCCGAAAAAATCGAGCTATCCCAAATCGCAACAGAGTCCATCGACGATCTGAGACGAGACTCCCAGGAATTACAAATCCGCTGACAACAAAAAATAGGCAGACGCCGAATGTACCCGAGCTCCCCGCCGAAACTAGATGATCGATCAAAACGCAGGTGACGGCAACTGCCCGCAGCGCATCGATAGAATCAATTCGCGAACCAAAATGGACCGACATTGCCCCTTTGATACTTAATTGCTCCTCCCGCGGCAATCGGCAAGCCGCTTGACTCGGCTTTGCCTGCCCACGCACAGTTAAGGCCAATGCGGATCAACCAAGCGAAGGGGATTGCCATGACACGCATGCTGTTGGCCGCCGCGGCGGCGGTGGTTCTGGCGCTGCCGGCCGGGGCGCAAAACTGGAAGCCGACCAAGCCGGTCAACATCATCGTGCCCTGGGCGGCAGGCGGCTCGACCGACCAGGTCATCCGCGTCGTCGCCGGCGAGCTGGAGGATGCGCTCGGCCAGAAATTCGTGGTCGTCAACCAGCCCGGCGCCTCGGGCTCGATCGGCACCAAGAGCGTGCTGGAAGCGCCCAAGGACGGCTACACCTGGGCCTCGGGCGCGGCCGGCGATGTCGGTTCCTACCGCGTCACCGGGCTGCTCGATACCGGCATGGCCGATTGGCATTTCTATCTCGCCATCGCCAACGTTTCGGTGGTCGGCGTCGGCGCCGCCACGCCCTACAAGGACTTCAAGGAATTCGTCGACCTGCTCAAGGCCCGCGGCGACGGCATTCCCGTCGCCACCGCCGGCATCAGCTCGGCCGCGCACAACGCCATGGAACTGCTGGTCAAGCTCAACCCCGGCATGAAGTACAAGCACGTCACCTATGACGGCGGCAATCCGGCGGTGATCGCGGTCGCCTCGGGCGAGGCCCACGCCACCGCCCAGCTGGCCTCGGAACAGGCCGAGATGATCCGCGCCAAGCGGGTCCGTCCGCTGGCGGTGCTGGCCGGCAAGCCGCTGACGCTGGACGGCTATGGCGACATCCCGCCGGTGACCAACTGGCTGCCCAATTTCGTCAGCGCGGCCAATTATTTCGGCATGTGGGCCCACAAGGACACGCCCAAAGAGGTGATCGAGACCATGAACCAAGTGTGGTCGAGCAAGATCGCCAACTCGGCCAAGCTGCGGGCCTATGCCACCGCGCGCGGCGCGGCGTTCGATCCGTCCTCGGGCGCCGAGGCGCACAAGCGCGGCTTCGCCATGGTGCAGGAAATCTCGTGGAACTACTTCGACGCCGGCAAGGCCAAGCTCGATCCTTCGACCGTAGGCATTCCGCGTCCGGCTAAGTGAGCCGCAGCGCCGGGCGGGCCGATCCGACCCGCCCGGCATCGGTTTCGGCATGATTCCAACCCGTCAGTCCAAGCGCGATTTTCTCGCCGGCGTGTTTTTCGCGCTGCTGGGCCTCGGCATCGTCGCCGAGGCCCAGCGCATCCCGGCGATGACTTCGGGCGGCACCGGCCTCTACACCTGGCCGGGGCTGGTGCCTAGTTTCCATGGCGCCATCGTCTTGCTGCTGTCGCTGGCGCTGATCTGGCGCTCGACTCGCCAGGGCGGCCATCGGCTGGGCACGGGCGAGACGGTGTTCGAGCGCGCCGGCACCCCGTTCCGCACCATGCTGGTGACCCTGGTCTTGTGCCTGGCCTTTGCCCTGGTGGCGGTCGGCCGGCTGCCGTTCTGGCTGGCGAGTTTCGCCTTTCTGTCCGCCAGCTTCATCGTGCTGGGCTGGGAGGAGTGGCGCGATGCCGGCACCACCCGCCGCAGCCTCGTCAAGGTCCTGGCGATCGCGGCGGCGGTGGCGATCGGCGTGCATTACGTCTTCCAGGAACTGTTCCTGGTGCGGCTGCCCTGATGTTCGAGGGACTCGAAGCCTTCGGGCGCTCGCTGGCGGCCTATGCCACCTTCGATGCCGTCTTCACCATGCTGTGGTCGAGCCTGCTGGGCGTCGTCATCGGCGCGCTGCCCGGCCTGACCGCGACCATGGGCGTGGCGCTGATGACCACGCTGACCTTCAAGATGAAGGCCAGCGAGGCCATCCTGGTGCTGATCTGCACCTATGTCGGCGCGATCTACGGCGGCAGCCGCTCGGCCATCCTGCTCAACATTCCGGGCACGCCGGCTTCGGCCGCCTCCTGCCTGGACGGCCATGCGCTGGCCAAGCAGGGACTGGCCGGCCGCGCCATGGGCATCGCAACCTCGGGCTCGATCCTCGGCACCTGGATCGGCATGCTGGCGCTGGCGCTGTTCACCCCGGTGCTGGGCAACGTCGCGCTCGATTTCGGCTCCTACGAGTTCTTCTGGCTGGCGGTGTTCGGCATCGTCATCTCGGGCAACCTCACCGGCGGCGATCCGCTCAAGGGCTGGATCATCGGCTTCCTCGGCCTGTTCGTCGCCGGCATCGGCCAGGAGCCGGTGCACGCCTATATCCGCTTTACCTTCGGCTTTGCCGACCTGTCCGGCGGCATTTCGCTGATCCCGGCGCTGGTCGGCGCCTTCGGCTTCGCCGAGGTGCTGGCGGTGCTGGGCAGTCCCAAGCAGAAGGCGATCATCAACGCTTTCGATTCCGTCATCCCCAGGCTGAAGGACGTGTTCCAGTATTGGCGGACCATCGTCCGCTCGGGCGCGATCGGCACCTTCATCGGCATCGTGCCGGGCGTGGGCGAGGATGTCGCCGCCTGGTCGTCCTACGCCGCGGCCAAGCGGTTCTCGAAAGAGCGGGACAAGTTCGGCAAGGGCTCGATCGAGGGCCTGATGGCGGCCGAGACCGGCGACAATGCCTGCGTGCCGGGGGCGGTGATTCCGGTGCTGACGCTGGCGATCCCGGGGTCGGCGCCGGCGGCGGTGCTGCTGGCGGCGATGCTGATCCACGGCGTGCGCGCCGGGCCGATGATCATGATCGAGAGCCCGCAATTCGTCTACGACGTGGTGGCGATGATGCTGCTGGCCTCGATCGGCATCCTGATCTACGGCCTGGTGCTGACCAAGGCGCTGGTCAAGGTGCTGCTGGTGCCGCGCGAGATCGTCATGCCGATCGTGTTCGTCTTGTGCCTGGTGGGCTCCTTCGCCATCGCCAGCCGGATGTTCGACGTCTGGGTGATGCTGTCCTTCGGCGTCATCGGCTATGTCCTGCGCCAGCTCGATTTCCCGATGGCGCCCTTGGTGCTGGGCATCGTGCTGGGCGATCTGCTGGACAAGAACCTGGTGCGCGGGCTGGTGTTGGCCGAGGGCGACGTCACCGCTTTCTTCACCCGTCCAATCTGCATCGTGCTGTGGCTGTTGGTGGCGGCGATCCTGCTGTCGCGCGTGCCTGGGATAGAGAGCCGTATTCGGTCGCTGGCGGCGCGCTGGGCGCGGACGTGAACCTGCTTCAGCTCGGCAACGGCGCGTTCGGCGAGACTCATCTGCGGGCCTGGCGGGCGCTGGGCGAGGCCCCTTGGGTGTTCGACCCCGATCCGGCGGCGCGGGCGCGGGCCGAGGCGGCGGGCTGCCGCGCGCTCGAGGACTGGCGTCCGGCGCTGGCCGCGGCCGAGGCGGTGACGGTGCTGGGGCCCAGCGACACGCATTTCGCCCTGGCCCAGGAGGTGCTGACCGCCGGCAAGCCGGTTTTCATCGAAAAGCCGGCGACGGCGACTGCCGCCGAAGCCGAGACTTTGCACCGGCTTGCCGGCGGCGCCGTCGCCATGGTGGGGATGTATTTCCGCTTTCATCCCCGCGCCATCGAGGCCAAGCGACGCATCGCCGCCGGCACGATCGGGCGGATTTGGGCGCTGAGCGGGCGCTTCGCCGGCTTCAAGCGCGCGCGCCGGGATGCGGGCGTGCTGCGCAACGATGCGATCCATTTCCTCGATCTGATGCGCTGGCTGGTCGGTGGGATGCCGAGTTCGGTCCACGCCGTGTTGCGCGATCATTCCGGCCGCGGGCTGGAGGACTTTGCGCTGCTGACCCTGACCTGGGAAAACGGGCCGGCGGCGCAATTGGAGGTCGGGCTGGTGCAACCGGGGCGCTGGCCGGATGCGGTGGTGCCGGGCGCGATCACCGACAAGCGCCTGACCGTGACCGGTTCCGAGGGCGCGCTCGAGATCGACTTCGCCGCCGAGGCCATGACCGCCTGGCGGGCGCGCCACCATCTGGCCGATGCCAAGCCGCCCGAACTCGCGCGCGAGCCGGTCGGCGCCTGGCCGGCCGACCCGGTGGCGGTGGTGGCGGCCGAACTCGCGCATTTCCGGGATTGCGTCCGGGCGCGGCGTGCGCCTGAATCGGGGTTGATGGATGCCGGAGTCGACATCATGCGTCTAATCGAAGCAGCGGAACGGTCGTCGGCGCTAGGGCAGGCGGTGCGGCCGTGAAGCCGGCGCTGTGCAACGAGGTCATCGCCGCATTCGATTGGCCGCGGCAATGCGCGTTTTCCGCAGCGCTGGGCTTTCGCGGCCTCGAAGTCGCGCCCTATACGCTGGGCGCCGAGCCGCATCTGATCGGGGCGGGCGAGGCGGCGCGGCTCAAGCGCACAGCCGCCGATGCCGGCATCGCCGTCGCCGGCCTGCATTGGCTGTTGATCGCGCCCAAGGGTCTTTCGATTACGGATGCCGATCCGGCGATACGGGATCGCACCCGCGACGTGATGCGCCGCTTGATCGATCTTTGCGCCGAGTTGGGTGGGCAATATCTGGTGCACGGTTCGCCGCATCAGCGCCGCTTGCCCGAGGGCGCGGACCGCGCTGCCGCGCGTGAGCGGGCGATCGAGACCCTGGCGCTGGCGGCACGGGCGGCCGAGGCGGCGGGCGTGACCTATTGCCTGGAAGCGCTGGCGCCGCCCGACGCCAATTTCGTCAATCGCATCGCCGAGGCCGCCGAGATCGTGCGCCGGATCGGCAGCCCCGGCTTGCGGACCATGATCGATTGCAGCGCCGCCGGCCTGACCGAAGGCGAGCCGTTGGAGGCCGTGGCCGATCGCTGGTTGCCGACCGGTCTGATCGCCCATGTCCAGGTCAACGACCGCAATCGGCGGGGGCCGGGGCAGGGCGGGGATCGTTTCTTGCCGCTGTTCCAGGCGCTCAAGCGCTGGAATTATGACGGCTGGATCGCGGCCGAGCCGTTCGACTATGTTCCCGACGGTCCGGCCGCGGCGGCCCACGCCGCCGGCTACGTCAAGGCGCTGATGGAGAGCCTGTCATGAACGCCCCCAAGCTGAGCGTGCGCGCGGTCGAGGGCTACGAATGGCCGTACGTGCTGCGCCTGCCTTTCCGCTTCGGTGCCGTCACCCACACCCATGGCCGGCAGCTGGTGGTGCGCGCCCGCATACGGCTGGCCGACGGGCGCGAGGGCTGGGGCTATGCCGCCGAGGCGCTGGCGGCGAAGTGGTTCGAGAAGGACCCGGGGCTGACCGATGCGCAGAACTTCGCCCAATTGCGGCGTGCGGTCGAATTGACCCGCGACGCCTATCTGGCCGCGGGCGCGAATACCGCTTTCGGCCTGTCGATCGAGCACTATCGCCCGCTGCGCCAGGCCGGCATGCGCGAAGGTCTTTCGCCCCTGGTGACAAGCTTCGGCCCGGCGATGGTCGATCGCGCGGTGCTCGATGCGCTGTGCCGGCTGGAGGGCCTGTCCTTCCGCTGCGCCATGCAGGCCAACCGCGCCGGCATGACGCCGCATCACGAGATCGGCGATCTCGGCGGTTTCGATTTCGAGTCCTTCCTCGCCGGCCTGGACCCGGCCGACCATATTCATGTCCGCCACACCGTCGGCATGGTCGATCCGATCGTCGCCGCCGATCAGGACAAGCGGGTCGACGACGGCCTGCCCGAGACGCTGGAAGAAGTGGTGACGCGCTATGGCTGCCGTTACTACAAGCTCAAGGTCGGCGGCGATGTCGAGCGCGACGTGGCGCGGCTGTCGCGCATCGCCCAGGTGCTGGATCGCATATCCGGGCCCTATCACGCCACGCTCGACGGCAACGAGCAGTACGCCGACGCCAAGGGCGTGGCCGAGTTGTGGCGGGCGATGGCGCGGACCAAGGCATTGCGGCGGCTGTGCGATTCGATCCTGTTCATCGAGCAGCCGATCAAGCGCCAGGCGGCGCTGAGCGAAAGCGTCACCGCGCTGGTCGCGGCCAAGGCGGTGATCATCGACGAATCCGACGGCGAATACGATTCCTTCCCGCGCGCCCGCGCGCTGGGTTATGGCGGCGTATCCTCGAAGGCCTGCAAGGGGTTCTACAAATCCGTCGTCAACCGCGCCCGGGTCGATCTGTGGAACGTCGGCCTGGCGCGGAACCGCTATTTCCTGTCGGCCGAAGACCTGACCACGCTGGCCGGGCTGTGCGTGCAGCAGGACCTGGTCTTGGTGGGCTATCTCGGCCTTGGCCATGTCGAGCGCAACGGCCATCATTTCGTCCACGGCATGAGCGGGCGGCCGCGCGCCGAGCAGGACGCGTTCCTTGCGGCTCATCCCGATCTCTACGAGCCGGGATCGGGTACGGTACGGCTCCGGATTTCGGGCGGGCGGCTGGCGCTGGGTTCGCTCGACTGCCCGGGTTTCGGCTCGGCGGTGCTGCCCGACATCGCCGCCATGGACCCCATGCCCAAGGCCGCCTGGCCCGGCTAAGATAGCGTCATGGAGCAAACGATTCCCGGCGTCCTGCGCCTGGTCGGGCCGCGCGTCGCGCCCTTGCCTTTGCTGCTCGACTCGCCGCATTCGGGTTATGCCTACCCGGCCGATTTTTCGCCTTCGGCTCCGCCCGAGGCCTATCGCCGCGGCGAGGACATGTTCATCGACGAGATCTTCGGTCTTGCGCCCGAATTCGGAGCCACCCTGGTCGCTGCCCTGTTCCCGCGGGTCTACATCGATGCCAACCGCGACGAGAAGGACATCGATCCCGAGCTGTTGGACCGGCCCTGGCCCTATCCCGTCTCGCCTTCGATTAAGACCCGCGACGGCAAGGGCCTGATCTGGCGCCTGGTCGGTCCGGACAGCGTGCCGCTCTACGCCCGCAAGCTGACCGTGACCGAAGTCGAATCGCGCATCGTCCGCTACCATCGGCCCTATCACGACCAGATGCGGCGCTCCTACGAGGCGCTCTACGGTCATTTCGGCGCGGTCTGGCACGTCAACTGCCATTCGATGGGCGCGGTCGGCGACGCCCGCGCGCCCGATGCCGGCAAGCGCCGCGCCGATATCGTCCTGGGAGATCGCGACGGCACGACCTGCTCGGCCGAATTCACTCAATTGGTCGCCAACGCGTTGCGCAAGCTTGGTTACTGGGTCAAGATCAACGATCCCTACAAGGGGGTCGAGCTGGTGCGGCGCTTCTCGGATCCGGCGCGCAAGCGCCATTCGCTGCAGATCGAGATCAACCGCGGCCTCTATATGGACGAAGACGCCTTCGTCAAACGGCGCAATTTCGACCGGCTGCGCGACGACATGACCGCCTTGGTGGCGCAGCTCGCCGGCTACGTGCAATCGCAGATCCAAGGCTAGGGCATGATCGATTTGTCTTGAACCAAGTGGTTCAAGACGGATCGTGATGGGGTGGACGGCTCCCGATTCCACGGCATCGTGCTGTGCCAAGGTGGCGCTGTCACGGGCCACCAACGGAGAGGAGCCGCCCCATGAAGATTGCCACGATCGGACTGGATATCGCCAAGAGTGTTTTTCAGGTTCACGGCGTCGATGCAGACGGCGGCGTGGCGCTGCGGCGCAAGCTGCGGCGGGATCAGGTTTTGAAGCTGTTCGGGAGCCTGGAGCCGTGCTTGGTCGGTCTGGAGGCTTGCGCGACCGCGCACCATTGGGCACGGCAGATATTGGCGTTGGGGCACGATGTGCGGTTGATGCCGCCCGGTTACGTGAAGCCGTATGTGAAGCGGAACAAGAACGACGCGGCGGATGCCGAGGCGATCTGCGAGGCGGTGACGCGACCGACGATGCGGTTCGTACCGATCAAGTCGGCGGAGGGGCAGAGTGTCGTGATGTTGCATCGGGCGCGACATCTCTTGGTGCGTCAGCGCACGGCGCAGGTGACGGCGTTGCGGGCGCATTTGGCCGAGTACGGGATTGTCGCGGCCAAGGGCCGGGAACGGGCGCGCGATCTCTGGACGGTGCTGGAACGCGGATCGGATGCGCTGCCGGAGTTGGCGCGGCGGACGCTGGTCCTGATCGCGCGCATGATCGAGGCGCTGAGCGAGCAGGTTCGCGCCATCGAGATCGAACTCCAGGCCTGGCATCGCGCTCACCCGGCCAGTCAGCGACTGGAGGGCGTTCCGGGCATCGGCCTGATCACGGCGACGGCCTTGGCGGCGACGGTAAGCGACGCACGCGCATTTCGTTCGGGGCGGCAATTCGCGGCTTGGCTGGGGCTGACGCCGCGCCAGCACTCGAGCGGCGGCAAGCAACGCCTCGGCGGCATTTCGAAAAAGGGGGATCGCTATTTGCGCCAGCTCCTGGTCGTCGGCGCCACTGCCGTCGTTCGGTTCGCCGGTCGCCGAACCAACGACCTCAGCCTCTGGGCCAATCGACTGCTCGAACGCAAGCCGGCCCGGCTGGTGACGGTCGCCGTCGCCAACAAGATGGCGCGAATCGCCTGGGCGGTGATGGCGCGCGGAGAGGCCTATCGCCCCATGCCGAGCGCAGGCTAAGGCGGGTCGGCGCCAACGACGATCCAACCATTTGGGCAAGGGAGAGCGACGAACGCGATGACGATCGGTCAAGCCGAGGATCGGGACGCCCCGAATGATTCACCGCGCCACCAAGCGCGCAAGCGTGATGAGGACCCGATCCCAGGACATCATCATGGCCAGCGGCTCTCACGATGCCGCGCGACACAAGCCGGACACATGAATGCATCTGACCCAATCGTCACGCCGCCGTCGAAAGTTCTTGCCCAACGGGAGCCGTCCACACATGAATCATGCCCTCGTACCCCGCTCCGGACCGCGATTCACGGTTCATGGGGAATCGCGGCCGCGATTTCCGATGAACCCGGTCGCGGTCGAGGCGCGGGTTTGCGCCTTTGCCCGGTTTGGGCGTAGCGTTCGGCCATGGACCGGCGCATTGCCATGCCCAACACCGATTACGGCGATCCCATCGCGCGTTGGCTGGTGACCGAGGCCTTTCTCCTGACCGAGACCAAGGATCTGGTCGCCGGCATCGCCCAGCGCCTGGTCGAGGCCGGCATTCCGTTGTTCCGCTTGGCCTATTTCCGCCGCTCGCCGCGGCCCGAATTCCTCGGCACGGCCTATTTCTGGCGCCGCGGCCAGGAGGTCGTGGCCTATAACGCGCCCTATTCGATCCTCAAGGACGTCGACTATCTCGATAACCCGCTGCCCATCGTCTACGCCCAGGGCAAGACCGTACGGGTGCGGCTGAAAGAGGTCGAACCGCGCTTTCCTTTGCTCAAGGAACTCAAGGCCGAAGGCGCCACCGACTACGTCATCATGCCGGTGTTCTTCGGCAACGGCCATATCGACGCCCTGTCGGTGGTCGCCGACGGATCGGACGGATTCACCGCCGCCCAACTCGATCGCATGTACGCGCTGCAGATGCTGCTGGCGCGGATCGTCGAAATCCACGCCCTGCGGATCACGGCGATCAACCTGCTCGACGCCTATGTCGGCCACGAGGCGGGGGCGCGGATCCTGTCGGGCGTGGTGCAGCGCGGCGACGGCGAGACCATCCGCGCCGTGATCTGGTTCGCGGATTTGCGCGACTTCACCCGGCTGTCGGACACGCTGCCGCGCGAGACGGTGATCGGCCTGCTCAACGACTATTTCGATGCCGTCGGCGAGCCGGTGACGGCCAAGGGCGGCGAGATCCTGAAATTCATCGGCGATGCCATGCTGGCAATTCTGCCGGTGCGCGAGGGCGGCGACGGACCGGCCTGCGCAGCGGCGCTGGACGTGGCGCTGGCGGCGAAGGCGGCGGTGGCCGAAACCAATCGGAAGCGTGCCGCGGCCGGCCAGCCCGAGATTCGCTTTGGCCTCGGCGTCCATATCGGCGAGGTGCTGTTCGGCAATATCGGCACCAGCCGCAGGCTCGACTTCACCGTCATCGGCCCGGCGGTCAACCACGTCACGCGGCTGGAATCTCTGGCCAAGCCGCTCGGCCAGCCGATCGTGATCTCGGCCGAGGTCGCAGCCTATCTGCCGGGCCTGCTGCGCTCGCTCGGCCGACACGCGCTGCGCGGGGTCGAAGGCGCCAGCGAGGTGTTCGCGCCCGTGGCTTGACAACGGGCGGCACAGCGACTATTTAACCAATAGGTTAAATAAAAGCGTGCCGCCATGAGCCCCAATCTCGATCGTACCTTCGCTGCCCTGGCCGACCCGACCCGCCGCGCCATCCTGGCTCGGCTGGCGCTCGGCCAGGCCAGCGTCACCGAACTGGCGGAACCGTTCGCCATTTCGCTGCCGGCGATTTCCCGCCATCTCAAAGTGCTGGAGCGGGCGGCGCTGATTTCGCGCGCGGCCGAGGGCCAGTTCCGTCCCTGCGCGCTGACCGCCGATCCGCTGCGCCAAGCCTCGGATTGGCTCGATCACTACCGGCAGTTCTGGAACCAAAGCCTGGATCGGCTGGCCGAACATCTCGAACGCACGACACCGAAGGAAGGACCCCGCCATGACCGCCCAAACCGCCGCCGCCCGAGCCCCGGCCGAAACCGAAACTGACCGCACCCTGGTCCTGACCCGCGTCTTCAAGGCCTCGCCCGCCGCGATCTATCGCGCCTGGACCACGGCCGAGGCGCTGGCGTCCTGGATGGGCCCGCGCAGCATCAAGACCTCGGATGTCGGCCCGCTCGAGGTCCGTCCGGGCGGGCGCTATCGCATCGGCATGCGCGGCGAGTCGGGCGCGACCCACACCGTCTGCGGCGTCTATCGCGAGGTGGTGCCCGATCGCAAGCTGGTCTTCACTTGGGCGTGGGAAGACGCGGCCAGCGGCAAGCTCGGCCACGAATCCCTGGTCACCATCAGCCTGCGCGCGCTGGGCGAGCGCACCGAGATGACGCTGCGCCACGAGCGCTTCGACAGCAAGGGCGCGCGCGACAACCACGGCGAGGGCTGGACCGGCTCGTTCGACAAGCTGGTCGAGTGGTTGGCCAAAGGCTGAAGACCGATCCGAAAAGCGCCGAGGGCCCGGCCGCATCCGGCCGAGCCCTCGGAAAACTGGTGGAGCCAAGGGGAGTCGAACCCCTGACCTCTACAATGCCATTGTAGCGCTCTCCCAACTGAGCTATGGCCCCGCGCGGTCGGGCCGGAACCTAGGCCCGACGGTCGGCGAATTCAAGCCCCGGCGCCGCGCCGGGCAAAGGGTCAATCGGCGTCCTTTTCCTTCTCGCCGTCGATCGGCTTGTCGATCACTTCGGCCACGTCCTCGTCCTCGCCCAGGTCGGAGGCGTCCTCGAGAACTTCCTCCTCGTCGCCCTCGGCGATTTCCTCGTCGGTCGCGGCCTCCTCCATCTTGGCGGTCTCCAGCGCCGGCTGCGGCTTGGGCTTGGCGACCGGCGGCGCGGCCTTGGCGGCATCGCGCGCGCTGCGCACGATCACGTCGGGCTGCCACTCGACGCCGCATTTCGGGCATTCGATCTTGGACTTGCCGAGGTCGTAGTACTTGGCGGCGCAGGATTGGCAGCGACGCTTCTGACCCCATTCGGGTTTTGCCACGGGCGGACTCCGGAACTGACTTGAGACGGAAGCGGCGCAAGGCTTTGCCAGAAGCCCCGACCGCTGTCAAAACAATATTCGCTTGGCCCCGGGCCCGTGTTAGAGAGGCGCGCCGTGACCGCCGCCGCCCGCATCCAGCCGCTTCGCGCCCGCCGTTCGGGGCCGCTGGTCGGCCGCGTCACGGCGCCCGGCGACAAGTCGATTTCCCATCGGTCGCTGATCCTCGGCCTGCTGGCGGTGGGCGAGACGCGGGTGCGCGGCCTGCTGATGGCCGAGGACGTGCTGAACACCGCCGCCGCCTGCCGCGCGTTGGGTGCCGCGGTCGAAATCTCGGCCGCCGGCGAGGCGCGCGTGCAGGGGCGCGGCATCGGCGGCTTGGTCGAACCCGAGGACGTGCTCGATTTCGGCAATTCCGGCACCGGCGCGCGGCTGATGATGGGCGTGCTGGCGAGTCATCCTTTGCTGGCGGTCGCGACCGGCGATGCTTCGCTGCGACGCCGGCCGATGGGCCGGGTGGCGCGGCCGTTGGAGTCGATGGGCGCCGAGCTGCGCTTGCGCGCGGGCGATCGGCTGCCGGGCGCGATCCGCGGCACCGGCGAGGCGCTGCCGATCCGCTATCGCCTGCCGGTGCCCTCGGCGCAGGTCAAGTCCGCCATTCTGCTGGCGGGGCTGAACGCGCGCGGCGAGACAACGGTGATCGAGCCCGAGCCGACGCGCGATCATTCCGAGCGCATGCTGCGCCATTTCGGGGCGACGGTGCGGGTCGAGGACACGGCCGAGGGCCGCGTCGTCACCCTGGTCGGCCAGCCCGAATTGGAAGGTCGCTCGATCGACGTTCCGGCCGATCCGTCCTCGGCCGCCTTTGCGCTGGTGGCGGCCGCGATCGTGCCGGGCAGCCGGGTGACGGTGGCGGGGGTGGGGCTCAATCCGCTGCGCACCGGGCTGCTGGCGACGCTCGAGGAAATGGGCTGCGATCTGTCCTATGGCCAGCGGCGCGAGGTCGGCGGCGAGCCGGTGGCCGAGCTGACCGTGCGCCACGGGCGGCTCAAGGGCACGATCGTGCCGCCCGAGCGCGCGCCGTCGATGATCGACGAATATCCCATCCTGGCCGTGGCCGCGGCTTGCGCCGAGGGCAAGACCGAGATGCGCGGCCTGGCCGAGCTGCGGGTCAAGGAAAGCGACCGGCTGGGGGCGGTGGCGCAGGGCCTGGCCGCTTGCGGGGTAAAGGTCGAAGAGGGCAAGGACAGCCTTGTCATCCACGGC
This sequence comes from Alphaproteobacteria bacterium, assembly GCA_016869515.1. Taxonomy (GTDB): domain Bacteria; phylum Pseudomonadota; class Alphaproteobacteria; order VGDZ01; family VGDZ01; genus VGDZ01. Next base: position 17,184 of record VGDZ01000008.1, on the reverse strand, counting down.
CAAGGCAAGCCGCCCGCCGGCGGGGCAAGCATCGCCGCGCGGCTGGACCATCGCATCGCCATGAGCTTTTTGGTGTTGGGGCTGGCCTCGCGGGACCCGGTGGCGATCGACGACATTGCTTCGATCGCGACTTCGTTTCCCGACTTCGTCGCCCTGATGCGCGGCCTGGGCGCGGATCTGGCGGCGCCGTGAGCCGCAGCATCGTCATCGCCGTCGACGGCCCGGCCGCGGCCGGCAAGGGCACGCTGGCCAAGGCGCTGGCGGCAAGGCTCGGCTTCGCCCATCTCGACACCGGCTCGCTCTATCGCGCCGTCGCCGCCAAGCTGTTGGCGCTCGGGCAGGGGCCCGAGGCCGACGACGCCCGGCTGGTGGCCGAGAGCCTGGCGGCCGAGGATCTGACGGCGCGCGATCTGCGCAGCGAAGCCGTGGCCAAGCTGTCCTCGGTCGTGGCCGCCATGCCCGAGGTGCGGGCGGCGCTGCTCGCCTACCAGCGCCGCTTTGCGGCTCAGCCGCCCGGCGGCAAGCCGGGGGCGGTGCTGGACGGCCGCGACGTCGGCACCGTGGTCTGCCCCGATGCCCAGGCCAAGCTCTATGTCACCGCCTCGCTGGCGGCACGCGCGCGCCGGCGTCATGCCGAGCTGCTGGCGCGCGGCGAGCGGCCCGATGCCGAGGCGGTACGGGCCGAAATGGAGGCCCGCGACCGGCGCGATTCCGACCGCGCCGCCGCCCCCCTCAAGCCCGCGGCCGATGCCCTCTTGCTCGATACCAGCGATTTGTCTATAGAAGCGGCCCTCTCCGCAGCTTGGGAGATGGTCGTCGGCAGGATCGGTCCCCGGTCCTAATCCAAATCCGACGATCGCGCCCGCGCCGACATGGGGTCGGTTCGGGCGCCGAAAGACACAGGACAAGACATGGCCAAAGCCAACGCCGGCGCCGTCAAGGTCGCCCCGCGCGAGGACGACTTCGCAGCCCTGCTCCAGGAATCCTTCGGCGTCGCCGAAAGCCTCGAAGGCAGCGTGGTCGAAGGCAAGGTGGTCTCGATCGAGAACGACATGGTCGTGATCGACGTCGGTCTCAAATCCGAGGGCCGGGTGCCGCTGAAGGAATTCGCCGTCGCCGGCCAGCCGGCCGACATCCAGGTCGGCGACTCGGTCGAGGTGTTCCTCGAGCGCATCGAGAACGCGCTGGGCGAGGCGGTGATCAGCCGCGAAAAGGCCCGCCGCGAGGAGGCCTGGACCCAGCTGGAAAAGGCCTTCCAGGGCAACCAGCGCGTCAACGGCGTGATCTTCGGCCGCGTCAAAGGCGGCTTCACCGTCAACCTCCAGGGCGCCATCGCCTTCCTGCCCGGAAGCCAAGTCGACCTGCGGCCGGTGCGCGACATCGGCCCGCTGATGGGCTCGCAGCAGCCCTTCCTGATCCTGAAAATGGACCGCCGCCGCGGCAATATCGTCGTCTCGCGGCGCTCGGTGCTGGAAGAAAGCCGCGCCGAGCAGCGCTCGGAACTGATCGCCAATCTCAAGGAAGGCCAAGTCATCGACGGCGTGGTCAAGAACATCACCGATTACGGCGCCTTCATCGACCTGGGCGGGCTCGACGGTCTGCTGCACGTCACCGACATCGCCTGGCGGCGGATCAACCATCCCTCCGAGGCACTGGGCATCGGCCAGAACGTCAAGGTGCAAGTGATCCGCTTCAACGCCGAGACCCAGCGCGTCTCGGTCGGCATGAAGCAGCTGCTGGCCGATCCGTGGGACGGCGTGCAGATGAAGTACCCCGCCGGCGCCAAGTTCACCGGCCGGGTCACCAACATCACCGACTACGGCGCCTTCGTCGAACTCGAGCCCGGCGTCGAGGGCCTGGTCCACGTCTCGGAAATGAGCTGGACCAAGAAGAACGTCCACCCCGGCAAGATCATCTCCACCAGCCAGACGGTCGAGGTGATGGTGCTGGACGTCGACGCCGAGAAGCGCCGCATTTCGCTCGGCCTCAAGCAGTGCCAGGAAAATCCGTGGGAGGCGTTCGTCGCCAAGCACCCGGCCGGCAGCGAAGTCGAGGGCGAGATCAAGAACATCACCGAGTTCGGGCTGTTCGTCGGCATCGACCCGCTGCTCGACGGCATGGTGCACATGTCGGACATCAGCTGGGAGAAGTCGGGCGAGGAGGCGATCAAGGGCTACAAGAAGGGCGACGTCGTCAAGGCCAAGGTGCTGGACGTCGACATCGCCAAGGAACGCATCTCGCTCGGCATCAAGCAGCTCACCGCCGATCCCTTCGCCTCGGGCATTTCCGCGGTCAAGAAGGGCGACGTCGTCACCTGCACCGTGACCGCGACGCACGAGAACGGCGTCGAAGTCAGCTTCGGCGACGGCGTGCCCGGCTTCATCCGCAAGTCCGAGCTGGCGCGCGAGCGGTCAGAGCAGCGGCCCGATCGCTTCGCCAAGGGCGAGAAGCTCGACGCCATCATCACCCAGATCGAGAAGACCGGCCGCAAGGTCATGCTTTCGGTCAAGCAGCGCGAGATCACCGAGGAAAAGCAGGCGATGGAGCAGTTCGGCTCGGCCGATTCCGGCGCCAGCCTGGGCGACATCCTTGGCCCGGCGATGAAGCGCGCCAGCAAGGACACGGCCGAAAAGAAGCCCGAATAGCGGGACGCGGCTGGCGCCATGGCGTTCGACGCCGATGCCGTGCTGGACCGCCGCCGGCTCAAGCGGCGGCTGCGGCGCTGGCGCGTGGCGGCGGTGGTGGCGCTGGTGGCGCTGGTCGGCGTGGCGGCGAGCGAGTTCGGCGCGCTGCCCGAGCGGCCTTATGTCGCGCGGCTCGATCTCGAGGGCGTGATCCTCGACGAGCGACGGCTGGAGGAGAAGCTGGCCGAGCTGGCCGAGGATCGCGCCGTGCGGGCGCTGATCCTGCGCGTCAACAGCCCGGGCGGGACCACCACCGGCGCCGAGATGGTCTATCGCGGCCTGCGCCGGATCGCGGAACGGCGGCCGACGGTGGCGGTGATGGGCACGGTGGCGGCGTCGGGCGGCTACCTCGCCGCGCTGGCCGCCGATCATCTGCTGGCGCGCGAGACCACCATCACCGGCTCGATCGGCGTGGCGATGGAGACGGTCGAGGTGACGCGGCTGCTGGACAAGCTGGGCGTGACGCCGCTGAGCTTCAAGTCGAGCCCGCTCAAAGCCCAGCCCAATCCGCTCGAGCCGTTGGCGCCGGGCGCGCGCGAGGCGACCCAGGCGCTGGTCGACGACACCTATGAATGGTTTCTCGACCTCCTGATCGAACGACGCGGGCTCGAACGCGAGGCGGCGCGCAAGCTGGCCGACGGCCGGGTCTATACCGGCCGCCAGGCGGTCGCAAACAAGTTGATCGACGGTCTGGGCGGCGAAAGCGAGGCGCGGGCCTGGCTGGCTTCGCGCGAGGTGCCGGTTGGACTTCCAGTGCGCGACGTCAAGCTGCGCGGCCGGGCCGAATCCTGGCTCGAGGACATGCTCGGCCGGGCCCAAAAAGTCCTTTTGCCGGAACGACATAGCCTTGACGGCTTGACCTCGCTTTGGCACCCTTCGCGCTGACCCAGGGGACCCGCCATCCATCCGGCCATGACCAAATCCGAGCTCATCGCCCATCTGGCGGTAACCAATCCGCATCTCTACCAGCGCGACATCGAGCGCATCGTCACCACGGTGTTCGCCGAGATCGCCGATGCGCTGGCGCGCGGCGACCGGGTCGAGTTGCGCGGCTTCGGCGCGTTCTCGGTCAAGCGCCGCCCGGCCCGCGTCGGCCGCAACCCGCGCTCGGGCGAAGCCGTGCAGGTCAGCGAAAAGCGGGTGCCGTTCTTCAAGACCGGCAAGGAATTGCGCGAACGCCTCAATTCCGGCAACGCCCAGGCCGGCGCCGCGCGCAGCGCCGCCCCCAGCGCCGGCGGTTGACCGCGAGCCGCCATGATGCGGCTCCTCGGCATGCTGTGTTTTGTCGTGCTTGCGGCCTCGGTCGCGGCCTTCGCCGTCGCCAATCGCGCGCCCTTGCGCATCAGCCTCGATCCGCTGCCGCTGTCCCTCGAACTTCCGGTCTATGCGCTGGGGCTGGGCGGGATCGCGGTCGGGATCGTCATCGGCGGGGCGATCGGTTGGTGGCGGATGGTGGCGGCGCGGGCGCGGGCGGCGGTGCTGGCGCGCGAGCTGGCCGCCATGAAGCGCGCCGGCGACGGCGTCGCCCCGGTTCCGATCCCGCCGCCGATCCCTTACTGACATGGGTCCGCGGTTCTACGATGCGCAGGCGGTGGCGCGCGCGCTCGACGACCGCGCCCTGATCGAACGGCTGCGCGCCGCCTTCGCCGCCGAAGTGGCGGTGCCGGTGCGCCATCACCATCCGGTCGCCGTGCCGGGCGCCAGCGAGGGCATGCTGCTGCTGATGCCGGCCTGGCGGCCGGGCGGCGCGATGGGCGTCAAGATCGTCACCGTCTTTCCCGACAACCGCAAGCATGGGCTGGATTCCGTGCTCGGCACCTATCTGCTGCTCGATGCCGTGACCGGCGCGGTGCGGGCGGTAATGGACGGCCGCGTGCTGACCCTGCATCGCACCGGCGCGGCATCGGCCTTGGCCTCCGACTACCTGTCGCGCGCCGACGCGGCGACGCTGCTGATGGTCGGTGCCGGCGCGTTGGCGCCGCATCTGATCCGTGCCCATCGCGCGGCGCGGCCGAGCCTGAAGCGGGTGCTGGTCTGGAATCGCACCGCCCAACGCGCGCGCGAGCTGGCATCGAGAGTCGGCGGCGAGGCGGTCGCGGACTTGGCCGCGGCCGTCAGCACGGCCGACATCGTCTCCTGCGCCACGCTCAGCCCGACGCCGCTGATCCGCGGCCAGTGGCTCAAGCCGGGCACCCATCTCGATCTGGTCGGCGGTTTCACCCCGGCGATGCGCGAGGCCGACGACGATACGGTCAGGCGCGCCCGGATCTTCGTCGACACCATGGGCGGCGCGCTGACGGAGGCGGGCGATCTGACCGCCCCGCTGGCGGCGGGCACGATCGAGCGCGGCGCGGTCCTGGCCGATCTGCACGATCTGGCGCGCGGCCGCCATCCCGGCCGCCGCTCGGCCGAGGAAATCACCCTGTTCAAGTCGGTCGGCTCGGCGATCGAAGATCTGGCAGCGGCCGAGCTGGTGGCGGAGGCGGCATGAAAGTCGCCGTCGTCGGCGCCGGCATTCTCGGCCCTGCAGCCGATCCCGATCTGGTGCGCGAACCCTCGCCGGCCGAGGGCGAGGCCGTGATCGCGCCGATCCGCGATCGGCTGCGCGACGGGGGCGAGTATCGGCTGGACGCCGCCGAACTCGGCTCGATCCACGCCGGCGCTCACGATGACGCCGGGCGGGCATTGGCGCTATAACCCTGCCATGAGCGAGCGCCCGCCGCCCCGGCTGTTCGTCGCCCTTGACCTGCCCAACGCGACCGAGGCCGGACGCATGGCCAAGAAGCTGGCCGGAATCGGCGTCGGGTTGAAGATTGGCCTCGAACTGTTTGTCGCCGAAGGCCCCGCCGGCGTGCGTGCCTTGGCTGCCGACCAGCCGCTGTTCCTCGATCTCAAGCTGCACGACATTCCCAACACCGTCGCCGGCGCCGTGAAAAGCGCGCTGGCGCTGGGTCCGACCTTCCTCACCGTCCATGCCGGCGGCGGAAGGGCGATGATGCAGGCCGCGGCCGAGACCGTGCTGGCGGCGCGTGCTTCGTCCCGGGTGATCGCCGTCACCGTGCTGACCAGCCTCGACCAAAGCGATCTGTCCGAGGGCGGCATTCAGGGCGGCCTGGCCGATCACGCCGTGCGCATGGCCCGGCTGGCCAAGGCGGCCGGGCTGGCCGGGGTGGTGTGTTCGCCGCACGAGGTCAAGCCGCTGCGGGCGGCGCTGGGGCGCGACATGCTGCTGGTGGTGCCGGGGGTGCGGCCGGCAGGCGCCGCCGCCGGGGATCAGAAGCGGGTCATGACTCCGGCCGAGGCACGGGCCGCCGGCGCCGATGTGCTGGTGATCGGCCGGCCGATCGTCCAGGCGCCCGATCCGCGGGCCGCAGCTCGCGCCATGATCGAGCAGATCGCGGACTGACGCCGATGCCGGTCCTGGCCAAGATCTGCGGTCTCAGCACCGCCGAAGCAGTCGCCGCGGCCGCTGCCGGAGGCGCCGGCTATGTCGGCCTGGTGTTCTACGACAAGAGCCCGCGCGCGGTGACGCCCGAGCAGGCGGCCGAGATCACGCGCGATCTGCCCGATCACGTCGCCAAGGTCGGGCTGTTTGTCGATGCCGGCATCGAACGCATCCGCGACACGGTGCGCGTCGCCAAGCTGGACATGCTGCAGCTTCACGGCCGCGAGACCCCGGCCACGGTCGAGCGCCTGCGGACCAAGCTCGGCCGCACCGTGATCAAGGCGATCAAGATCGGCGCGGCCGAGGATTTCGCGCAGACCGAGCCCTATGAGGACATCGCCGATTGGTTGCTGTTCGACGCCAAAACCCCTAAAACTTTGCCCGGCGCGCTGCCCGGCGGCAATCGGCTGAGCTTCGATTGGTCCTTGCTCAAGGGAAGGCGCTTCGGCTGCCCGTGGATGCTGGCCGGCGGTCTCGATGCCGGCAACCTGGCCGAGGCCGTGGCGGCTAGCGGAGCGCGGGCGGTCGACGTGTCCTCGGGCGTGGAGGATGCGCCCGGGGTCAAGAACCCGGACTTGATCCGCGCTTTCCTGGCCGCGGCGGCGGCGATCTGAGGGGTTCATGGCGGCGCCCAATTCGTTTCGCATCGGTCCCGACGAACGCGGCCATTTCGGCCGCTTCGGCGGCCGTTTCGTCGCCGAAACGCTGATGCCGCTGATCCTCGAGTTGGAGAAGGCCTACGCCCGGGCCAAGGCCGATCCTGCCTTCCATGCCGAACTCGGCCGCTACATGACCCATTACGTCGGCCGGCCCTCGCCGCTTTATCACGCCGAGCGCATCACCCGGCATTGCGGCGGCGCCAAGGTCTACTTCAAGCGCGACGAGCTGAACCACACCGGTGCCCACAAGATCAACAACTGCATGGGCCAGATCCTGCTGGCCCAACGCATGGGCAAGACCCGCATTATCGCCGAGACCGGGGCCGGCCAGCACGGCGTCGCCACCGCCACCGTCGCCGCGCTGTTCGGCATGCCCTGCGTGATCTACATGGGCGAGGTCGACATCGAGCGCCAGAAGCCCAACGTCTTCCGCATGAAGCTGCTGGGCGCCGAGGTGCGCGCCGTGACTTCGGGCTCGCGCACCCTCAAGGACGCGATGAACGAGGCGCTGCGCGATTGGGTCACCAACGTCGCCGACACCTATTACATCATCGGCACCGTCGCCGGGCCGCATCCCTATCCCGCCATGGTGCGCGACTTCCAGGCGGTGATCGGCAAGGAAGCGCGCGAGCAGATGATGCAGGCCGAGGGCCGGTTGCCCGACACGCTGGTGGCCTGCATCGGCGGCGGGTCGAACGCCATGGGCCTGTTCCACGAATTCCTCGACGAGCCTTCGGTGCGGATTCACGGCGTCGAGGCGGCGGGGTTGGGGCTCGATTCCGGCAAGACCGCGGCCTCGCTCAGCCGCGGCCAGCCGGGCGTGCTGCACGGCAACCGCACCTATCTGTTGCAAGACGCCGACGGCCAGATCGACGAGGCGCATTCGATTTCGGCCGGGCTGGACTATCCCGGCATCGGTCCCGAGCATTCGTGGCTGCACGAGGTCGGGCGGGTGGAATACGTCTCGGCCACTGACCAGGAGGCGCTGGATGCCTTCCAGCTCTGCTCGCGCCTCGAAGGCATCATCCCGGCGCTGGAGCCGGCGCATGCGCTGGCGCATGTGCTGAAGATCGCGCCCAAGCTGCCCAAGCCGCACATCGTCTTGATGAACCTGTGCGGGCGCGGCGACAAGGACGTGTTCACCGTCGCCGAAGCGCTGGGGCGCAAGCTGTGAGCGCACGGCTTTCCCGACGCCTCGCCAGACTGGCGGCCGAACGCCGCAAGGCGCTGGTCACCTTCGTCATGGCCGGCGATCCCGATTCCGCGACCTGCCTCGAATACGTCCGCAAGCTGCCGGCGGCCGGCGCCGACATCATCGAACTCGGCATGCCGTTCACCGACCCCATGGCCGACGGCCCGGCGGTCCAGGCCGCGGGCCTGCGCGCGCTGGCGGCGGGCATGACGCTGGATCGGACGCTCGATCTGGTGGCGCGGTTCCGCAAGGAAGACGACGACACGCCGATCGTTCTGATGGGCTACTACAATCCGATCCATCGCCGCGGCGGCAAGGCCTTCGCTCAATCGGCATCCAAGGCCGGGATCGACGGCCTGATCCTGGTCGACCTGCCGCCCGAGGAGGCCGACGAACTGCTGCCCGATCTGCGCGCGGCCGAGATCGATCTGATCCGGCTGGCGACGCCGACCACCGACGCCAAGCGCCTGCCGGCGGTGCTGAACGGATCGTCGGGCTTCGTCTATTACGTCTCGATCACCGGCACCACCGGCGCGGCCGTGCCCGAAGTGGCGCCGGTGGGGGCTCAGGTGGCGCGCATCAAGGCCGCCACCAGGCTTCCGGTGATGGTCGGCTTCGGCATTCGCGACGCGGCGCGGGCCGAAGCCATCGCCCGCGTCGCCGACGGCGCCGTGGTCGGTACCGCGCTGGTGCAGGCGATCGAGCGGGCAGGGGCCGACAAGGCGGCTGCCGTTTCCGGCATCACCGCCCTGGTTCGGGAGCTGGCCAAGGGCGTGGCCAGGGCGTCGGCATGAACTGGCTGACTAACTTCGTCAAGCCGCGGATCAACGCGCTGGTCAACCGCAAGCGCGACGTGCCAGGCAATCTGTGGCAGACCTGCCCGTCCTGCGGGCAGATGATCTTCGCCCGCGACCTCAAGGCCAATCTTTCGGTCTGCCAGCATTGCGGCCATCATCTGCGGGTTTCGGCGGTCGAGCGCTTCGCCATGCTGTTCGACGACGGCGTCCATGCGCGGGTCGAGACTCCGGCAGTGGTGCAGGATCCGCTCAAGTTCCGCGACCATAAGCGCTATCCCGACCGGCTCAAGGATTCGCGCGCCCGCTCGGGCGAGAAGGACGCCATGCTGGTGGCCGAGGGCAAGATCGGCGGGCAGCCGACGGTGATCGCGGCGCTGGATTTCGGCTTCATGGGCGGCTCGATGGGCTTGGCGGTGGGCGAGGCCTTCCTTGCCGCCGCGGCGCGGGCCATCGCCGCCAAGGCGGCGCTGGTCGCGGTCACCGCCTCGGGCGGTGCGCGCATGCAGGAAGGCATCCTGTCCTTGATGCAGATGCCGCGCACCACCATCGCCGTCGAACAGATGCACGAGGCCGGCCTGCCCTACATCGTCGTGCTGACCGATCCCACCACCGGCGGCGTCACCGCCAGCTTCGCCATGCTGGGCGACATCGCCATCGCCGAGCCCGGCGCGCAGATCGGCTTCGCCGGACCGCGGGTGATCGAGAAGACCATCCGCGAGCAGCTGCCCGAGGGCTTCCAGCGCGCCGAGTACCTGCTCGACCACGGCATGGTCGACATGGTGGTGCCGCGCGCCAAGCTGCGCGAGACCCTGGCCCAGGTGATCGACCTGCTGATGAGGCCCAAGGCGGCGGCGCCGGCGGCGGTCGAACCGGCGCCGGCCGATGGTCGCGCCTGACCTGCTGCTGGAGCGGCTGAAGCGGCTCCATCCCAAATCGATCGATTTGTCGCTGGGGCGGATCGAGCGGTTGTTGGCGCGGTTGGGTCATCCCGAGCATCGCTTCCCGCCGGCGATCCACGTCGCCGGCACCAACGGCAAGGGCTCGACCGTGGCCTTCCTGCGTGCCTTCGCCGAGGCCGCCGGGTATCGCGTTCACGTCTATACTTCGCCGCATCTGGTGCGCTTCAACGAGCGCATCCGCCTCGCCGGGCGGCTGATCGAGGATGCGCAGTTCTCGGCCCTGCTGGAGGAATGCGAGCGGGTCAACGGCGAGGAGCCGATCACCCTGTTCGAGATCACCACCGCCGCCGCCTTCCTGGCCTTCGCCCGCGAGCCGGCCGATCTGCTCTTGCTCGAGACCGGGTTGGGCGGGCGACTGGATGCGACCAACATCGTGGCGCGGCCCTTGGGCGTGGCGATCACGCCGATCTCGCTCGATCACATGCAGTATCTCGGCGACACGGTCGCCAAGATTGCTTTCGAGAAGGCCGGCATCCTCAAGGCCGGGGTGCCGGCGACGATCGGCCCGCAAGTGGCCGAGGCCATGGCGGTGTTGCAGGCCAGGGCCGATGACTTGCGGGCGCCGCTGGCGGTGTGGGGCCAGGACTTCCGAGCCGAAGCGAGCCCGAGCGGAATGCGCTTCGAATCCGCCCAAGGGCAGCGCGATCTGCCGCCGCCCGGGCTGATCGGGCCGCATCAGATCCCCAACGCCGCCACCGCCATCGCCTGCGTCGAACGCCAGCAGGCGCTGCGGATTCCGGCCGACGCCGTCGCCCGCGGCCTGCGCGCGGTCGAGTGGCCGGCCCGGATGCAGCGGCTGGCGGCGGGACCGCTGGTCGACCTGCTGCCGGCGGGCGGCGAGATCTGGCTCGACGGCGGGCACAACCCCGGGGCTGGGGAGGCGATCGCCGCCACGCTCGATCAGTGGCGCGGCACACGGCCGGTGCACATGGTCGTCGGCATGCTCGAGAACAAGGACGCGCGCGGCTACTTCGCCCCGTTCCGGGGCCGGGTGGCGCGGGTTTTCGCCGTGCCGATCCCGGGCGAGCCTTGCCATCCGCCCGAGGCGCTGGCGGCCTTCGCCCGGGACGTCGGGCTTGACGCCGAGACCGCGGCCGATGCCGCGTCCGCGATCCGGGCCGTACCGGCCGAGCCGTCGCCGCGGATGCTGTTGGCCGGCTCGCTCTACTTCGCCGGCAAGATCCTGGCCGAGAACCGCTGACTATTTCACCGCCCGGTTCTTGACCAGGTCGTCGACCACGGCCGGATCGGCCAGGGTCGAGGTGTCGCCCAAATTCGAGGTGTCGTTCTCGGCGATCTTGCGCAAGATGCGGCGCATGATCTTGCCCGAGCGAGTCTTGGGCAGGCCGGGCGCCCATTGGATGACGTCGGGCGAGGCGATGGCGCCGATCTCCTTGCGCACCCACTGCACCAGCTCCTTGCGCAGCTCCTCGCTGGGATCGATGCCGAGCTTGAGCGTGACATAGGCGTAGATGCCCTGGCCCTTGATGTCGTGGGGATAGCCCACCACCGCCGCCTCGGCCACCTTGGTGTGGCCGACCAGCGCGCTCTCGACCTCGGCAGTGCCGAGGCGGTGGCCCGAGACGTTGATGACGTCGTCGACCCGGCCGGTGATCCAGTAATAGCCGTCGGCGTCGCGGCGGCAGCCGTCGCCGGTGAAGTAGAGCCCCTTGTAGGTCGAGAAATAGGTCTGCACGAAACGCTCGTGGTCGCCGAACACGGTGCGCATCTGCCCGGGCCAGGAATCCGAGATGCAGAGATTGCCGGCGCCGGCGCCCGCGATCTCCTTGCCCTCGCCGTCGACCAGCAGCGGCTTGACGCCGAAGAAGGGCCGCGTCGCCGAGCCCGGCTTGAGGTCGGTCGCGCCCGGCAGCGGTGTGATCAAGATCCCGCCGGTCTCGGTCTGCCACCAGGTGTCGACGATCGGGCAGCGGCCGTCGCCGACCACGCGGTGGTACCACAGCCAGGCCTCGGGGTTGATCGGCTCGCCGACCGACCCCAACAGCCGCAGCGAGCCGCGGCCGGTCTTCTTGACCGGCGCCTCGCCCTCGCGCATCAGCGCGCGGATCGCGGTCGGCGCGGTGTAGAAGATGTTGACCTTGTGCTTGTCGACCACCTGCCAGAAGCGCGAGGCGTCGGGCCAGTTGGGCACGCCCTCGAACATCAGCGTGGTGGCGCCGTTGGCCAGCGGTCCGTAGAGGATGTAGCTGTGCCCGGTCACCCAGCCGACATCGGCAGTGCACCAGTAGATGTCGCCGTCGTGATAATCGAAGACGTATTGGTGGGTCATCGCGGCATAGACCAGATAGCCGCCCGAGGTGTGCAGCACGCCCTTGGGCTTGCCGGTCGAACCCGAGGTGTAGAGGATGAACAGCGGGTCCTCGGCGCCCATCTCCTCGGGCTTGCACTCGGCCGGCACCTTGGCGGCGGCCTCGTGGTACCAGACGTCGCGGCCGGGGGTGAAGGCGACCTGGCCGCCGGTATGGCGCACCACGATCACCTTGAAATCGCCCTTGAGCTTGGCCAGCGCGGCGTCGGTGTTGGCCTTGAGCGGGATCTTCTTGCCGCCGCGCGCGCCTTCGTCCGAGGTCACCACCACGCTGCCCTTGGCGTCCTCGATCCGCCCCGCCAGCGAGTCGGGCGAGAAGCCGCCGAACACCACCGAGTGCACCGCGCCGATGCGCGCGCAGGCCAGCATGGCGTAGGCCGCCTCGGGGATCATCGGCAGGTAGATCGTGACGCGATCGCCCTTCTTCACCCCCTGGGCCTTGAGCACGTTGGCGAACTTGCAGACCTCGGCGTGAAGCTGGCGATAGGTGATGGCTCTCGAGGTCTTGGGATCGTCGCCCTCCCAAATGATTGCGGTCTGATCGCCGCGCTTGGCGAGGTGACGGTCGACGCAATTGGCGGCGACGTTGAGCGTGCCGTCATGGAACCAGCGGATCGAGACCTTGCCCAGATAGCTGGTGTCCTTGACCTGGGTGAAGGGCTTGATCCAGTCGATGCGCTTGCCGTGCTCGCTCCAGAACCTGACCGGGTCGTCGACCGAGGCCTTGTACATCGCCAGATATTTGGCATTGTCGACATAGGCGCGCTTCTGCCACTCGGCGGTAACCTTGATCATCTGCTCTGACATGACGCCTCGCTTTCCCCGACGCTTCCGGATGCCGGCGCCGATTATGCAAGGCGAGGCCGCGCTGGCAAGGGCAGGACGGTGATCCAAAGAGTCGCGCTTTGGATCGCCTTGACCGCGGCCGGGCTCGGCCTGGGCGGGGGCTCGGCCTGGTGGGCGATCCGCGGCCCTGGCCCGGGACAAAGCCTCGCGCTCGGCCCCTGGCGCGCCGACCTTCTGGTCGGATCCCGGCAGGCCGGCCTCTACACCCGCGCCCGCGTGGCCATGAGCGGGCTGCTCGGCCTCGGCCGCGCCGAGACGCTTTATTTCGTCGCCCGCAGCGACGATCGCGGCCGCCCGCTCGACGGCGCCTGCGCCTATCGCATCGAAGGCCCGGCCCCGGCCGCGCGCTGGTGGAGCCTGACGGTCTACGACGCCGATCATTTCCTGATCGATCATCCGACCCGCCGTTTCAGCATCAACTCGGCCCAGGCCGGAGCCGCCGGCGACCTCGCGGTGACGCTTGCGGCCGAGGCCCGCGCCGAGCCCTGGCTGCCGGTGCCGAGGAACGCGCCGTTCGAACTGACCTTGCGGCTGTACAACCCGGCAACCGAATTGGCGGCGCGGCCCGAGGCGCTGATCGCGCCTCGCATCCGCGCCGAAGAGGGCTGCCGATGAGAAGCTGGGCCTTGCGCATCGCCTATGTCCTGGCGCTGGCGGCGGCGACGCATTGGCTGGCGCTGTGGCTGCTGCCGCAGGTGATCATGCACCAGTTGATCGAGCGCCTCGGGCAGGAGATCGGCCTCAACCGGCCGGCGCGGCCGCCCTTGCCCGATCACACCAGCCGGCGCGTCGTCATGCCCAGCCCCGATCTGCTTTACGTCATCTGCGCCTTCGATCTGGCGAAAGGGCCGCTTACGGTCGAGGCCGTGCCCCAGTCCGAGGCCGCGCGCCTGCCCTATTGGTCGGTCGCGTTCTATGCCGACAATTCCGACAATTTCTTCGTGCTCAACGATCGCGAGGCCGGCGCGCGCCCGATCCGGTTGATGCTGACCGACGGTCCGGTCGCGGCTCCCGAAGGCGCTCGCGCCGTCGTCTCTCCGACCCGGCGCGGGGTAGTGCTGTTCCGGGTTCTGGTGGCGGATGGCGAGAACCGAGAAGCGGCCGAGGCGGCGCGCCGCGGCATGAGCTGTCGGCCGGCCTGAGGAGGATCCATGCGCAGTCTCTTGTCCGCGATCCTGGTCATGGCGTTGGCTGCCTGCGACGACCAGCCCAAGACCAAGACCGTGCCCGCGCCGGCCGAACGCCGCCTGGCCGAACATGGCGCCGAGTTCAAGCCCGAAGTGATCCGCATCGCCGAGGGGCTGTGGGTCGCGGTCGGCTACGGCTTGGCGAACTCGATCCTGATCGAGGGCAGCGACGGCGCCGTGGTGGTCGACGCGATGGAAAGCGGCGAAGCCGCACGCCGGGTCAAAGCCGAGTTCGCCAAGCTGACGCCGAAGCCGATCCGAGCGGTGATCCTGACCCATTACCATCCCGATCACAGCTTCGGGGCACGCGTCATGGCCGAGGGCGGCGCGACGATCATCGCCAACCGTCACACCGAGACCGAGATGAACGAGGCGCTGGACGTGGTGGCGCCGGCGATGTTCGCGCGCAACCTGCGCCAGTTCGGCGTCCTGCTGCCGCCCGATCTGCACGCCAATGCCGGGATCGGTCCGTTCCTCGACTACCGCCACGGCCAGAGCGAGTTGGCGCTGGCGCGTCCCACCCGCATCGTCGACGGCGAGGAAGAGATGACCATCGCCGGCATCCGCCTGCGCATCGTCCATGCGCCCGGCGAGACCGAGGACCAGATGTTCGTCTGGCTGCCCGAGCGGCGGGCGCTGCTGCCGGGCGACAATCTCTACAAGGCCTTTCCCAATCTCTACGCCATCCGCGGCACGCGCTACCGCGATGTCGCCAAATGGATCGCCAGCCTGGATCGCATGCGCGATCTCGAACCCGAATTCCTGGTGCCCAGCCACACAAGGCCGGTGATCGGCCGCGCCGCCGCGGCCGAGACCCTGACCGCCTATCGCGACGCCATCCAGTTCGTCCACGACCAGACCATTCGGCTGATGAACAAGGGATTCGGCCCCGACGAGATCGCGACGCGACTCGTTCTGCCGCAGCATCTCGCCGCTCACCCCCACCTGCAGGAGTTCTACGGCAAGGTCGAGTGGTCGGCGCGAGCCATCTTTCACGGCCTGCTGGGCTGGTTCGACGGCAACCCGGCGCGGCTCTATCCGCTGGCGCCGGCCGAGCGCGCCATGCGCCTGGCAGATCTCGCCAAGGGCGGAGTCGGCCTCGACCGCGCCGCCGAAGCGGCACTTGCGGCGGGCGATCTGCGCTGGGCGGCGGAGCTGGCCGCGGCCGACTTGGCCAACCGCCCCGACGCAGCCGAGGCCAAGCAGCGTCTCGCTCGCGTGCTGCGGGCCCAGGCCGCGGCCGAGACCAGCGCCAATGGCCGCAACTATCTGCTCACCGGCGCGCTCGAATTGGAGGGCGCGCTGCGCGTGGCGCCGCTCGATCCCAAGCTGACGCCGGTCGCGATTCTCCATGACTATCCGATCGATTCCTTCATGCGGGCGATGGCGGTGCGGCTCGATGCCGACAAGGCGCTGGCGATCGACGCCGCGATCCAGTTCCGCTTTACCGATCTCGGCCGCGACTATGGCGTCCATGTCCGGCGTGGCGTGGCCGAGATCCGCCCCGGCGCCCCCCGCCGGGCGCCGGCGCTGCGCATCGCCGTCGACAGCAATCTGTGGAAGGAGATCGCCGCCGGCCAACGCTCGCTGCCGGCGGCGCTGGCGACCGGCCGGGTCGCGGTCGAGGGCAGTCTGATCGAACTGGTCCAGCTCCTGGCGCTGTTCCGCGGCTGAGACCGGCGCGCAAAGCAGCGGATCGGGGCCCATTCGGCGCGGAGCCGAGCCGGCTCGGTGCCGATCGGCGCGCATCCGAGCCGCAAATGCGCGGAAATGCGCGCAAACGGCCAATTCGTAACCAGTCATGTCTTTGAAATCATTCAGGAATCGAGTGTTGATCGGTGTCGGGGCCGGGTATTGGCTCGATCCAATGGTTAACGTGCCGGCGCAAGCCCCGAATGGCCGGAAATCAAGCCGGTGGCGCTGGTCCGGGCGGGCGGAAAAGCAAAGCATGGGGTGCACGGTCATCGCTTGAGAGGTGGGTCTATATAATGTCGGGTACTAGAACTTTTGGCGATTTCGGTGACGGCTGGAGTGCACGATCCCCGGCGCCGGGCCACAAGCGCATGGTCCGGCCTGGGTGCTTCTTGCCATGAAAGATGTCGGCGAGTTGGTAGGGGCGGCTGTCGGAATCCGAGCAGTCTCGGATTCGCCCGGTTTTTAAGTTCCCGGAACCTTCTGGCACATGTTTTTGTTGTGGTGTAGCGGTATGATCTTGTGTAACAACATGATTTTGCTGCGATAATTAGCTTTTGTTCTTTTTGTGACATTTTACGTAGTATAGATTGACTCGTTCTTGGTTCTCGTATAGGGTGCGTTCGCTATCGGGTGCATGCCACGTAAGCGGTCGAGACCGCTCCCTGCGTCAAGGACATCGCCTTTTAGCCTCGCTCGGACCCTCTCTCCCGAGCGGCGGTCGCTGAACCCTCGCCGGCGCGCGAGGTTGGGGTTGCTCCCCCAGCAGCCGCCCTCAGGGAGGCGAGGGCATGAACGGCTCACGGGAGAATCCTCTCCCGCCCCTCATGCCCTCGGGTCCGGGCGATGTGTTTGTTCACGGGACGTCGCGAAACTGATTTCGCGCCGCCCGTGAGGCCCCGAACCAAGCGCGACGTCGCGTGCCGCATGCACGCGCAGAGATAGGGCCACGCGCCACACCGCAACAAGGAGACAGCATCATGATCGGGTTTTGGAACGAGGAAGACGACGACGACCGCGACACCGGCTACTCCGGCGGCTTCGGATCGGCCAATCGCGAGGACGACGACCGGCAGCATCCCGATTACTTCACCTATCGCGGCTCGGTCGGGACCGGCGGCGACAACCGGCCTAACGATGTGCTCAAGGCCGAGACCACCTTGGGATATGCCGGGCATTATGGCGATCTCGAACGGCTCGATGGCCCCACCGGCTATGCCGGCAGCGGTCTGGTCGAGGGCATTCGCGGCTATCAGAAGGCCCATGGCCTGACCGTGGACGGACGCATGGACCCGGGCGGCGAGACCGTCACCCGGCTGCGCCACGACATCGGCGAGGACTTCGCAAGCCACAGCGCCCCCGACCACCGCACCGTGATCGATCATCACGAGCGC
>VGDZ01000007.1 GCA_016869515.1 Alphaproteobacteria bacterium | reverse complement strand
GGCGCGGTCTGCGGGCGTGGGCAGGCGTTCGAGCACGAGTTCGGCGAAGCGCTTGGCGGCGGCGGGGTCGCGCCGGTCCATTTCCAGGACCAGGTTGCGGGCGGACTCGGCGGCGTTGGCCTCGCCGTTGACGATGTCGAGCGCGTTCCAAAGCGCGTTCTCGGCAAACGCCTCGGCGCGATAGGGATCGCGATGCGCCCCGACCAGCGCCGCGGCCGAGCGGCTGCTGAGATAGCTGTTGAAGCTGCCGCGGTCGCTGGCGGCGCGCGCCTTGACCAGCGCCACCAGTTCGACGGGCTTGGGTTGCTCGGCATCGGGCGCCGTGCCGGCGACATCGCCGTACTGGTCGCGCAGAGCGGCCAGATGCCGCTCCACTCCCGCCGCGCGCTGCCGGGCGGAGCCGGCTTCGGCCGCGTCGAGATAGGCCTGGAAGCCCGCACCGCGCGGCTTGGGTTGGTTTGTCGGACCGACCACAACGCCGCCGTCCGGATCGGCCTCCGCAGCTGGGGCGCGGGGCGCGGGCACCGGGTTGCGGCGCTGGATTTCGGATATGGTCTTGGGCGCCGAGTCGGCATCCATGGGCGGGACGATGGCCCTTGGCCCTCGTCCTTCGCCCATATCGGGCGCGGCGCCGAGGGCACGCATGCCGTCGGTAGCCTTGGCATGCAGGCGCCGTTCGGCTTCGCGATCGGCCAGCGCCTCGGGGGCATGGCGATGGCCGCTGTCGGGATCGACCGGCCGCGCGGCACCCAGCTGCAGCGCGTCGGACTCGCCCTCGTCCCGCGCGCGCTGACGCTGATAGTCCTGGATGCGGGCCTCGGCCGCCGGCCGCGCGCCGGTGCCGGGATCGAGAAAGCGGCCGGAGGCGGGTTGGAGCGCAGGGCTGTGCGGCGCATTGCCCTCCCCCAGCAGCGACTCGCGCTTGAGGATATAAGGCCGCGATCGATAGGAACTCTGTTCCTCCTGGGTCTCCTCCTCGGTCTCGGCGTCGTCGTCGCGCAGCGGCTGGCTCGGCTGCTTGCTCCAGCCCATCTCGTCGGCCAAGGCGGTACCGCCGACACTGCCGGCAGCCGAAACGGCCGATCCGATCGCGCCGCTCTGGGCTCCCTGCGCGGCGGCACGGCCGAGGCCCTTGGTCTGGCCCGAGAGCCGCGCCGAAGTAACGCCACCGACGGCGCCCGACACCGCCTGGGTGAAGGCGGTGTTGACTCCGAACTTCTGTGGGTCGACCTCCATCCCGCGGCCGACCGCGGACGCCGTCGCCCCCGAGGCCGCACCCGAGGCGCCGCCGATCGCGGCCGAACGCAGGATCTGGCTCGGCTTCTTGCCCGACAAGGCCGATCCGATCCCACCCGAAGCGGCACCCGAGGCCGCCCCGCTCCACGCCGCCGCCTGGGTCGGACTGATCGCCGAGGACAGGTTGGAACTCACGGCACCGCCGACCGCTCCGGTCGCGCCGCCGATGGCGGCGCTTCTGGCGACTTGCTTGAGATCGCCTCCTGCCAGCCGTGCCCGCGTCGCCCCGGCGGCAGCCCCGCCGGCGGCTCCGGCCAAGGGCGCCCCGACGCCGGTCGATGCCACTGCCGCCGTCACGGCAGCGCCGACACCGGTGGCAACGGCGTTTTGGACGGCGGGCTTTTTCAGCGGGCCGGGCTGGGGAATGGGGGCGGAAACCAAGCGCATGATCGAAACTCCTTGCAGAGGGGGGTGTGTGACTAAAATACCGCAATTGTACTCTCTATATACCATAAAAACCCGGTTTTGTCAAGCGAAAAGTTCTCATACGAGAATAAACACCGTTTATATTGACACAACAGAACGCACGTACCATATTCCCCTCCATCATGGCCCAAGCCCCGCCCATGCCCCTGCGCACCCCCTTACCCCACCCCGGGCATTCGCCGGATTCCAGCTATTGCCATCGCAATATTGGCAAATCCCGGCCGATCGGATTCGGCCGCAGCTCCAACCCCGGCCGCCCTACCATCTCGGACCAGGACTACGGTCCTAATAAATCCGTTCCAAACGGCGATGAGACGCGCTCGTCACGGCTTGGTGTTGCTCTCCGTCCCGCGTTCAAGTCCGGGCCGGAGGCAGGGGTTAACGGCCAATTGCGGCTCTTGCACCCGACATACCTCGATTGCTCAATACAATCAAAGACATGGATGGTTACAAATTGTCCATTTGCGCGCATTTGCGCGCATTTCAGGCTCGACTCCGCGCATTTGGCGACTCGACCCGCGCCTGGCTGGCTGCAACGGGACCGCTTACGCCGCTTTGCGCGCGGCCGTCACTTTTACTCTTACTCCGCGCGCAAGTCCGCGCGACGCTCTCCGCGCGACGTGACGCGCGGCCTTATCTCTCCGCGCGAATCTGCGCGCGAGGGCGCGCGGCTACTCGGCGGCTTGGGCCGGGCCTGGGCCTTGGGCGGCGCGGGCCTCGCTTTCGCCGTGATCGGCCAGCAGCTTTTTCAGCCGCTTGCGCATCTCCACCCCCGGCCGGTCCGAGGGCATATGCGCCTCGCCCGCGCCCTGAAGCTCCAAGGGCACGTCGGGATCGGTGGTTTCGAGGATGAATATGTCCTCCTGCGTCACCTGGCGATCGAAAGCGATGATCTGCGCCGCCGGCACCTGGTCCTCGCGGTCGTTGCGGTAGACCCATTGGCAGATCTGCGAACGGCTATCCTCGATCGGGGTCGCCACGGTGACGATGCAATGCACCAGCCCGTTGGGATAGCGGATATGCAGCTTGCGCATGAACGGCATCCACCAGGTGGCGGTCATGTGGCGTACGGTCTCGCGCGCGGTCATGCCCAGGTTCTTCATCTGGATCTCGGGGTTCACCACCGGCACGTCCGAGCGCATGACGAAACCCTGGTCGAAGAATTCGAGCTCGAGCTTGGCCGGAACCGGATGGCCCTGGTCGCCGAACGAGGCGCGGTGGACGAAGGCGAAATGCGCGTTGTCGAAGCTGTTCTCCATCACCCGCAGGCCGGCGCAATCCCAGCTTTCGTAGAACTGGTGGATGGTGCGATAGCCCGCCATGGCGTGCTCGGGCAGGTCGGGGATCGGATAAAGCGGATCCTCCAGGCAGACCCAGACATAGTCGTATCTGGTCTCGGCGCGATAGGACGGCACGCGATAGCGGGTCTGGCCGGCCTGTTCGCCGAATTGCGGCACGCGGCGGCACTGGCCCTGGCCGTCGAACGCCCAGCCGTGATAGCCGCAGACCAGAAGCGCGCCGTCGACGAAGCCGCGGCTGAGCTTGGCCGAGCGATGGCAGCAGCGGTCGTCCATCGCCGCGACCCGGCCGCCCGCGTCGCGCCACAGCACCAGATCGCGCCCCAGCAGCCGGAACGGCTTGGGGCCGTCGGCCAGGCGCTCGACCGGAATCGCCGGATACCAAAAGCGCCGCAAGATCGCTTGCCCGGTCGCCAGCATGGCTCGCCTCCGCCCTTTGGCCTATCTAGCCGCTTGCGGCCGCGGCCTTCAAGCCCGCGTCGATTGGTCTCGCCAGGCGCTCGCGGGTCGTGGCAGAATGCCGTCAAATCGAACGGGGAACCGAGGAGACACGTCGCATGACCATTCGCCTTTCCATCGCCGCGCTGGCGGCCGGTACCGCGCTGATGCTGGCGGCGGGCGCCGCCCGCGCCCAGACCGAATTCAAGTTCACGCTCGATTGGGTGTTCCAGGGGCCGACCTCGGCCTTCCTGGTGGCCGACGAGAAGGGCTACTACAAGGCCGAGAACCTCAAGGTCACGGTCGACAAGGGCCAGGGCTCGGCCGGCGCGCTGCAGCGCATCGCCGGCGGCGCCTACGAAATGGGCTTCGCCGACATCAACGCGCTGGTCGAGTTCAACGTCAAGAATCCCGACAAGGCGATCAAGTCGGTGATGATGATGTACGACGCGCCGCCGTTCTCGGTCTTCACCCTCAAGAAGAACAACATCACCAAGCCCAAGGACCTCGAGGGCAAGACCCTGGGCGCGCCGGTGTTCGACGCCAGCTTCGGCCTGTTCCCGGCCTTCGCCGCCAAGACCGGCATCGACCGCGCCAAGGTCGCGATCAAGAACATGGACCCGCCCTTGCGCGAGGCCATGCTGATCCGCGGCGAGGTCGACTTCATCACCGGGCACTATTTCTCGTCGTTCCTGGACCTCAAGGCGCGCGGCGTGGCCGAGGGCGACATCGTCGCCATGCGCTACGCCGATTTCGGCATGGACTTCTACGGCAACTGCATCATCGCGCACCCGAAGTTCACGGCCGAGAAGCCCGAGCAGGTCAAGGGCTTCCTGCGCGCCGTGGCCAAGGCGACGCGCGACGTGGTCGCCGACCCGGCGGGCGCGGTCAAGGTGGTCAAGTCGCGCGATCCGCTGATCGACGAGAAGGTCGAACTCGAGCGGCTGATGCTGGCGATCCGCACCAACATCGTCACCGACCACGTCAAGGCCAACGGCATGGGCGCGATCGACCCGGCGCGGCTCGAGCGCGCGGCGCAGCAGGTGGCGCAGGCCCGCAACCTGGCGAGCGCGCCCAAGGCGGCCGATCTGTTCGACGACCGCTTTCTGCCGGCCAAGGCCGATCGCATGATCGCCAGATAGACGGAGATCCTGCATTGGCTTTCGTCGACATCGCCGATGCCTCCCTGATCTACGGCGAGGACGGCGAAAGCGGGACGCTCGCGGTCAAGGACACCACGCTCGGCATCGAGCGCGGCGAGTTCGTCGCCGTGGTCGGACCCAGCGGTTGCGGCAAGTCCTCGCTGCTCAAGCTGGTGTCGGGGCTGAACCTGGCCACCGCCGGCCGGGTCGCGGTCGGCGGCGAGGCGGTGGTGCGGCCGCTCAAGATCGTCGGCATGGCGTTCCAGAACCCGACGCTCTTGCCCTGGCGGCGGGTGATCGACAACGTGCTGCTGCCGATGGAAGTGGCCGACGGCCTGCGCTCCCAGTACCGGCGCGATCCGGCGCCGTTCGTCGCCAAGGCCCGCGACATCCTGGCCACGGTCGGCCTCAAGGGCTTCGAGGACAAGCACCCCTGGCAGCTTTCGGGCGGAATGCAGCAGCGCGCCAGCCTGTGCCGGGCGCTGATCCACAATCCGGCGCTGCTGCTGCTGGACGAGCCGTTCGCGGCGCTGGACGCCTTCACCCGCGAGGAGCTGTGGGGCGTGATGCAGACGCTGTGGCTGAAGGAGCGCTTCACCGTCATCCTCGTCACGCACGATCTGCGCGAGGCGACTTTCCTGGCCGACACGGTCTACGTCATGTCCAACCGGCCGGGACGGGTGATCTACACCCGCAAGATCGACCTAAAGCGGCCGCGCACGCTCGAAGGCTGCTTCGAGCCGGCTTTCGTCGATCACGTCCACGCCTTGCGCGATCACATCTCGATCGCGCGGAGCAGCTGAGATGAAGCGCAACAAGCTGGCCGAACAGGCGGCGCCGTGGATCGCGCTGGTGGCGATGTTCGTCGTATGGGAGGCGGCCTGCGTCGTCTTCAAGGTCGACAGCTTCGTCCTGCCCCGCCCAAGCCAGGCCTTCGCCGCGATGTGGGAGTTCCGCCAGGCGATCTGGCACAACGCCCGCTTCACCTTCACCACCACCCTGCTTGGCTTCGCCATTGCCGTCGGTTTCGGTTTGCTGCTGGGCCTGGTGGTCGGCGCCTCGGCCTTCGTCTACAAGGCGCTCTACCCGCTGCTGATCGGATTCAACTCGATCCCCAAGGTGGCGGTGGTGCCGATCCTGGTGATCTGGTTCGGCATCGGTTTCGTGCCGGCGGTACTGACCGCCTTCCTGATCTCGTTCTTCCCGATCGTGGTCAATGTCGCCACCGGCCTGGCCACGCTCGAACCCGAGTTGCGCGACGTGCTGCGTTCGCTGGGCGCGCGCAAGATCGACATCCTGCTCAAGGTCGGACTGCCGCGTTCGATGCCGCTGTTCTTCGCCTCGCTCAAGGTGGCGGTGACACTGGCCTTCGTCGGCTCGGTGATCTCGGAGACCATGGCCGGCAACGAGGGCATCGGTCATCTCATGCTCTCGGCCGGCGCCTCCTTCCGCGTGCCGCTGGTGTTCGCCGGCCTGCTGGTGATCTCGGTGATGGGCGTGGCGATGTACGCCGCCTTCGCCTGGATCGAGCAGCGCATGACCGGTTGGGCCTACCGAGGCGACGTCAACGCGGCCTAGGATGGCGCCATGACGCGCCCGATCCGCTTCCTGCTGGGCGACGCGGAGGTCAGCGAGGCCGCGGCCCCGCCGACGCTGACCCTGTTGCGCTATTTGCGCGAACGGCGCGGCCTGGTCGGCACCAAGGAAGGTTGCGCCGAGGGCGATTGCGGCGCCTGCACGGTGGCGATCGCCGAACCGCGCGACGGCCGCCTGGCCTACAAGGCGGTCAATGCCTGCATCCACTTCCTGCCGGCGGTCGACGGCAAGCAGGTGATCCCGATCGAAAGCCTCGGCGGCGATCATCCGCTGCAGCGGGCGATGGTCGCCCACCACGGCTCGCAATGCGGCTTCTGCACGCCCGGTTTCGTCATGAGCCTGTTCGCGCTCTATCACCGGCCGGGCCGGCACGACGACAAGGCGATCAAGGACATGCTGGCCGGAAATCTCTGCCGCTGCACCGGCTATCGGCCGATCCTGGACGCGGCGCGCGACGCGCTGGGGGAGCCCCGCCGCGACCGGTTCGACGAGGCCGAAACCGCGACCCTGGCTAGGCTCGAGACCATGCGAGGCGAACCGCCGCTCGACTATGCTGCCGCCGGCGGGCGCTACGTCGCGCCGCGAAGCGCGGACCAACTCGCGACTGTGCTGGCGGCGCATCCCGAAGCCCGCCTGGTCGGCGGCGCGACCGATGTCGGTCTCTGGGTCACCAAAGAGATGCGCGAACTGCCGCTGCTGGTCTCGACCGCCGAGGTCGAGGACATGGCCTATGTTCGGCTCGCGGGGGACAGGTTGGAGATCGGCGCTGCCGCCACCTATGCCGGCGCCGTCGAGGCCCTCTCCGCACTGCACGTCGATTGGCGGTTGCTGCTGCGCCGGCTCGGCTCCGAGCAAATCCGCGCCGTCGGCACGATCGGCGGCAATATCGCCAACGGCTCGCCGATCGGCGACACCATGCCGCCGCTGATCGCGCTCGGCGCCTCGCTGATGCTGCGCAAGGGCGGCACGCGGCGCAGCTTGGCGTTGGAGGACTTCTACCTCGGCTATCGCAAGACCGCGTTGGCGCCAGGCGAGTTCGTCGAGGCGATCCACCTGACCCTGCCACCCGCCCATCGCCGCTTCGCCGTGCACAAGCTGGCCAAGCGCTTCGATCAGGATATTTCGTCGGTGCTGGGGGCGTTCGCGTTCGACGTCGAATCCGGCCGCGTCGTCCGCGCGCGCTTGGCCTTCGGCGGCATGGCGGCGGTGCCCAAGCGTGCGATCGCCGCCGAAACCGCGCTGACCGGCCAGCCCTTCGAACGTGCGGCGATCGAGCAAGCGATGGAGGCCTTGGGCCGGGACTTCCAACCGCTCGACGATCACCGTGCCAGCGCCGCCTACCGCCTGACCGCGGCACGCAACCTCCTGCTCAAGGCCTGGCTCGAACTTCAGGGCGGAGACTCCATCCGCATCCACGGCCATGGCTGAACCCGCCCCGGCCCCGCCGCATGAAAGCGCCTGGCTGCATGTCGCGGGTGCCGCGCCCTATATCGACGATTTGCCGGAGCGGGCCGATTGCCTTCACGCCGCCATCGCCCAGGCCAGTGTCGCGCATGGTCGATTGACCAAGATCGACATCGCGCCGGCGCTGGCCTTGCCCGGCGTCGTGGCGGTGATGCTGGCCAAGGACGTTCCCGGCATCAACGATTGCGCGCCGATCGTCGCCGGCGATCCGATCCTGGCCGTAGACGAGATCGTCTACGCCGGGCAAGCGGTCGCGGCAGTGGCGGCGACGAGCTTGGACGCGGCCCGACGCGCCGCAAGCCGGATCAAGATCGCGATCGAGCCGATGCCGGCGATCGTCACCGTCGACCGGGCGCTGGCGGTGGGTTCTTTTCTCACACCGTCGCAGACCATGACCAAGGGCGACGCCGCCGACGGCTTGGCGCGCGCGCCGCGGCGGCTGGAAGGAACGCTGCGCTTGGGCGGCCAAGATCATTTCTATCTCGAAGGCCAAGTGGCGATGGCTCTGCCGCGCGAGGGCGGCGACATGCTGGTGCTGTCCTCGACCCAGCATCCGACCGAGATCCAGCACCTGGTCGCCAAGGCGCTGGGCCGCGGCTTCAAGGACGTGGTGTGCGAGGTGCGCCGCATGGGCGGCGGCTTCGGCGGCAAGGAGACCCAGGCGGCGCAGACCGCCTGCATCGCCGCCTTGCTGGCATGGAAGACCGGCCGCGCCGTCAAGCTGCGATTGGATCGCGACGTCGACATGACGCTGACCGGCAAGCGCCACGACTTTCGGATCGATTGGCAGATCGGCTTCGACGATGCCGGCCGCATTTCGGCCTGGTCGGTCGATCTGGCGGCGCGCGGCGGCTGTTCGGTCGACCTGACCGACCCGGTGGTCGACCGCGCCATGTTCCATGCCGACAACGCCTATTACCTGGAGCATGCCCGCATCGCCGGGCATCGCTGCCGCACCCACACCGTTTCCAACACCGCCTTCCGCGGTTTCGGTGGGCCGCAGGGCATGTGCGCGATCGAGTACGCCATCGACGAGGTTGCCCGCGCGCTGGGCAAGGACGCGCTCGACGTGCGGCTGGCCAATCTTTACGGCCACGGCTCGCGCGACGTCACGCCCTATCACCAACGCATCAAGGACAACATCCTGCCCGAGCTGATGCGCGCGTTGGAGACCAGCAGCGACTACCGCAATCGCCGCCGCGCCATTGCCGCCTGGAACGCGGCCCATCCCTGGCTGAAGAAGGGCTTGGCCCTGACCCCGGCCAAGTTCGGGATTTCCTTCACCAACACCTTCCTCAACCAGGCTGGGGCGCTGGTCCATGTCTACACCGACGGTACGGTTCAGGTGAGTCATGGCGGCACCGAAATGGGCCAGGGCCTGAATACCAAGATCGCCCAAGTGGTCGCGTCCGCCTTCGCCCTCGACTTCGATCGCGTCAAGGTCACCGCCACCGTCACCGACAAGGTGCCCAACACCTCGGCCACCGCCGCCTCGGCCGGGACCGACCTCAACGGCAAGGCGGCCGCGGACGCCGCCGACAAGATCAAGCGCCGGCTGATCGCCTTCGGCGCCGAACACTTCAAGGTGCCGCCCGATCGGATTCGATTCACGGCCCAGGGGATCGAAGTTGGGACGCGCCGCTTGACCTTCGCCGAGCTGGTCGGGCAGGCCTACATGGCGCGGGTGCAGCTTTGGGATTCGGGCTTCTACGCCACGCCCGAAATCCATTTCGACCGCGAGCGCCAGCGCGGCAATCCGTTCTACTACTTCGCCTATGGCGCCGCCTGTTCCGAGGCGCTGATCGACGTCCTGACCGGGGAGTCGCGTATCCTGCGCGCAGATCTGCTGCACGACGTCGGCAACTCGATCAACCCGGCGATCGATCTCGGGCAGATCGAAGGCGGCTACATCCAGGGGCTAGGCTGGCTGACCGCGGAGGAGTTGTGGTGGGATCCCGCCGGCCGGCTGCGCACGCATGCGCCGTCGACCTACAAGATTCCGACCGCGCGCGACTTGCCGGAGGATTTCCGTGTCGCCTTTTGGCCCGAGGCCAATCACGCCGATACCATCCATCGCTCCAAGGCGGTCGGCGAACCGCCCTTGATGCTGGCGATCTCGGCCTGGCTGGCGATCAAGGACGCGGTCGCCGCGACAGCCGAGCATCGCCTGTCGCCGCAACTGGACGCGCCGGCCACGCCCGAACGCGTACTGCTGGCGATCGAGGACCTCAAGCGCCGCGCCAAGCTTCCGGCGGAGGCCAGGTCGTGAGCGACTGGCTGACCGCATTGTCGGAACTGCGCCAAGCCGGCAAGCCGGCGGTGCTGGTCACGGTGATCGCCACCGAGGGCTCGGCGCCGCGCGAGGCCGGGACCAAGATGGTGGTGGCGGCGGATTCGCAATACGGCACCATCGGCGGCGGTCATCTCGAATTCCGCGCCGCCGGCATCGCCCGCGACATGCTGCGGGCCTGCTCGGCAGCGCCCCGCAGCGAAGCCTTCGCGCTGGGGCCGAAACTGGGCCAATGCTGCGGCGGCAGCGCGACCCTGCTGTTCGAACCGATCGCCGCCTCCGGCTTCGAAGTCGCGATTTTCGGCGCTGGCCATGTCGCCCAGGCCCTGGTGCGGACCCTTGCCCCCTTGCCCTGCCGCATCGCCTGGTACGATTCGCGCGCCGAGCTGTTTCCGCGCGAGCTGCCGGCAAACGTGACGGTGGACGCCGGCGACGATCTGAGCATCGGCATCCGGCGCGCGCCCGCCGAGGCCTATCTGCTGATCATGACCCATAGCCATGCGCTGGATCAGGATCTGGTCGAAGCCGCCTTGCGCAAGGACGATTTCGGCTATCTCGGCCTGATCGGTTCGGCCACCAAGCGCGCGCGCTTCGTCGCCCGCCTGACCGCCAAGGGCTTGGATTGCTCGCGCCTGACTTGCCCCATCGGCTTGCCCGGCGTCGGCACCAAGCATCCGGGCGAGATCGCCATCGCCGTAGCCGCTCAGATTCTGGCTATGCGGACCGCCGCACAGACCCGACACGCCGACAAGGCCAACGAGGCATGAGATGCGCATACTGATGGTTCGCGCTCATCCGGTCGAGGCCAGCTATCACGCTGCCGTCGCCAAGACGGCGATGGACGCTTTGCGCGCGGCCGGCCACGAAATCGACGAGCTCGATCTTTATGCCGAAGCGTTCGATCCGGTGCTGAGCCGCGACGAGCGGCTGGCCTATCACGATCTCGAGCGCAACCAGCACCCCGGCATCAAGCCTTATGTCGAGCGACTACAGCGGGCCGAGGCGCTGGTGCTGGTGTTTCCGGTTTGGAGTTTCGGACTGCCCGCCATCCTCAAGGGCTGGATGGATCGGGTCTTCCTGCCCGGCGTCAGCTTCACCCTCGGCGCCGACGGCGTGGCGCGCCCGGCCCTGACCCATTTGCGCAAGATCGCCGGCATCGCCACCTATGGCCGGCCATGGTGGCTGGTGACGTTCGGCGTCGGCGATTTTCCGCGCTACAGCGTGACGCGCTATCTCAAGCGCCTCACCGGCGGCCGGGCGAAAGTCGAATATCGCGCCCATTACGACATGAACCGCTCGACGCCGGAATCGCGCCAACGCTTTCTCGACAAGGTCCGACGCGCCATGGCGCGCTTCTGATGCGGGTCCTGGCGGTTCACGCCCATCCCGTGCCCGAAAGCTATGGCCGCGCCTTGTTCGAGGCCGCGGTCGAGACCTTGCGCGCGGGCGGCCACGAGGTCGATGCGCTCGATCTCTATGCCGAGGGCTTCGCGCCGGCGATGGACGCCGACGAACGGCGCCGGCACAACGTCCCGGGCCCGAACCGCCGGGGCCTCGAACCCGACATCGCCCGTCTCGAACGCACCGAGGCGCTGGTGCTGGTCTATCCGACCTGGTGGTTCGGCATGCCGGCGATGCTCAAGGGCTGGTTCGATCGCGTCTGGATGCCGGGTGTGGCGTTCGATCTCGACGCCGAGACGATAACGCCCAGGCTGACGCGCATCCGCAAGCTGACGGTGATAACGACCTACGGATCGCCCTGGTGGGTGGTCAATCTCTGGCTGATGCGCGCCGACCGACGGATAGTCGCCGGATTTCGGCGGCTCTTGCACCCGAACTGCACGCAGGAATGGCTGGCGCTCTATCGCCTCGACACCGCGACCGACGCCGCGCGCAGCGCCTTCCTCGAGCGCGTGCGCCGAAGTCTGGCGCGGCTCTGATCCCTATTGCGCCTTGATGCCGACGGCGCGGATCAGTTCGCCGATCGCCGCGACCTCGGCCTTGATGTGGGCGTCGAACTGCTCGGGCTTCATCGGCATGGGCGATGCGCCCATGTCGGCGAAGCGCTTTTTCATCTCGGGCGTTTCCAGCGCCGCCGTCACCGCGCCGTGCAGCTTGTCGACGATCGGGCGCGGCGTCTTGGCCGGCACCATCATGCCGATCCAGAAATTGTAGTCCGAGCCCTTCCAGCCCGCCTCGACCGTGGTCGGCACCTGCGGCAAGAGCGGCGAGCGTTCGGCCGAACCCACCGCCAGCGCCAGCAGCTTGCCTTCCCGGATCTGGCCCAGCGCCGCCACCAGCGGCGAGAAGAAATAGTCGACCCGCCCGGCCAAGGTCTCGGTCAGCGCCTCGGGCGTGCCGCGGAAAGGCACGTGCACGGCGTCGAACTTGGCGCGAGCGCGGAACATCTCGGCGTTCATGTGCGTGCCGCTGCCGATCCCGGCCGAGGCGTAGTTGAGCGCGCCCGGCTTGGCCTTGGCCGCCGCCACCAGCTCGCCCACGGTCTTGATGTTCTTGGCCGGCGCGATCACCAACACGTTGGGCAGGTTGGCCAGCGGCGTGACGCCGGCGAAATCGATCTCGGTCTTGTAGGTCAGGTTGGGATAGAGCGCGGCGTTGGCGGTGTGACCCGAGGAATGAATCAGCACGGTGTAGCCGTCGGGCGCGGCCTGGGCCACGGCGGCCGCGCCGATCGAACCGCCGGCGCCGGCGCGGTTCTCGATCGTCACCGGCTGGCCGAGCGTGGCGTGCAGCCTTTCGCCGAAGGCGCGCGCCACTGTATCGGTCGCGCTGCCAGCGGTGAACGGCACGATTACACGTATCGGCTTGGTCGGATAATCCTGGGCGGCGCAAATCGGTGCTGCCAGGGCGATCACGGCGCCGATCGCGCCGATGACGGAGTTGCGCATACCGTTCCTCCCGGATTTCTTCATGTCAGACCGTCGGCGACGGCCACGGCCTCGGGCTTGAGTATCAGGCCCGAATTGCGCGCCTGCAAGAGCAACAAGGTCGCGAAGTCGTCGTCGAGATGGCCGTTGCCGATCAGCGCCTGGACCATCTCGCGTGCCGCCGCCGCCACCGGCATGGGTACATTCAGGCCCTTGGCCGCGGCCAGGCCGAGATCCATGTCCTTGCGCAGCAAGGGCGGGGTGAAGGTGGTGGTGAAGTCGAGCTTGACCAGCGCCGGGGTCTTGTAGCGCGTGAACACCGAGCCCATCACGCTCTGGTTCATGAACTCGAGGAAAGCGTGGCGCGGCACGCCCGCCTTTTCGGCCAGCACCGTGATCTCGACCAGCGACTGGATGACCACGCCGAGGAAGACGTTGTGGCAAATCTTGACGATGCGCGCCAATTCGCCCTCGCCGACATAGGCGACGCCGGTGCCGAGCTTTTCCAGCCAGGGCAGCGCGCGGTCGTAGGCTGGGCGCGGCCCCGACACCACCAGGCTGAGCTTGCCGGCCTTGACCACCTTGGCGTTGCCGCTGACCGGCGCCGCCAGCATCATGGCGCCGCGCTCGGCCGCCGCCGCGCGCAGCTTGGCCGAGGCCTCCTCGGACACGGTCGAGCAGTCGATCACGATCTTGGGCACCTGCCCCGGCCGCGACAGAAGGCCGTCCTTGCCCAGCGTCACCGCCAGCAGGTCCTCGGAGGTCGAGACCATGGTGAAGACGATTTCGCGCCCGGCCAGTTCGGCCGGCGTGTCGACCACGCTCGCGCCGACCTCGCGCAGGGGTTCGGCCTTGGCGCGGGTGCGGTTGTAGACCGCCATCTCGGCGCCGGCCTTGGCCAGCCGAGCCGCCATCGGATAGCCCATGCGGCCGATGCCGATCCAGCCCAGCCGCGCCGCCGCGCCGCCCGGTTTCGAAGCCATGGCTTCAGTCTCCTCGTACGCTAAAGCTCAGTAAGGGTTGGCGATCGGAAGATCCTCGGCCGGGAACAGCGTGATCACCTTGCAGCCCTTGTCGGTGACCACGATCTCCTCCTCGATGCGCGCGGCCGAGAAGCCATCGGTCGCCGGACAATAGGTCTCGAGCGCGAACACCATGCCGGCCTTGATCTCGGTCGGATCCTCGAACGAGTTGAGCCGGCTGATGATCGGCCGTTCGTGCAAGCCGAGGCCAAGGCCGTGGCCGAATTCGAGGCCGAAGGCCTCCATCTCGCCGGCGAAGCCGATCTGCTCGGCGGTCGGCCAGCACGCCGCCACCTGATCCGAACGCACCCCCGGTCGGATCATGGCGATGGCCTTGTCGATCCATTCGCGGGCACGCTTGTAGGCGTCCTTTTGGGCGACGGTGGCGCGGCCGACGTTGAAGGTGCGGTAATAGCAGGTGCGATAGCCCATATAGGATTGGATGATGTCGAAGAACGCCTGGTCGCCCGGTCGCAGCAGGCGGTCGGTGAAATTGTGGGGGTGCGGCGAGCAGCGCTCGCCCGAGATGGCGTTGATCGCCTCGACGCAATCCGAGCCCTTCTCGTAGAGATCGTGATTGGCCAGCGCCACCACCTGGCTTTCGCGGATGCCGGGCTTGAGCGCCTCGCTGATCTTCTGGTAGGTGCCGTCGACCATCGCCGCCGAGAGGTTGAGCAGCATCAGCTCGTCCAGGCTCTTGACCTCGCGCGCGTCCAGCATGACCTGCTGGCCGTCGCGGATCTTGATCCCGGCGGCCTGCAATTCGAACAGCATCGGCAGCTCGACCATGTCGACGCCCAGCGGCATGTCGGCCACGCCTTCCTCGCGCAGGATGGCGGCGATCTCCTCGGCGGCGCGCTTGAACAGCCCGACCTTGGGATGGATCGCCCCGCGCAGGCCGACCAGCCCGGCGCGGCAATGGTCGTGATGCAGCCAGGGCGCGTGCAGGCGGTGATGGCGCGCGGCCGAGCCGAAATCCCACACATAGGGATCGCCGTTGCCGGTGATCAGGCAATAGCGGGTCAGCTTGTCGCGCGCCCATTCGCCGATCACGGTCGAGGAGATGTAGCGGATGTTGTGCTGATCGAAGGTCAGGATGGCGCCGAGATCGGACTTGGCCAGCGCCTGGCGGGTGCGCCCCAGGCGGTAATTGTGCAAGCGGCGGAAATCGACGCGCTGTTCGAAATCCACCGCCATCTGGCCCAGCGCCATCAGCGGCCGCGACCAATCGTGCTTGGGGTCGACGTCCTCGGGTTTGACGATCCTGGGTTCGGGACGCTTCTTCCTTGCCATGTTCCCCTGTCCGATCGGTCGCGGTCGCGCCGGTTGTGCCTCGTTACTGCAGGGTCTCGCCGTGCAAGGCGATGTCGAGACCCTGGCGCTCGTCCTCGTCGCTGACCCGCAGGCCGACCAGCATGTCGATCGCCTTGAGGATCACGGCGGTGACGATGGCGCAGTAGATCACCACCACGACGATGCCATAGGCCTGGATGCCGATCTGGGCGGCGTTGCCGTCGACCCAGCCCGAGGCCGCCGGCTGGCCCTTGTCGTTGAGCCCGGCCACCGCCACGGTGGCGAACACCCCCGCCGCCAGCGTGCCGATCGTGCCGCCGACGCCGTGGACGCCGAACACGTCGAGGCTGTCGTCATAGCCCATGCGGCGCTTGAAGGCGGTCGAGGCCCAGAAGCAGGCCAGCCCCGCCGCCAAGCCGATCAGGATCGCGGCATAAGGTTCGATATAGCCTGAGGCCGGAGTGATGGTGCCCAAGCCCGCGACCGCGCCCGAGACGATGCCCAGCACCGAGGGCTTGCCGTTGACGAACCACTCCGCCGCCATCCAGGCCAGCGCGGCCGTGGCCGCGGCGATGTGGGTCACGGTCATCGCCATGCCGGCACGGGCATCGGCCGCCACCGCCGAGCCGGCATTGAAGCCGAACCAGCCCACCCACAGCAGCGACACCCCGACCACGCCCAATGTCAGATTGTGCGGCGCCAAGTTCTCGGTGCCGTAGCCGATGCGCTTGCCGAGGATCAGCGCGGTCACCAGCGCCGCCACGCCGGCATTGATGTGGACGACGATGCCGCCGGCGAAATCCAGCACCCCGGCATCGCCGAGGAAGCCGCCGCCCCACACCCAATGCGCCACCGGGCAATAGACCAGCAGCACCCAGGCGCCCATGAACCACAGCATGGCCGAGAACTTGATGCGGTCCGCGGCCGCGCCCAGGATCAGCGCCGGCGTGATGATGGCGAAGGTCATCTGGAACATCATGTAGACCGACTCGGGCACGGTCTTGGCCAGGTCGTGCGCCGCGTCCATGGTCAGGCCCTTGAGCATGAAGCGCGAGAAGTCGCCCAGCCATGGCCCGCCCGCGGTGAAGGCCAGGCTGTAGCCCACCACCACCCACAGAATGCTGACCAGCGCCGTGGTCGCCAGGCTTTGCGCGCAGGTGGCGAGGATGTTCTTCTTGCGCACCATGCCGGCATAGAACAGCGCCAGCCCGGGCAAGGTCATCATCAGCACCAGCGCGGTCGACACCAGCAGCCATGCCGTGTCGCCCGAAGAAATCTTGGATTCGGCAGCCCATGCCGGCGTCGCCGCCAGCATCCCGCCCAGCACTATCAAACCGATTTTCATGTCAGCCCCCGTGTCGAAGGATGGTTAGGGCGCCCTTGATTGCGATGAGTCCGATCGTCAGATCGCGTCGTCGTCCTGTTCGCCGGTGCGGATGCGCACCGCCTTTTCCAAGTCGTAGACGAAGATCTTGCCGTCGCCGATATTGCCGCTGCGGGCGGCGTTCTGGATGGTCTCGACCACCCTGCCCGCCAGCGCGTCAGGCACCGCCACTTCGATCTTGATCTTGGGCAGGAAGCTGACGACGTACTCCGCGCCGCGGTAGATCTCGGTATGGCCTTTTTGCCGGCCATAGCCTTTGACCTCGGTCGCGGTCATTCCCTGGATGCCGATTTGTCCGAGCGCTTCTCGTACCTGGTCGAGCCGCGCCGGCTTGATCACCGCCGTGACGTATTTCATGACCCTCTCCCCGACTCGCGCCCTTTGTCGAAGAGCTTAGCACACCGTGCAATCACGCAAGCGCCGTACGTCGGGCCGCCAAGCGGTCCAGCGCCGCGGCGTATTCGGCCTTCAACCGGGCGCACAGCGCGGCGGTGCTGGGCACGTCGTCGATCGATCCCACACCCTGCCCGGCCGACCAGATGTTCTTCCAGGCCTTCTTCTTGCGGTGTTCGGGATCGAGTTCCTTGCCGAAGTCGATGTCCTTTTTGGAAGGCAGGTTGTCGGGGTCGAGCCCGGCGGCGGCGATCGAGGGACGCAGGAAGCTGCCATGCACGCCCGAGACGAAATCGGTGTAGACGATGTCGGCCGCCTGGCTTTGGCAGATCATGGTCTTGAAGCCGTCCTCGGCCAGGCTTTCGCGC
Source organism: Alphaproteobacteria bacterium (assembly GCA_016869515.1). Lineage (GTDB taxonomy): Bacteria > Pseudomonadota > Alphaproteobacteria > VGDZ01 > VGDZ01 > VGDZ01. The sequence goes on along the minus strand of VGDZ01000007.1, from coordinate 57,883 downwards.
GTGGCGATGAAGCGGGTGCCGAGATAGGCCAAATCCGCCCCCAACGCCAAGGATGCCGCGATCTGATCGCCGCTGGAGATGCAGCCCGACAGCAGGATGGTGCCGGAGAAGAGCCGCCGCACCTCGGGAATGAAGGCCAGCGGGCTGAGCGTGCCGGCATGTCCGCCGGCGCCGGCGCAGACCAGGATCAGCCCGTCGACCCCGGCCTCGGCCGCCTTGCGGGCATGGCGCAGGTTGATGACGTCGTGGAACACCAGCCCGCCATAGCCATGGACGCGATCGACCAGGCCGCGCACCGCGCCCAGCGAGGTGATCACCACCGGCACCTTGTGCTTGACGGTCAGGTCGAGATCGGCCGCGAGCCGCTGGTTGGTGTTGTGGACGATCAGGTTGACGCCATAGGGCGCGTGCCGCGGCAGCGCCTGCAGGCGGCTTTCGATCTCGGTCAGCCAAGCGGCGTAGCCTTCGGAGCTGCGCTGGTTGAGCGCCGGGAACGTGCCCAGCACGCCGGCACGGCAGGCTTCGACCACCAGATCGGGGCCCGAGACCAGGAACATCGGCGCCGCCACGGCGGGAATCGCCAGGCGACCTTCGAGGGCGGGAGGGAGCGGCATGCACGGACTCGCTTGACGGAGGACGATGGGTTCTTTTTCCATGTCTTCCTGCGTTCGGTCAAATCGGAGATCGGGTCATGAAGCTCTACGGATTTTTCCGGTCCTCGGCGGCGTTCCGGGTGCGCATCGCGCTTGGCCTCAAGCGACTGACGGCCGATCAGATTCCGGTGCATCTGCGCAAGGACCACCAGCGCGCGCCCGACTACCTTGCGCTCAATCCGCTTGGCCTGGTGCCGACGCTGATCGAGGACGACGGCACCGCCTTGGCGCAGTCGCTGGCGATCGTCGAATATCTCGACGAGACCCGGCCCGAACCGCCTTTGCTGCCGCGCGAGCCCAAGGCGCGGGCCCATGTCCGCGCGCTGGCGCAAGTCGTGGCCTGCGAGATCCATCCGCTCAACAATCTGCGGGTGCTGAACTATCTGCGCCGCGACCTCAAGCAGCCCGAGACCGCGGTCGAAGCCTGGTACGCGCATTGGATCGCGACCGGATTCGAGGCCTTCGAGGCGATGCTGGATCGCCGCCCGGGACGCGGACGGTTCTGTCTGGACGACGCTCCCGGCCTGGCCGACATCTGCTTGGTGCCGCAGGTGTTCAACGCCAAGCGCTATCCGATTCCGCTCTCGCCCTATCCCAAGCTGATGGCGGTGTTCGAGGCCTGCATGAAGCTGCCGGCTTTCGACGCCGCCCAGCCCTCGAAACAGCCCGATTTCGAACCCTGATCAGAGCGGCAGGTCGGTCCGGCCGGTCAGCGCCAGATCGATCGCGCGCGCCGCCTGGCGGCCTTCGCGGATCGCCCACACCACCAGCGACTGGCCGCGGCGCATGTCGCCGGCGGCGAAGACCTTGGGATTGCTGGTGCGATAGCTGGTCGTGTCGGCGGCGACGTTGCCGCGCGCATCGCGACCGATGCCCAGCGATTCCTCGGACAGCATGCCTTCGTGCACCGGGTGCACAAAGCCCATTGCTAACAACACCAGATCGGCGTCGAGCGCGAACTCGCTGCCCGAACGTTCGATCATGCGGCCCTCGCGCCAATCGACCCGCGCCGCGCGCAGACGCGCCACCTTGCCGCCGACGCCTTCGAAACCCTTGGTCACCACCGCGAAGTCGCGCTCGCAGCCCTCTTCCTGGCTGGACGAGGTGCGGAACTTGTTGGGCCAATAGGGCCACACCAGCGGCTTGTCCTCCTGATCGGGCGGACGCGGCAGGATCTCCAGCTGGGCGATCCCGGCCGCGCCCTGGCGGTTGGCGGTGCCGATGCAGTCCGAGCCGGTGTCGCCGCCGCCCAGCACTACGACCCGCTTGCCCTGGGCCAGGATGGCGCCGGCCTCGGGAACGGCATCGCCGGCGACGCGGCGGTTCTGCTGGGTCAGATAGTCCATGGCGAAATGCACGCCGGCTAGGTCGCGGCCCGGCACCGGCAGATCGCGCGGCGCTTCGGCCCCGCCGGCCAGCAGCACGGCGTCGTGCCCGTCGACCAGCGCCTTGAGCGCTAGGTCGTGGCCGACATGGACCCGGGTCTTGAAGATCACGCCCTCGGCGACCAACTGCGCCACTCGCCGGTCGATCGTCGCCTTTTCCATCTTGAAGTCCGGAATGCCGTAGCGCAGCAGCCCGCCGATCCGATCGTGCTTTTCGTAGACCGTTACGGCATGACCGGTGCGGGCCAGTTGCTGGGCCGCCGCCAGGCCGGCGGGGCCGGAGCCGACGATCGCCACCCGCTTGCCGCTCGGCCGCGCCGCCGGCTGAGGCGCGATCCAGCCTTCCTGCCAGCCGCGATCGATCACGGCGCACTCGATGGTCTTGATGGCGACGGCATCGTCGTTGATGTTCAGCGTGCACGCGGCCTCGCACGGTGCCGGGCAGATGCGGCCGGTGAATTCGGGGAAATTGTTGGTCGATTGCAGCGCCTCCAGCGCCGCCCGCCAGTCCTCGCGATAGACCAGGTGGTTCCAGTCCGGGATCAGGTTGTTGACCGGGCAGCCGTTGTGACAGAACGGCACGCCGCAATCCATGCAGCGCGCGCCCTGGTCGCGCAGTTCGGCGTCGCTCAGCGGCTTGAGGAACTCGCGATAGGACGTCACCCGCTCCGCCGTCTTGGCGTAGGGGCGGTCGTGACGGCGGATTTCCATGAACCCGGTCGGCTTACCCATCGCGGCCTCGCGCTTACTCGGCCGCGGCCGGGACTTGCATCGCCTTGATGGCGCGGCGGTAGTCGGTCGGCACGATCTTGACGAAGCGCGGCAGGAACTCGGTCCAGCGCGCCAGCACGTCGCGCGCCAGCGCCGAGCCGGTGTAGAGCCGATGCCGCTCGATCAGCAGCTTGAGCCGGGCCGCATCGTGCGCCAGCGGGTCCTGGCGCGGATCGGACGGTGCCGGCTCGCTCTCGGCCTTGACCGGCTCGAGGTCGACCATGGTGCGATTGACCCGGCTGGCGAAGTCGCCGTCATGGTCCAGCACATAGGCGATGCCGCCCGACATGCCGGCGGCGAAGTTGCGTCCGGTGCGGCCGAGCACGACGACGATGCCGCCGGTCATGTATTCGCAGCCGTGATCGCCGGTGCCCTCGACCACGGCGATGGCGCCGGAATTTCGCACCGCGAAGCGCTCGCCGGCGACGCCGGCGAAATAGGCCTCGCCGTCGATCGCGCCGTAAAGCACGGTGTTGCCGATCAGGATGTTGTCGTGGGCGACGATGGAGCAATCCGCCGGCTGGCGTACCGTCAGCCGCCCGCCCGACAGGCCCTTGCCGACGTAGTCGTTGGCGACGCCGGCCAGATCGAGCGCGACGCCGCGCGCCAGGAAGGCGCCGAAACTCTGGCCGCCGGTGCCGGCGGCACGGATCTGGATGGTGTTGTCGGGCAATCCGGCGTGGCCGTAGCGCTTGGCGACCTCGCCCGACAGCATGGCGCCGACGGTGCGATTGACGTTGCGCACGGCGATGTCGATGCGCACCGGCTCGCGCCGTTCCAGCGCCGGCGCGGCCTGGACGATCAGGTGATGATCGAGCGCGCGTTCGAGGCCGTGGTCCTGCGATTCGGCGTTCCGGATGGCGACATCGGTCGGCATGTTGGGACGGTGCAAAAGCTTGCCGAGATCGACCCCCTTGGCCTTCCAATGGCCGAGCGCGCGCTGCATGTCCAAGCGGTCCGACCGTCCGACCATGTCGGCGAAGCGGCGGAAGCCGAGCATCGCCATCAGCTCGCGGATTTCCTCGGCGACGAGGAAGAAATAGTTGATGACATGCTCGGGCTGGCCGGCGAAGCGGCGGCGCAGTTCGGGATCCTGGGTCGCCACCCCGACCGGGCAGGTGTTGAGGTGGCATTTGCGCATCATGATGCAGCCCAGCGCGATCAGCGGCGCGGTGGCGAAGCCGAACTCGTCGGCGCCCAGCAGCGCGCCGACGACGACGTCGCGGCCGGTGCGGAAGCCGCCATCGACCTGGACGGCGATGCGGCCGCGCAACCGGTTCAGCACCAGCGTCTGCTGGGTCTCGGCCAGGCCGATTTCCCATGGGCTGCCGGCATGGGTCAGCGAGGTCAGCGGCGAGGCGCCGGTGCCGCCCTCGTAGCCCGAGATGGTGACGTGATCGGCGCGGCATTTGGAGACGCCGGCCGCGACCGTGCCGACGCCGACTTCCGACACCAGCTTGACCGAGATGCGGGCCTGCGGATTGACGTTCTTGAGGTCGTGGATGAGCTGGGCCAGATCCTCGATCGAATAGATGTCGTGATGCGGCGGCGGCGAGATCAGGCCGACGCCCGGCGTCGAATGCCGGGTCTTGGCGATCTGGCCGACCACCTTGTGGCCGGGCAGCTGTCCGCCCTCGCCGGGCTTGGCGCCTTGCGCCATCTTGATCTGCAGCTCGTCGGCATTGACCAGGTATTCGGCGGTGACGCCGAAGCGGCCCGAGGCGACCTGCTTGATGGCCGAACGCATCGAATCGCCATTGGCGAGCGGCACGAAGCGATCGGGCTCCTCGCCGCCTTCGCCGGTATTCGACTTGGCGCCGATGCGGTTCATGGCGATGGCAAGGGTGGTATGGGCCTCGCGGCTGATCGAACCGAACGACATCGCCCCGGTGGCGAAGCGCTTGACGATCTCCCTGGCCGGCTCGACCTCGTCGAGCGGAATCGGATTCTCGGCCGGCTTGAACGCGAACAGGCCGCGCAGCGTCATCAGCCGTTCGGATTGGTCGTTGACCAGGCGCGAGAATTCCTTGTAGGCCGCGACCGAATTGCCGCGCGCGGCATGCTGCAGCTTGGCGATGGTGTCGGGCGACCAGACATGGGCCTCGCCGCGCAGGCGCAGCGCGTACTCGCCGCCGGGATCGAGCATGGCCTTGAGATGCGGCGCCTCGCCCCAGGCCAGGCGATGGCGCTCGACGGTCTCGGCCGCGATCTCGGCCAGGCCGGCGCCCTCGATCGCGCTGGCGGTGCCGGCGAAGTACTTGGCGACGAACTCGCCCGCCAGCCCGACGGCGTCGAAAATCTGCGCGCCGCAATAGGACTGGTAGGTCGAGATGCCCATCTTGGACATCACCTTGAGGATGCCCTTGTCGAGCGCCTTGACGTAGTTCTTGAACGCCTTGTCGCGATCGACCTTGCCGCGCAGTCCCGCCAGCAGGTCCTCGATCACCTCGAAGGCGAGATAGGGGTTGATGGCCTCGGCGCCGTAGCCGGCCAGCACGCACATGTGATGGACCTCGCGCGCCTCGCCGGTCTCGACCACCAGCCCGGTTTCGGTGCGCAGGCCCTTGCGGATCAAATGGTGATGGACGGCGGCGGTGGCCAACAGCGCCGGCATGGCGATGCGCTCGGGCCCGGCGGCGCGATCGGACAGGATCAGGATATTGTCGCCCGCCAGCACCGCCTGTTCGGCCGCGGCGCGGAGCGCGGTCAGCGCCGGCTCCAGCCCCTCGGCGCCCTCGGCCGCGGGCCAGCAGATGTCGAGCGTGCGGGTGCGGAAGGCGGCGCCGGTCAGCTTGTCGATGTTGCGGATCTTGGCCAGCTCGGCGTCAGTCAGGATCGGCTGCTTGACCTCGAGCCGCAGATGCTGGTCGGCGCTGTCGACGTCGAGCAGATTGGGCCGCGGGCCGATCATCGACACCAGCGACATCACCAGCTCCTCGCGGATCGAGTCGATCGGCGGGTTGGTGACCTGGGCAAAGCATTGCTTGAAGTAGGTGTAGAGCAGCCGCGGCCGGGTCGACAGCACCGCCAGCGGCGTGTCGGTGCCCATCGAGCCGACCGGATCGTCGCCTTCCTGGATCATCGGTTCGAGGAAGAACTGGCGATCCTCCTGGGTCCAGCCGAAGGCCTGCTGGCGGTCCAGCAAAGGCCAGTTGGAGCCGCGCGGCGAGGCGGCGCCGGCCGGCGCCTCGCCCAGCGCGTCGAGATGGATCTGGCTTTGCTTCAGCCACTCGCCCCAGGGCTTGGCGGCGGCAAGGCGCGCCTTGATCTCGCCGTCGTCGATGATGCGGCCCTCTTCGAGGTCGATCAACAGCATCTTGCCCGGCTGCAGGCGCCACTTCTTGACGATCTTGCGTTCGGGGATGTCGAGCACGCCGGCCTCGGAGGCCAGCACCACCATGTCGTCATCGGTGACAACGTAGCGCGAGGGCCGCAGCCCGTTGCGGTCCAGCGTCGCTCCGATCTGGCGGCCGTCGGTGAAGGCCATCGAGGCCGGGCCGTCCCAGGGCTCCATCACCGCGGCGTGGTATTCGTAGAAGGCGCGGCGCTGCTCGTCCATCAGCGGGTTGCCGGCCCAGGCCTCGGGGATCAGCAGCATCATGGCATGCGCCAGCGAGTAGCCCGACTGCACCAGCAACTCGAGCGCATTGTCGAAGCAGGCGGTATCGGACTGGCCGTCGGGAATCAGCGGCCACAGCTTGTCGAGATCGGCGCCCAGCGCGCGCGACTTCATCGAATGCCGCCGCGCCGCCATCCAGTTGACGTTGCCGCGCAGCGTGTTGATCTCGCCGTTGTGGCAGATCATGCGGTAGGGATGCGCCAGCCGCCAGGACGGAAACGTGTTGGTCGAGAAACGCTGATGGACCATCGCCAGCGCCGTCACCAGCCGCGGATCGCGCAGATCGCGGTAGTAGTCGCCGATCTGCGTCGCCAGCATCATGCCCTTGTAGACCAGGGTGCGCGAGGAGAAGGACGGGATATAGAAGGTCTTCGAGCCCTCGCGCATGATGGCGTGGGATTCGACCTGGATGCGCTTGCGGATCACGAACAGCTTGCGCTCGAAGGCGTTCTGGTCGGGCGTGGCCGGGCCGCGGCCGACGAAGACCTGGCGCATCACCGGCTCGAGCGAACGCACATAGGGGCCGAGCACGTCGCTTTGCACCGGCACGTCGCGCCAGCCCAGCACTACCTGGCCCTCGGCCGCGATCAGGCGTTCGATCAGCGCTACGAACAGCGCGCGGGTCTCGTCCTGGCGCGGCAGGAAGCATTGGCCGACGCCATAGGCGCCGGGCGGCGGCAACACCACGCCCTGCTTGTGCATCTCGGTGCGCAGGAAGGCATCGGGCAGTTGGATCAGGATGCCGGTGCCGTCGCCAGTGGTGGGATCGGCGCCGACCGCGCCGCGATGGGCGAGGTTGCGCAGGATCTGCAGACCCTTTTCGACGATGTCGTGCGACTTGCGGTTCTTGATTTGCACGACGAAGCCGACGCCGCAGGAGTCGTGCTCCCGGCTGGGGTCGTAGAGGCCCTGTCTCGGCGGCATGGTCATGGCCGTCGTCGCATCGTCCCAGAGTTACGATCGCTTCCCTCGCGGCGCCCGTCCGACGCTCGCTCTGGGCAGCCGGTTTGGTCTCCGCAAATGGGTCAGATACTATGACATATCTTCCCTGGGAAGACGAATCTGAAATTACCGTTTGCGGCGGCCGGTCAAGCGGAAAATTAGCGTTTCCGGCTCAACGACCTTCCCGGCCGCCTTTATCGTCGAAAATCAAGCGCTTGACGACGACGTCGCGACGCGGCGCCGAAAACTCGAGCCGCAGCGCCCACTCGCCCTCCATCTCCAATTCCAGCCGCGCGCGATAGCGCCCGGGGGCGTCGGTCGAATCGGCCTCGACCGGGCGGACATTGTGCGCCATCGGCATCGACGGCATGTCGGCACCCAGTTTGAATTTGGCGCCGTCGACCGGCCGACCCTGGCGATCGGCCAGCGCGATGGCGCAGTCATAGACCATCAGCCGCGCAGTGGCGGCGCACTCGATCGCGGCGTCCAGCCGGGTCTGGCCCAGCGCCGCGCTCGAAAGCATCAGCCACAGCCAGATCATGGCTTGCCCCGGGTCAGGCGCCGCACCAGCGCCTCGTCGAGCAGGCCGCGCGGCCGCAGGATCAACAACACCGCCACCGCGCCGCCGAAGACGATCATGCGATAGCGCGCGATCTCCTGCAGCGCTTCGAGCAGACCGATATCCAGCACCACCCCCAGGATCGGTCCCAGCGCCGTGCCCAGCCCGCCGATCAGCCCATAGGCCAGGGCATGGACCCCCAGCATGATGCTGAAATGTTGCGGCTCGACATAGGTCGCAAGATGGACGTAGAGCCCGCCGCCCAGCGCCGCCAAACCGCCGGCGACGGTGGCGACCAGGATCTTGAGCCGCGCCGCCGGCAGCCCCTGCGCCTCGGCCAACTCGGCGTCGGCCCCGACCGCGCGGCAGGCCAAGCCGATGCGCGAGCGCTCGCACAGGAACAGCGCCGCCAGCACGACCACGACGATCCCCCAGATCACGCCGAGATAACCCAGCGCCGAGAGGTCGTGATCGTAGACCCAGCGCACGCCGCGGAAGCCCTCGACCGCGTTGGGGCCCAGCCGCTCGCCGTCGACCTCGCGCTGGAACACCCAAAGCTGCAGCAAAAGGCGCATCAGCTCGGCGAAGGCCAGCGTGGCGATGGCGAAGGCGAGGCCGGTCAGCCGCATGGTCGGAATCGCGACCGCGAACCCGGCCAGCGCGCCGACCACGACACCGGCGAAGAGTCCGAGCGGCAAGGGCCAGCCATAGAGCGCGGTGGCGATGCCGGCGGCATAGGCGCCCAGCGCGAAGAAGGCCTGCTGGCCGAAGGAGATCTCGCCCACCACCAGCAACAGCCAGGCCGACAGCGCCAACAGCGACATCAACCCGATATTGGACAGCACGCCGATCAGGAATTCGTCCACGGCCGCTCGCGCCCCCTGCGCCAATACAGCACCGCGAACAACAAACCGTAGGCGACGATGTCGCGCCACTCCGCCCCCAGATACCATTGCGCGTTGCTCTCGATCACGCCCAGCGCCAGGCCGCCGATTACCGCCCCCGGGATCGAGCCGATCCCGCCCAGCGTCATCGCCACCAGCCCCTTCAACATGGCCCACATGCCGAACTTGATGGTGACCTGGCTGTCGACCGCGGCGATCAGCGCGCCCGCCAGCCCGCCCAGGCCGCAGGCCAAGAGGAACATGGCGCTGCCGATGCGCGCAGGCTCGATCCCCGCCAGCCGCGCCGCCAGGGGCGCCGTCGCCACCGCGCGTGCCGCCAGCCCGAAGCGAGTCCGCCGCAGCGTCCACCCGAGCGCGGCCATCGCCCCAAGCGCCACGGCCGCCATCGCCAATTGGTCCGGCCGCAGGCTCAGCCCGGCCCATTCCCAGGGCCGCGCCTCGCTCAGCGCCGGATAGGCATAGGTCCGCCGCGGCATCAGCAGCGCCGCGATCTCCTCCAGCTGCATCCAGATGGCGAAGCTCGACACCATGGCGGCGATCGACGCCGATTCGGCCAGCGCCCGAAAGCACAGCCGCTCGACGTACAGCCCCGCGGCGACCGCCACCGCCAGCGTCGCCGCGATGCTGCCGAGCAGGCCCCAGCCCAGCGCCTGATGCGCGGCGGCGCCGGCATAGAGGCCGCACAGCACGATGGCGCCGAAGGCGAGATTCAGCCGCCGCATGACGCCGAACGTCAGCGTGAAGCCCAGCGCCAGCAGCGCGTAGGCGCCGCCGATCATGACGCCGTCGATGGTGTTCTGGATCAGGTCGAGCACGGCCCCGGCCGCGCTAGCCCCGTTTCGAACCGAGATAGGCGCGCTGAATGACCTCGTCCTCGGCCAGCTGGCCGGGCGAGCCGGAGAAGGTCACACGCCCCTGCTCGATCAGGTAGAAATGGTGCGCCACCTTCAGCGCCATGTGCGCGTTCTGCTCGACCAGGAAGATCGAGGTGCCGTCGCGGTTGAGCTCGGCGACGATGCGGAAGATTTCCTCGACGATCAGCGGCGCCAGGCCGAGCGAGGGCTCGTCCATCAGCAACAGCCGCGGCCGGCTCATCAGTGCCCGCGCCACCGCCAGCATCTGCTGCTCGCCGCCCGAAAGCGTGCCGGCCGACTGCCCGGCGCGTTCCTTGAGGCGCGGAAAGCGTTCGAACATGCGATCCAGATCGGCGGCGATCTCGGCCGGCTTCCTGCGCAGATAGGCCCCGGCTTCGAGGTTCTCGCGCACCGACATGTCCGGAAACACCAAGCGATTCTCCGGCACCAGCGCCACGCCGCGGGCGACGATCTCGGACGGACTCAAGCCGACCAGTTCCTGGCCTTCGAACGCGATCGAGCCCCGCTTGGGCTTCAACAGCCCGGTCACGGTCATCATCAGCGTGGTCTTGCCGGCGCCGTTGGGCCCCAGCAGGCAGGTGATCTTGCCGCTCTCGGCCGCCACCGAAACGCCCTTCAGCGCCTCGAGCTGGCCGTATGCGGTGACGACGTCGCCGACCCTGAGCACGGCCGCCCCCTAGCTGGTCCCGAGATAGGCTTCGCGCACCGCGCGGTCGGCCTGGACCTCGGCCGGCGTGCCCTCGGCGATCCTGCGGCCGAAGTTGAGCACGACGATGCGGTCGGCGATGCCCATCACCAGTTCCATGTGATGCTCGATCAAGAGGATGGTCAGCCCGCCCTTGCGCAGCCGCCGGATGCGCTCGTCCAGCGTCTCGATCTCGGCCGCGCTCATGCCGGCGGCGGGCTCGTCGAGCAGCAGCACCCGCGGCTTGGCGGCCAGCGCCCGCGCCATCTCCAGCCGGCGCTGCTCGCCGAAGGACAGCGCCGAGGCCAGTTCGTCGGCCTTCTCGGCCAGGCCGGCGAAATCGAGGTAGTCCATGGCCGAGGCCCGCGCCCGCGCCTGGCCGCCGAACCAGCGCGCGAAGAAGCCCTGCTCGCGGACGTGATCGGGCGCGTTCTGCGCCATCCACAGGTTCTGCCAGACCGTCAACTGGCCGAACAGACGGATGTTCTGAAAGGTGCGCGCGATCCCGGCCGTAAGCCGCCGATGCATCGGCAGGGGCGTGATTTCCTGGCCTTCCAGCCAGACCGTGCCGGCGGTCGCCGGATAGACGCCGCAGACCAGATTGACCGTGGTCGACTTGCCCGAGCCGTTGGGGCCGATCAGCCCCAGGATCTCGCCCTGGCGCACATGCAGATCGAGTCCGTCGACCGCTTTGACGCCGCCGAAATGCTTGGCCAGGTCCTTGACCTCAAGCATCGCGCCCGGCTCCGCCGCGGCCGAACAGGCGCCGGAGTCGCAGCGTGGTGGCGGCATCCAACAGACCGTGCGGCCGCAAATTCATCGCCAGCACGATCAACGCGCCGAACAGGAGATTGCGCCAATCGCCGAGGAAGCGCAGGCCCTCGATCAGAAGGCCCTGAATGAACAGCACCGCCACCACCGTGCCGAAGGCGGTCGATAGCCCGCCCAGGATCGGATAGGCGATGGCGAAGGTCGCCAGCACGATGCCGAAATTGAAATGCTCGATATGGGTGGTGTAGTGGGCGTAGATCGCGCCGCCGAAGCCGGCGATGACGCCGCCCGCGGTCATCGCCGCGACCTTGACCGCGGTCAGATCGATGCCCATGGCCTGGGCCGCCAATTCGTCCTCGCCCACCGCCCGCAACACGGCGCCGGCGCGGCTGCGGTCCATCCACCACAACAGCGCCATCACCACGCCCACCACCACCCAAATGAACACCAGCACGTCGAGCGTGGTGTAGCCGTTCTCGGGAAAAAACCGGATCTGCTTGAAACCCTCGCCGCCCAGTGGACCGACGCGCACCCCGCCCTTGGCGACCTGATAATCGAAGTTGAAGAAGAACAGCCGCACCGCCTCGCCGAAGGCCGTGGTCGCCACCACCAGCATCAGGCCCTTGACCCGCAGCGCCGGAAACCCGACCAGGAACGCCACCGCCCCCGCGACCAGACCCGCCGCCAGCAGCGCCGGGATCAGATGCCACCCCGCCAGCACGGTCAGCATGCCGGCGACATAGGCGCCGATGGCGAAGAACCCGGCCTGGGCCAACGATACTTGGCCGGTGAGAATGACGACATAGGCCGAAAGCCCGATCAGGGCGTGAATGCCGATCACCTGCAAGAGCGCCAGATAGAAATCCATCACCCGCTCCCTAGTTCCGCTCGCTCTTGGCGGCGAACAGGCCGCCCGGGCGAAAGACCAGGAAGACGAACAACAGCAGCATGACGTAGAGATCGCGCTCGGTGACGCCGCGATAGTACTGCAACACGTTCTCGAAGCCGCCGACCATCAGCCCGGCGACGATCGCGCCCGGGATCGAACCCAGCCCGCCGATCACGGTCACGATCAGGCCCTTGACCGTCAGCGGCAGCACCAGAAGCGGCGACAGCATGCCGACCGAGGCGCCGATCATGGCGCCGGCGATCCCGCCCAGCACGCCGGTGACGACGAAGGTGGCGGCATTGACGCGATAGAGCGCGATGCCGCAAAGCTGGGCCGCGACCGGCTGCTGGCTGACCGCGCGCGTCGCCAGGCCCAGCCGCGAGCGGTACAGCAACAGGGTCAGCACGGTCATGGCGGCGATGCCGACCGCGAACACCATCAAGTAGTCGGGCCGGATGTAAAGCTCGCCCAACTCGATCGACGGCCCCTCGTAGAGCGGCGGATAGGCAACAGGGACTCCAAAGGTGGCGTGAACCACGATCTCGTCGATCAGCAACAGCATGCCGACGGTCGACATCAACGTGCCCAGGGGATGCGAGGCCGGAATGAAGCGGAAGCAGGTCAGATAGACGACATAGCCGATGACGCCGGCGGCGGCGGCCGCCATCAGGAATACCAGAAGGGCGCTCTTGCCGCCCGCCGCTCCGACCAGCAACAGGCCGCAATAGGCGCCGCCGACCGAGGCCGAGGCGTAGGACAGATTGATCTTGTGCATCACGCCGAAGATCAGCGTGAAGCCGATGCCGATCAGCGAATAGGTCGTGCCGACCAGCACGCCGTCGACCAGCGATTGCAGGAAGTCGATCATCATCGGAACATGCCGGACGCAAAACGGGCGCCGGATCGGGCTTGGTCCGATCCGACGCCCGCTGTCACGCGACTACATGCTGGGCGCGTGGAGGACTTCCCACTTGCCCGACTTGGCGACCACGAACACGAACGGCTTGATCGCCTCGCGATCCTCGGTGCGGCGCACCTTGCCGATCAGGCCCTCATGCTCCTTGAGCCCGGCCAGGCCGGCACGGATCTTCTCGCGATCGGCCTTGACGGTGTCGGCCTTGGCTATCACGCCCTGCTTTTCCATCAGGTCCTTGAGCACAATCATGATTTCCCACGCCGCGCCGGAATGCAGATCGAGCGAGCCGTTGAACTTGGCGGTGGCGTCGGCGGCTGCCGTCGCCAGCGGCGTCACCGGGGCGAAGCTGGTCGGGATGATGGTGCCCTCGACCTGCTTGGCGCAGCCCTGCATGGTCTCAAGCGAGGACGACGAGGTCAGGCCGATGATCAGCTTCGGCTTGACGTTCTGGCGCTCCATCTCCTTGAGCACGCCGCAGGACGAGAACGGATGCGCCGAAATCGCGACGATGTCGGCGTTGATCCGCTTCATGTCGCGCACTTGGTTGGCGAAGTTGGTGTCGGCCAGCAGCCACTTGGCCTCGCCGCCGATCTGGTAGCCCGCCTCGGTGAACTTCTCCTTCATCACCGCATGCCAGGTGGCGCGGGAATGGGCGAAGTCCTCCTCGACGCCGCCGAACACGGTCTTGAGCTCGGGCCGGCGCTGCTTGATGTACTTGAACAGCTCGTCATACATCACCGCTTCGGACGGCACGTTGCGGAAGGCCCATTCCGAAATCTTGGCCAGCCCGCCCTTGACCGCGACATCGGTGTAGATCGGCATCTGCACGCCGGTGTCCGAAGCGTCGCCGAATTTCTTCTGCAGCACGCCGAACAGCGGCTCGGCGACGTTGGAACAGGTCGGGCCGACCGCCACCACCGCCTCGGACGAGGCGATGCGGCGCAACACCGAAATGCCTTCCTCGGCCACGCAGCGGTCGTCGAAGAACTCGACCTTGATCTTGCCGCGCGCGCCGTCGCCCAACTTGATGCCGCCGGCCTTGTTGATCTGGTCGGCCGCCGCCAACATCGCCGCCTCGGAATTGACGCCGAACGAGCGCACCACGCCCGATTTGGCGCCGAAGCCGGTGATCTTGACCTCGCGTTCCTGGGCCTGCGCGGTTCCGCCCAAGCCGATCAAAGCCAGGGCCAGCATCGCCGGTGTCACAATATGTCGCGTCGTCATGGGCATTCGCTCCCTCGCCAAGACTGTCGTTTGTTGCTAATCGTCAAGCGTACTAGCCGCGCCCCGGCAGCGTCAACAGCCGGCGGGCGACGGGCCGCCGTGGAGACCGCCATGAACGATCATCGCCCGATGCGCAAGGCCGAGTTCAAATGGGAAGACCCATTGGCGCTGGAAGGGCAGTTGTCGGACGAGGAGCGCATGGTGCGCGATTCGGCCCGCGACTATGCCCAGGGCAAGCTCATGCCGCGCGTCACCGCGGCGTTCCGCGAGGAGCGCACCGACCGCGCCATCTTCAAGGAAATGGGCGCGCTCGGCCTGCTCGGTTCGACCATCGAGGGCTATGGCTGCCCGGGCGTCAACTATGTCTGCTACGGGCTGGTCGCGCGCGAGGTCGAGCGAGTCGATTCCGGCTATCGCTCGATGATGAGCGTGCAGTCCTCGCTGGTGATGCACCCGATCCATGCCTACGGCACCGAGGCCCAACGCATGAAATACCTGCCCAAGCTGGCCAGCGGCGAATGGGTCGGCTGTTTCGGCCTGACCGAGCCCGATCACGGCTCGGACCCGGGCGGCATGAAGACCCGCGCCCGCAAGGCGCCGGGCGGCTATCGGCTGAGCGGCAACAAGATGTGGATCTCGAACGCGCCGATCGCCGATGTGTTCGTGGTCTGGGCCAAGACCGAGGACGACGTCATCCGCGGCTTCGTGCTGGACAAGGACATGAAGGGGCTGAGCGCGCCCAAGATCGAGGGCAAGCTGTCGCTGCGCGCCTCGATCACCGGCGAGATCGTGATGGACGACGTGATGGTGCCCGAGGATGCGCTGCTGCCCAACGTCTCGGGTCTCAAGGGGCCGTTCGGATGTCTCAACAACGCGCGCTACGGCATCGCCTGGGGGGCGCTGGGCGCGGCCGAGTTCTGCTGGCAGGCGGCGCGGCAATACGTGCTGGAGCGCAAGCAGTTCGGCCGGCCGCTGGCGGCCAACCAGTTGATCCAATGGAAGCTGGCCAACATGCAGACCGAGATCGCGATCGGACTGCAGGCCTGCCTCCAAGTCGGGCGGCTCAAGGACCAGGGCCTGGCCACGCCCGAGATGATCTCGCTGATCAAGCGCAACTCCTGCGGCAAGGCCTTGGACGTGGCGCGCGCCGCCCGCGACATGCACGGCGGCAACGGCATTCACGAATCCTTCGGCGTCATGCGCCACGTCATGAATCTCGAGACCGTCAACACCTACGAGGGCACTCACGACATCCATGCCCTGATCCTGGGGCGCGCCCAGACCGGCATCCAGGCCTTCGGCGGCTGATGCCATGAGCGCGCCGGCCGCCTCCGCGCCGGCCATCGAACTGCGGCTGCGCGCCATCGGCCAGTTGTTCAACACGCTCGATCCCTCGCCTTTCCACGAACGCGATCTCGATCAGGACGCCGAGGACTTCATCGTCGGCTGGGCGCGCGAATTGCCGGCCGATGTGCCGTTGCGCATCGTCGTCCATCTGCAGGAGGACGCCGCCACCGACCCGCGCGCCGGCGAGTTGCGGCCGGTGCTGGCCGGGTTCTTCGAACAACGCGCCGCGGCGGTGGCGCGCGACCTGCGCGAGACCTTCCGCTTCGGGCGCCGTTCGCTGATGGTCAGCCTGCCGATCCTGGCGGCGTGCATGGTCGCCGCGACGCTGGTCGACCCGCTGGTCGAGGCGCGGCCGCTGGCGCGCTTTCTGGAAGAGGGCCTGTTGATCTTCGGCTGGGTGGTGAATTGGCGCCCGGCCGAGATCCTGCTGTTCGAGTGGTGGCCGTTGGCGCGGCGGCGCGATCTCTACCGCCGCCTCGCCCAGGCCGAGGTCGAAATCCGCTCGCCGAGCTAGGGCATGGTCGGTCCGTGCGGTCTAGACACAGCGGCCGCCGTCGATTTCCAGCGCCACGCCGGTGATGAACTCGGCCTCGTCCGAGGCCAGGTAGAGCGCGGCGTTGGCGATGTCGCGCGGCAGCGACAGCCGGCCGAGCGGAATCGTCGCCTTGAAGCGGGCGCGGTGTTCGGGCGTGTCCTTGCCCATGAACTCGGGCAGAAGCGGCGTCTCGCCCGCCACCGGGCAGAGGCAATTGACCCGTACCTTGTCGGGCGCCAGTTCGACCGCCATCGATTTGGTGATGATGATGGCCGCGCCCTTGGAGGCGTTGTAGACCGCCAGCCCCGGCCGCGGCCGCAGGCCCGCGGTCGAGGCGGTGTTGACGATGCAGCCCCCGCCTTGGCGGCGGAACACCGGCAGGGCCGCGCGCGCCGCCAGCCAGATCGCCTTGACGTTGACCGCCAGGATCTTGTCGACCATGGCTTCGGGCACGTCCGACAGCGGCATGTTGCGGTGCGTGATGCCGGCATTGTTGACGACGATGTCGAGCCGGCCGAAACGCGCCACCGCCGCCTGAACCATGGCGTCGACCTCGGCCGCCTGGCTGACGTCGGCGCGCTGGAAGATCGCGCTGCCCTGGCCGTGCGCCTTGTCGATCGCCGCAGTCACGCGCTGGCCGCCCTCGAGATTGATGTCGTTGACCACCACCTTGCAGCCCTCTTCGGCGAAGCGATGGGCGATGCCCTCGCCGAAACCCGACCCGGCGCCGGTGACGATCGCGACCTTGCCTGCCAGACGCATGACTCTTCTCCTTTGAAAAATTCGATCAGCGCGGCCGCGCGCGATAGCGCTCGCGCAGCGCCCGCATGCCGGCGCGCTCGATGCCCAGCGCATCGAGCCCGCGCAGGAACCCGTCATCCGACAGGATGCGCACCTCGTCGGTGCGGTAATGCGCGCGCGGCGGCACGATGGTCTCGATATCGCCCGAGCGGTTGGGATGCAAGGCGACATAGGTCGTGCCGGCCGGCAGCTCGGCGAACAGCTTGGCATAGGCGGCATCGGACTCGGCGCTGGCCGCGCCCGGCGTCATGCGGAAATCGTCGACCAGCGGCATGCCCTCGGCCTCGAGTTCGGCCACCGCCCGGCGATGGCTTGCGGCCGAGACGAAATCGAATTTGAGCACTCGCAGGTATTCGTCTAGTCGGCGCGGCATCAGCACCGGCAGGCGGTATTCGCGGCCGAGCCGCAGATAGATCTCCACCAGTTCCGGCAGGAACGCCGAACCCATATGGCTGTCGAGATGGGTGGCATCGATCCCCATCGCCAAGGCGCGGTCGATCTGGGCGCGCCATTCGGCCTCGACCGCCTCGGGCACCAGAGTCGCGCGCAGCTGGCGGCAATTGCGCGGGAAGCAGCCCTGGTCGTCGACCAGGCCCGAGGCCCGCGCCCGGGTCGAGATCGGCCCCCAGCGATAGCCCGGCCACTCGCTGGTCAGCGTCAGGTGCACGCCGAGATCGAGCCGGGGATCGCGCCCGGCGTGCTCGGCGATCTCGGCGAACCAGGGGCACGGCACCATTGCCGAGCCGCAGGTGATGGCGCCGATCTTGGCCAGATCGAGGAAGGCGCGATTGGCGCCATGGCACATGCCGACATCGTCGGCATGCAGGATGGCGATGCGGCGTTCAGACTTTTTGGGCATAGCTGCGGGCAGGCATGGAGCGGAACAGATGCGCGGTCTCGCGCCGCGCCGGCTGGCAACGCACCGGCGGCAGGCCGCGGGCGATCAGCTCGCAATCCTCGACCGTCATCAGGCCGATCTCGTGATGGGCGCGGCGCACGCCGCCGGCGCGATGCGCCGAAAGTATCACTTCCTCGACCCCGCGCACCGGATCGTCCGCCGGCACCGGCTCGACCGGGAAGACGTCGGTCGCGGCCTTGATGCGGCCCGATTTCGCCGCCGCCAGGAAGGCCGGGAAATCGACTACTGCGGCGCGACTGGCCAGCACGAACACGCTGCCTTGCTGGATCAACCCGAATTCGCGTGCGCCCAGCATGGCCTGGTTGTCGGCCGTCGCCGCCGCCAGCATGAAGACGATCCGCGCCTCGGCCAGCAGCCGATCCAGGCCGACCGGCTCGACCGCGTGCTCCCGCAACAGTCCCTCGGGCAGCCAGGGGTCGTGCGCCAACACCCGGCCGTGGAACGGCCGCAGCAGCGGCAACAGCGCGCGGCCGAGATTGCCGAAGCCGATCAGGCCGAAGACATTGCCGGTCAGCTGCAGCGACTCGGTCGACCCGGCGATGCCATAGCGTTCGCGGCCCTGGCGGAAATCGCGGTCGGCGCGGGTGATGCCGCGCGCGCAGTCGATGGCGAGGCCCAGCGCCATCTCCGCCACCGGCAAAGCGAACGCCGGTGCAATCACCAGCACATGAATGCCCCGATCCAGGCAATAGCCATAGTCGACATTGGGCTGAAAATTGCCTTCGACGTTGACGATCGCCTTGAGCTTTGGCGCGCGTTCGAGGCGCTCGCGTGGCAAATCGGTCTGGCCGAGCACGAACATCGCCTCGGGCAGCACGCGCTCGACCATCTCGGCCGGCATGCGCGAGCCCTCGTGCAGCACCACCTCGCCCAGCGCCTCCAGCCGCGTCCGCATCTCGGGCGCGAGGAACATGTCGGTGCGGCGTGGGAACGGATCGAACAGGATCTTGGGCCGGGCGCTCATCCCGCGCGCTCCATGGTCAAGGGCGCCTCGAGGGCGCGGTTCTGGCCGCGAAACCACAGCCGCACCGATTGCCGCGGCAGCGGCTTGAAGCCCTGGGCCTCGACCTCGACCAGCAGGTGGTGATAGTCGAGGCCCTCGACCCGGAAACGGCCCTGGGCGTCGGTCTTGGCCTCGGCCCGCGGCTCGGAGGAGACCATGGTGCGCTCGCGCACCTTGACCGTGGCGCCGGCGATGGCGCTGCCGTCGGCGGCGGCGACGCGGCCGGTCAACAGCCCGTCGCGGTGCGCCGCGACGTAAAGGTTCCAGCCCAGCACGGCCAAGCCGATCAGGCCGAAAGTGATCGAATAGCGGTTGATCCAACGCCGCATCGCCTAGCCCTTGGTCGCGCCCGAGGTCAGGCCCTGGATGAACTCGCGCTGCGCCAGCAGGAACAGCACGATGCCCGGCACCAGCACCATGACGCAAAAGGCGTAAAGCGCGCCGGTGGTGTTCTCGAGATAGCTGAGGAAGGTCGACAACCCCAGCGGCAGGGTCTGCATCGCCTTGTCGCGGGTCACGATCAGCGGCCAGAGGAAGCTGTTCCACGACCAGATGAAGGACAGGATGACGTTGGTGGCGATCGCCGGCTTGGACAGCGGCAGCATGATGCGGAAGATGATCTGCCAGTCGGGCACGCCGTCGATGCGCGCGGCGTCGATCAGCGAGCGCGGCACCGCCTCGAAACTGGCCTTGTAGACGAAGATGCAGACGATGGTCGAACACAGCGGCAGCGCAAGCCCGAGATGGGTGTTGAGCAGGCCCAGCTTCTGGGTGATCAGGTAGGCCGGGATGATGGTGGCCTGGAACGGAATCATCATGCAGGACAGGAACAAGAGGATGACCCATTTGCGGCCGGGAAAGCGTCGCGTCAGGGCATAGGCCGCCAGCGCGTTGAACACCACGTTCGAGACCACGGCGATGGCCGACACGGCGACGCTGTTGAACAGGAAACGGACGAAGGGGATGTAGTACCAGACATCGACGTAATAGAAGAGATTGACGTCCCTGGGCACGACGCTGGGCGGGTAGCTGAAGATGTTCTCGCCGGTGACCGAGGTCTTCAGCACCCAATAGAACGGCACCAGCATGACGAACGACACCGCCACCAGCGCCAGGTGGATCGGCCAGGTCGGGTGGCGGCCCATCGTCCCTACTCTCCGGTCTCGACCGCGCCGGCATCGCCGCCCGAGGCGCGGTTGGCGATCCAGGTCAGGCCGAGGAAGAACACGAACAGCGCCACCGTCAGCGCGGCGGCGTAGTCGAACTGATTCTTCACGAAGCCGGCGCGATAGACGTAGGTGATCAGCAGTTCGGTGGCGTTGGCCGGCCCGCCGCCGGTCATGACGTAGATCAAATCGAAGCTGGTGAAGGAATTGATGATGCCGATCACCAGGCAGAGGAAGATCGAGGGCCGCAGCAGCGGCAAGGTCACGCGCCGAAAGCGCTGCCAGGCGCCGGCGCCGTCGATCGCCGCCGCTTCGTGCAGGTTGCGCGGAATCGACTGCAGTCCGGTCAGCAGGATGATCATGAAAAAGCCGATCACCTGCCAGATCGCCGCCACCACCACCGACGCCATCGCCCATTCGAAGCTGTCGAGGAAGGAGATGCCCTTTTCTGTCAGGCCGAGGCCGCGCAGCACGTAGTTGATCAGCCCGACCTTGCCGTCGAACAGCCAACGCCAGATGATCCCGACCGCCACCGTCATCAAGGGATACGAAAGAAAGACAATGGCGCGATAGACGTTGCGGCCGCGGATGTCGCCGTTGACCAGCATCGCCACCGCCAAGGCCAGCGCGATGGCGATCGGCGCCGAGGCCATGAACACCACCGTGTTCCACAGCGCGGTCCAGAACACGTCGTCGTAGAACAGCATCTCCTCGTAATGATAGAGCCCGGCGAACTTGGCCGGCTTGAACGGCGACCATTCGGTGAAGCTGAGGCCGAGGTTCCAGAAGAGCGGCACGATGCGATAGAGCGTGAAGATCGCCAGCGACGGCACCAGGAACAGCGCCACCAATGCCAATTCGCGGTGACGCTTGGTGCGGATCAGTTGGAACATCGCCGAAGCACCAATGGCGCGCGGCGGCGGCCGGTCGCCCGGACGCCGCCGCTGCCCTTACCCACTCGGCCTAACGCGACAGGACGCGGTTGACGTTGCGCTCGGCCGTGTCCAGCGCCTCCTTCGGCGTCTTGCGGCCGAGGACCGCGTTCTGGATCTCGGTGTAGAACGCCTCCTTGACCTGGCTGTCGCGCGCCAGCGGCCAGTTGCCGGTGATCTTGTCGAGGTTCGACATCTGCACCTCCAGCACGCGCGCCGCCAGCGGATCGTTGGCCTTGAAGTGGGCCATGATCTCCTTGTCGGCCTCGATATTGCCGGTCAGGTTGTTGAGCGTGGTGCCGAAGGTCACCGCCCATTTCTTGCTGGTGATCAGCTTGAGGAATTCCCAGGCCGCATCCGGCTCCTTGCTGGCCTTGGAGATGAACAAGGCATGGCTGTTGGGCGTCGACCAGCCTCCCGGCACCGCCGCAACGCCCAGCGTGTCCTGGTTGACCCACTTGCCCGAGCCGCGGACATAGAAGAACGCCGGCGCGTGGATGTGCAGCATGCCGACCGTGCCGGCGGCGAAGGCGCCGTTGGGTTCGACCCAGCGGCCGGTCCAGGCGATCTTGTTGATGGCGCCGGAATCGGTCGCCTTGGCCAGCTTGGTCAGGGTGTCGAGCGCGGCCGGGGTGTTGAACGCCGCCTTCTTCAGATCGGGCGTCACCAGTTGCACGCCGTTCATCGCGAACAGCGGCCAGTAGAGCCAATCGAAATTGGCGGTGAGGAAGCCCGACTTCTCGCCCTTGGTCATCTTGGCGGCATGGCTGAGGATCTCGTCGAAAGTCTTCGGCGGATCGCTCAGCCCGGCCTCCTTGAACATCTCCTTGTTGTAGAACAGCAGCGTCTTGGTGATGTAGAACGGCAGCAGGTATTGCTTGCCCTCGAACTGCCAGACTTTCATGAAATTGGGATCGAACCGGCCGGCCACCTCGCGTTCCTTGGCCAGATAGGGGCCGAGATCCAGCAGCGCGCCATTGGCGGCATATTCCAGCCACAGCGCGCCTTGCACGTTGACGATGTCGGGCGGCGTGCCGGCCGCGGATTGGGTCTGATAGAACGGCCCCAACTCGGGTCCCTTCTTGTCGATCCACTCGACCGTGATGTCGGGCCGGATCTGCTTGAAGTCGGCGATCCAGCCTTTGATCTTCTCCTCGTAGACCGGGATGTTCCAGGTCAGTACCGAGATCTTCTTCTGCGCCGCGACCGGTCCGGCCGCCAGCACGGCCAGCGCCATCGTCGCGCCCGCCAGGACTCGCTTCAACGCCATGGTCCCTCTCTCCCTCCTCACAGTTTCAACTCGATTTCCCGATCTTCCACCGCCGAGCGCTCGGCGGCAAGACAGATCGCGACCGCCCGCCTGCCCTCTTCGGGCGAGACCACGGTCTGGCGCTTGGTGAATGCCTCCAGCACCCGCCGCGCCTGGTCTTCCAGTTCGAACAGCTCGCCCGAGCGTTCGATCTTGACCAAGCTGGCCTGGGTCTCGCCTTTCTTCTGGATCTTGAATTCGAAAGTCGGATGCAAAGTGCGGTCCATCGCTCCCGACCACCAGCTGCGGATGCTGCCTTCGCGGCCGACGATCTCCATGACGTGATGATGCTCGAAGCCGGCCAGGGTCTGGTTGACCGTGGCGTAAAGCCCGCTCGGCCAGCGCAGCACCGTGGTCAGATTGTCGAGCATGCCGGGGCCGCGGCCGGGCTTGGCGTTGGCGAAGCTGCGCACCCGGTCGGGCAGGCCCCATTTCTCGAAATACCACAGCAGCTGGTCGAAGAAGTGGACCGGCTCCTCCAGAATCCACGAACCGACCCGCTCGGGCGCATAGCGCCAGCCGCCCGAGCCCTGGCGATAGGGGAAGCGGAACAGGCTGACCAGGGCGTGCATCGGCTCGCCCAGCGTCCCGGATTCGACGATGCCCTTGATGCGGCCCCATTGCTCGGACAGGCGGAATTCGTGGCCGATGGTCAGCATGCGTCCCGACTTGCGCCAGGCGGCGATGATGGCATCGCAATCTGCCACCGTGGTCGACATCGGCTTTTCCAGCAGCACGTCCTTGCCGGCTTCCAGCGCGGCGCAGGCGATCTCGCGATGGGTATGGTTCTGAGTGACGATCACCACCGCCTGGACGTCGCCGCGTGCCAGCAGGTCGCGATAGCCGACCGAAACCGCGCAATTGGGATGGTCCTTGCGGGCGCGCTGGGCCGAGTTCTCGCTGGCGGCGGCGATGGCAACCAGGTCGATGCCCGGGGTCTTGACCAGGGCGTTGGCGTGATGCGGCCCCCACAGGCCGTAACCGATCAGACCGAATTTCACCGTGTTCTCCCGAGATGGCAGTCCAACAAAGCCGCAGCCCCGAGTCAATCGCGGCGTGTCGCCGCCCGCAACAGCAGGTAGCCGAGCACCGCCGATGCCAGCGAACCCGTCAGCACGCCCAGCCGCACCGCGGCGGCATAGCCCGGGTCGGGAAAGGCCAAGGTGCCGATGAACAAGCTCATGGTGAAGCCGATGCCGCCCAGCACCGACACGGCGTGAAATTGGCGCCAGCTTACGCCGGTCGGCATGGTCGCCATGCCGAGCGCGACCGCGGCCGCAGCGAACAGCACGATGCCGATCTGCTTGCCGAGGAACAGCCCGGCGGCGATGCCTAGCGGCAAAGGCGCCGTCAGCTCGGTCAATCCGATCCCGGACAGAGACAGGCCGGCATTGGCAAAGGCGAACAGCGGCAGGATGCCAAAGCGCACCCAGGGCGAAAGCGCATGTTCGGCCCGCAGCACGGGCGACATCTCGCCCGCCCGGCCGCCGCGCAATGGCATCGCCAGGCCCAAAGCGACGCCGGCCAGGGTGGCATGGACGCCGGATTCGAGCACGCACGCCCAAGTGAATATCCCGACCAGGACATAGGGCGCCAAGGCGCGGATGCCGAAGCGATTGAGCAGCGTCAGCCCCGCCAGGCCGGCCGACGCCAAACCCAAGGCCGGGGTCGAGAGATCGGCGGTGTAGAAGATGGCGATGACGACGATGGCACCGAGGTCGTCCAGCGTCGCCAACGCCAATAGAAATACCTTCAACGCCGCCGGAACCCGGTTGCCCAGCAGCGACAGCACCCCAAGCGCAAAGGCGATGTCGGTTGCCGAGGGAATCGCCCATCCCGCCAGGTACTCCGGGTGGTGCCGATTGATCGCCCAATAGACCAGCGCCGGCACGGCCATGCCGCCGACCGCTCCTATCGCCGGCAGGCTCGCGCGCCGCCAGCTTGCCAACTGGCCTTCCAGCGATTCGCGCTTCAGTTCCAACCCGACCAGGCAGAAGAAAACCGCCATCATGCCGTCGTTGATCCAAAGCAGCAGCGGCTTATCGAGGCCTGCGGCACCTATGCGAATGCCGACCGGAGTATTCAGCAAGGCGTCATAGAGCGGCGCCAGCGGCGAGTTGTCCAGCGCCATGGCCAGCGCGGCGGCCAGGACCAAGAGCACGCCGGGCGCCGTGTCGTGCCGCAACCAATCCCGCAGCCGGTTCCCGATCGCTTTCATCGGCCGATCCCGCCAATCGCCTGCATCAAGAAGTCGACCAGATCATGCTCGCACCACGAACCCGACAAGGTCCGGCAGGCGACTTCGTGCGATCCGTCCCAGATCATGTCCAGCGCCACATAAAACACGATAAGAAGCCCGACCCAACTGATCCAGGGATAGCGCGCCAGCAATCGGGCGATGGAGTGCGAGGCGAAGGCCATCAGCACGATCGCCACCGCCAGGCCGATGACCAGCACCAGCGGCGAGCCCTTGGCCGCGCCGGCCACCGCCAGCACGTTGTCCAGCGACATGGTGACGTCGGCGAGCACGACCTGGGTTACCGCGGCGCGAAACGACATCGGCGTGCCCGGGGCGGCAGCCGCTTCTGCCGCTTCGGGCTGGGCCTCGCCGCCGCGCAGATTGCGCCACATCTTCCAGCATACCCACAGCAGCAGCAGCCCGCCGGCCAAGGTCAGGCCGATGATCGCCAGCAATTGCGTGGTGACGGCGGCGAAGGCGATGCGCAAGCCGACCGCTCCGACCGTGCCCCAGAAGATCACCTTGGCGCGCAGCTCGGGCGCGACGCGCGACGCCGCCAATCCGACAATGATGGCATTGTCGCCGGCCAGGACGATGTCGATCAGGATGACTTCGAACAGCGCGACGCCGTTCGCTTGAAACCATTCCAGCATGACGCCCCGGATTTCGCGATGCGAGCCCGCTCCGGCGCCGGGGTCGGCGTCGGCGTCGGCTGCGGCCCGCATCGCTATTGTCGTTGCCATGCGAAATGGGGAGCGGACTGTCCGGCGTCAAGCCCACTCGCCTCGCTTGCGTCGCGTGCTATGGTCCCGCCCCGCAGCGAGTTGCCGGGGAGGACGAGTCCATGCGTGCGGTGTTGTGCAAGAGCTTCGGCCCGCCCGAAAGCCTGGTGGTCGAGGACCTGCCCTCGCCCAAGGCCGGGCCGGGCCAGGTGGTGATCGACGTCAAGGCGGCGGGGGTCAATTTTCCCGACACGCTGATCATCCAGAACAAATACCAGGTCAAGCCGCCCTTGCCGTTCTCGCCCGGCAGCGAAATGGCGGGCGTGATCAAGGAGGTCGGCGCCGGCGTGACCGCGTTCAAGCCGGGCGATGCGGTGATGTGCATGCCGGGCTTCGGCGCCTTCGCCGAGGAGGTCGCGGCCGATGCCGAACGCTGCGTCAAGCTGCCGCCCGGCGTGCCGTTCGACCTGGCGGCGGCCTTCACCCTGACCTATGGCACCTCGCACCATGCGCTCAAGGACCGCGGCGCGCTCAAGCCGGGCGAGTCGCTGTTGGTGCTGGGCGCAGCCGGCGGCACCGGCCTGTCGGCGGTCGAGATCGGCAAGGCGCTGGGCGCGGTGGTGACCGCGGCCGCGTCCTCGGACGACAAGCTCGAGGTCTGCCGCCAGCACGGCGCCGACCATGTCATCAACTACGCCAAGGAGGACTTGCGCGAGGCGTTGAAGCGCATCGGCGGCGCCAAGGGCTTCGACGTGGTCTACGATCCGGTCGGCGGCAGCTTCGCCGAAACCGCGGTCCGCGCCACGGCTTGGCGCGGGCGCTATCTGGTGATCGGCTTCGCCCAGGGCGAGATCCCGAAAATCCCGCTCAATCTGCCGCTGCTCAAGGGTTCGTCGATCGTCGGCGTGTTCTGGGGCAGCTTCAGCCGCCAGGAACCCAAGCGCTTCGCCGCCGACTTGGCCGAGCTGCTGGACTGGCTCAAGGCCGGCAAGATCAAGCCGCGGGTGTCGAAATCCTACAAGCTGGCGGAGGCGCCGCAGGCGTTGCGCGACATGCTCGAGCGCAAGGTGATCGGCAAGGTGGTGGTGCTGCCCGAGGCCTGAAACTCAGGATATGCCGCCGTCGACGATGAAATTCTGGCCCGAGCAGCCGGCGCTGTCGTCGGCGGCCAGGAACAGCGCCATGGCGGCGACGTGATCGGGTTCGAGCAGGAACTTGAGCACCTGGGCGTCGAGGAAGCTGCGTTCGAGTTCGGGCGTGAGCCACAGCTTGCGCTGGCGCTCGGTCATGATCGCGCCCGGCACCAGGGCGTTGACGCGGATGCCGAGCGGCCCCAGCTCGCGCGCCATGGTGCGGGTCAGGCCGTTGATCGCCGCCTTGGCGGTGGTGTAGGCGACCATGCCCGGCGTGCGCCGCATCCACGACACCGAGCCGAGATTGACGATCGAGCCGCCGCCGGCCTTGGCCATCAACGGCGCCGCCGCCTGGATGGCGAAGAAATGGTGCTTGAGATTGACCGCCTCGATTTCGTCCCAGTACTCGGGCGTGACGCTGTCCCAAGCGTGGCGGTCGTCGCGGGCGGCGTTGTTGACCAGCACCCGCAGCGGGCCGATCGTCCGATCGGCTTCGCGGATGATGGCCTGATAGGCGGCGGTGTCGCGCACGTCGCAGCGCCAATAGCGCGCCCCGGTCTTGGCGGCGAGCGCTTGGGAGACGTCGTCCTGCAGATCGACGAAGCCGACCCGCGCGCCCTGTTCGGCGAAGCGCGCGGTCAGCGCGGCGCCGATGCCGCTGCCGCCGCCCGAGATGAATACGCCGCGGCCGGCAAGGCTGGGATAGCGCGCGCTCGGGGTCATGCATTTGCCTTTCGTCGGTGGCAGAATGGGCTTGTGGCGACGGACGACCATCAGATAGCGGATTCGCTTCCGCCAGGCGAGCGGCCATGGGGCTGAGCCCGGCGCAGGTCGAGGCGTTTCGGCGCGAGGGCTTTCTTTTTCCCCTCCCGGCGATGGCGCCCGCGCGCGCCGCCGCGCTGGTCGACTGGCTGGATGCGCTCGAACGCCGCCATGCCGGGATCGACGCCAGGACCCGCCGCCACCGGCTGCTGCGCTTCAAGCCGCATATGCTGTTTCCCGAGCTCGACGCCGTGGTGCACGCGCCCGCCGTGCTGGATGCGGTCGAGTCGGTGCTGGGTCCCGACATCTTGATTTGGGCGTCGGCCTTTTTCATCAAGGAACCCGGCGATCCGGCGTTCGTTTCCTGGCACCAGGACTCGGCGACCTACGGTCTCGACGGCGATGCGCTGCTGACCGCCTGGATCGCCATGAGCGATGCCGGCATCGACAACGCGGCGATGCGCTTTGCGCCACAGTCGCACCGCTTGGGGCCGCTGCCGCATCGCGACACCGAAGATGCCGCCAACATGCTGTCGCGCGGCGAGACGGTCGAACTGGAGATCGACGAGGATCGCGCGGTCGATGTCGTGCTGGCGGCGGGCGAGATGTCGTTCCATCACATCGACCTGGCGCACGGCTCGGGCGCCAACCGCTCCAGCCGGCGGCGGATCGGCTACGCCGTCCGGTACATGAGCCCCGCCATGCGGCCGCGGCTCGGCCCCGCCAGCGCCATGCTGGCCAGGGGCCGCGATACCGGCAGCGGCTTCGAAATGGAGCCGCGGCCGATCGCCGAGGACCACCCCGCCACCCGTGCGGCCTGGGAGCGCGCCATCGCCCTGCGCGAGCGCACCGTGTTCGGCGCTTGAGGGCAAGGCGGGCGGCGGCTATGGTCGCCGCCCCGGGGGAGCGATGGCCAAGGTCAGTCTCAGCAAGGTCGAGAAGTTCTACGGCGACACCAAGGTGGTGCACGGCGTCGATCTGGAAATCGACGACAACGAGTTCGTCGTGCTGGTCGGCCCCTCGGGCTGCGGCAAGTCGACGCTGTTGCGGATGATCGCCGGCCTCGAGGACATCTCGGCCGGCACCATCGCCATCGACGGCAGGACCATCAACGAGCTGGAACCCAAGGATCGCGACATCGCCATGGTGTTCCAGGACTACGCGCTCTACCCGCATCTGACGGTGCGCCAGAACATCGGCTTCGGGCTCGAAATGCGCAAGTTGCCCAAGGCCGAGATCGCGCGCCAGGTCGACGCCGCGGCCGCGATCCTCAACATCGGCGAGCTGATGGAGCGCCGCCCGCGCCAGCTTTCCGGCGGCCAGCGCCAGCGCGTCGCCATGGGCCGCGCCATCGTCCGCAATCCCAAGGTGTTCCTGTTCGACGAGCCGCTGAGCAATCTCGACGCCAAGCTGCGGGTGCAGATGCGGACCGAGATCAAGAAGCTGCACGCCCGCGTCCGCACCACCATGGTCTACGTCACCCACGACCAGGTCGAGGCCATGACCCTGGCCGACCGCATCGTCGTGCTGCGCTCGGGCGTGATCGAGCAGATCGGCACCCCGGCCCAGGTCTACGACCGCCCGGTCAGCATGTTCGTCGCCGGCTTCATCGGCGCGCCGGCGATGAACTTCCTCGAGGTCGCGGTCGAGGGCGAGGGCGCGCGGTTGCGGCTCGGCGACGGCACCGCGCTGGCGGTGCCCGAGGCGCGGCGCGCGGCCTATCGCGGCCATAGCGGGCGCAAGGCGGTGCTGGGCCTCCGGCCCGAGCACATCCTGCCGGGATCGGCGGAGCGGCCGGACGGCGCCGCCTTCAGCCCGCCGGTCGAGGTGGTCGAGCCGCTGGGTTCCGACACGCTGGTGTTCTTCCGCGTCGGCGCCGAGGAGGCGGTGGCGCGGCTGCCGCCCGAGGCCCCGGCGCGGCCGGGCCAGCCCATGCCGCTCTTGGCCGATATGGGCCGCATGCACCTGTTCGATCCCGTGAGCCAGCGCGTCATCGCGCCGTGAACCCGCTTGCCGTTCCGCCCGGCGAGTTGGCCGCGCGCGCCCGCTTTGCGCTCGACATCCTGGCCGACGCCGCCGCCGTCACCGCGCGCTTCGTCGACGATCTCGATGCGCTCTTTCGCGCCGCCAAGGCCGAGGGCCGGGCCAAGGTCGCCTTCATCCTGCCGGTCGGCCCGGTCGGCCAGTTCGAGGCCTGGGCCGAGCGCTGCAACCGCGCGCGGCTGTCCTTGCGCGATCTGGTGGCGATCAACATGGACGAGTACCTGACCGCCGACGGCCGCGACTTCATCCCCGAAAGCGATCCGCTCTCCTTCCGCCGCCACATGCGCGAGAAGTTCTGGTCGCGGCTCGATCCCGAGCTGGCGCCGCCGCCCGAGCAGCGGGTCTTTCCCGATCCGCGCCGGCCGGGCGAAGTGCCCGAACTGATCGACCGCCTGGGCGGGGTCGACGTCTGCTTCGGCGGCGTCGGCATCACCGGCCATCTCGCCTTCAACGATCCGCCCGAGCCGGGCGAGCCGGTGGTCGACAGCGCCTTCGCCGCTTTGCCGACGCGGGTGGTCGAGCTGTCGCGCGAGACCCGCACCATCAACGCCTTCACCGCCGCCAAGGGCAATCTGGACCGGATTCCAAGATTGGCGGTGACCGTCGGCATGAAGGAAATCCTGGCCGCCAAGCGGGTGCGGATATACATGAACCGGCCCTGGCAATGCGCCATCGTCCGCAAGCTGGCCTGCGGCCCGCGCAGCGCCGCGGTGCCGGCCTCGCTGTTGCAGGGCCACCCCGACATCCGCCTGGCGATCACCCAGGAAGTCGCCCAACTGCCCGAACCCGAGCTGCGCTGAGCGCGCGACCAAGGAGCCCTCGCCATGGAAATCCGCAATCTCGGCCAGTCCGGCCTCAAGGTCTCGCTGGTCGGCCTGGGCTGCAACAATTTCGGCGCCCGGCTGGACGTGGCCGGCTCGCGCGCCGTGATCGACAAGGCGATCGAACTGGGCATCACCCTGTTCGACACCGCCGACATCTACGGCAACAAGGGCGGGTCCGAGGACCATCTCGGCCAGATCCTGGGCGCGCGCCGCAAGCAGATCGTGCTGGCGACCAAGTTCGGCATGCCGATGGACGAGGCGGCGGGGCTGACCGGTGCCGCGCGGCGCTATGTCATGAGCGCGGTCGAGGCCAGCCTGCGGCGGCTCAAGACCGACTGGATCGACCTTTACCAGCTGCACCAGCCCGACCCGCGCACGCCGATCGAAGAGACGCTGCGCGCGCTCGACGACCTCGTCCGGCAGGGCAAGCTGCGCTATGTCGGCTGCTCGAACCTCAAGTCCTGGCAGGTGATCGAGTCGCTGTGGGCGGCGGATCGGCGCGGCTACGAGCGCTTCGTGTCCTGCCAGGACGAATACAGCCTTGTGATGCGCGGCATCGAGGCCGATCTGGCGCCGGCGATGCGCGCGCATGGGCTCGGGCTGTTGCCGTTCTTCCCGCTGGCCTGCGGGCTGCTGACCGGCAAGTACCGGCGCGGCCAGCCGCTGCCCGAGGGCGGGCGCATCACCAACACCCAGCGCCATGCCGACAAATACCTGACCGAGCGCAATTGGAGCGTGGTCGAGAAGCTGGACGGCTTCGCCAAGCAGCGCGGCCGGACGCTGCTGGAGCTGGCCTTTTCCTGGCTGGCGGCCAAGGCGCCGGTGTCGAGCGTCATCGCCGGCGCGACCAAGCCCGAGCAAGTCGCCCAGAACGTGGCCGCGGTCGGCTGGAAGCTCGGCGCCGACGAGCTGGCCGAGGTCGACCGGCTGAGCGCTTGAACGATCCGCGCTGACCGCGATCGGGTCGTCGCGCGTCACGTCGCGCGCCGTGAAACGATCGCGAGTCAAGTCGCGCGCACGTCGCGCAGACTTGCGCGCGGAGGGATAAGGCGCACACTTGCGCGCGGAGGGATAAGGCGCAAACTTGCGCGCAGAGTGGTATGGCGCAGACTTGCGCGCAAAGCGGCGGAACCGGTCCGGTTGGGACCCGAATGGCGCGGATTGGGACCAACTGGGCGCGGAGTCGGTGACCAAATGCGCGCAAATGCGCGCAAATGGCCAATTTTTAACTAGCGATGTCTTTGATTGTATTGGGTAATCGAGGTATGTCGGGTGCAAACTGCGCGCAAAATGGTTAACCCCCGCCCGGGGGCGTTTCGAAATGGAAGTATGGAACGTCAGGCGGGTCATGGCACGCAGCAGGGTACCTCATATAATGTATGGAGAGTGAACATTTGAGGTTTCAATATTTGGGTCCGGACTCGTTAACGCCACCATATGGCAGTGGCGGCGAGGGCGACGGCGGTGAAGAAGTTCGTAGTGTTGCGGTCAAAGCGGGTTGCGATACGCCGCCAATCCTTGAGGCGGCTAGACCTGCGTTCGATGACGTTGCGCTGCTCCGGGTCGAGCTGTTTCGCCACGTCGTGATGCCAAGCCGCAATGAGCCAGACTCGTCGCCGCTTGGAACGGCCGTTGAGGCCGCGCGCCTTGTGGCGCGTGAGCCAAGGGCAAGATCGTTTGGTCTTGAACAGGCGGTTCAAGACCACACATGAATCATGCCCTCGTATCCTGCTCTGGACCGCGATCCGCGGTTTGCATGGAATAGCGTCTTTGATTCCATGCAAACCGATCGCGGTCTAGGCGTCGCGGCGTGAATACTTTCACCTGTCCATCAGCGGACCCCTGCCCCGGATCGCCCCGGCCACGGATCGGACTGAACGATATGGGAACTGGAACCTGCGGCGTCAAGGGCCATAACTCAACATTTTGCGCGACGTGTGTCGACATTGACTACCCCGCAATGGCAGCCTCATCCACACACCTGCACCACGGAAATCATACTATAATATCTGATGCGTGAGCCGTGACGGGGCATCCAATCCACGAAAAGGATAGCTTAGCCCCTGCCTAACTTTTTGTAGTTCGTCTATCACTTCCGGGCGACTAAACTTCTCGTGAAAGATGGGCTTAAAAATTAGGAGCTCCGTATACCCGGCTTGAGCTAAAGTTTTTAAGAGGAAATTCAACGCGATACTATCGCCACCCAGATAAGCTTGTGTGAACAATGTTTGGCTTTCGTTCTTGGAGATGGTTAAATTGCTCGTGATCGCTCGCTCGTTCGGATGTGCGCCGAAATCAATGCAATGCTGATAGAGTTCGTCATAATTTTCTGCCAACTCAGCATCATCCTTTTCGATACAATTGCGCACGTTAGCTTGAGTGAATTCTTTTCTTGTGCGTTGACGCGATGTGTCATCTTGATGACGACCAAGCCACACTTTGCCAAGACTTTCGTTGCCATGGATTAGTCGGGCGTAACCGGCATATTCGAGGCTGCTTCGGATCAGTGGATAAGCGTCCGCGTTCTGAGTCGATAGAGCAACGCCGCACGCCGCACGGAAAGCGGAATGGCTCCTGTACATCAGCATAGCGGAGAGTGGGTCTTTTGGATCAACCATTTCCTTGCCTACATGGCAAAAGATCGCGTCAATCGCAGATAGTTTGGCATATATCGGACGCTTTCTGCTGAACGTGGCGTACTGGTTAATTCGAGCCGAGTCGAAAAATTTGGTCAACTCGTCAGCGCCCCAGCCTTGCGGAGGTGGCAAGGGCCCTTTGGTTGTCTGTGCGCCAATAGAGGCGGTCGGTAATTCATCATTCGGCTCAGCGGTCGTCATTTCGGTGCTCCTGGGAGCGTGAATCAATCGGCGCCGTACACCTGATTCCAGTTTTGATGCAAGGCTGAAATCACCTTGATTATAAAACAGTCCACCGGCAGTTCACCGCTATCTCTTTCGGGATTGAAGATAACACCTCAGTTTGTGTAAACCGCCACCGGCAAATAAAGCACCACCTGGGTTTGGCGTTTGTAGAATTCGATCGGCAGGCGGCTGCGGTCGAAGCCGTGGCGCGCGATCAGCGCCTCGAAGGCGGGTGCGATGCGCGGCACGATGTCGGCGAGCGGCCCGACCAGTTCGGTCGTTGCATAGGTGCCGCCGGCCAGGGTCGCCCTCGGCAGGCCATAGGCCGCGAACTTGGCCGGGTCGGCGATGCGGGCGCAGGCACGATAGGCCTTACGGGTCTGGTCATAGGTGGCGAAGAACTTGTTGCCCTTGAGCGGCACCACCGCCTCCAGCCGCTTGAAGGCCGCAGGCGCTTGGTCGAGCCCGATCGCCTCGACATAAACCACGTCGATCGGTTGGCATCGGACCAGCCGGCTTTTCACCTCACGCCGCGGCGGGGGCGCGGCGGCGCAAGGTCTGGGCCGCGATCACCAGGGCGCCGAGGCCGATCCCGATCAGATCGCTTTGCCAGTTGGGCAGCACCAGCGCGCAGGCGGCGGCGATCATGGCCGCGCGCTCCCACGGCCGCGCCGCGGTCAGCAGGTAGCCGTGCAGCCCGCCCGCCAGCAGGATCACGCCCGCGGTCGAGGCCAGGCACCGCACCGCGATCCACCACGGCTCGCCGATCGCCAGCAAGGCCGGCTCGTAGACGAACATGAACGGCACGATGAAGCCCGACGCCCCCACCCGCACCGCCGCCCAGCCGGTCTCCCACAAGGGCGACTTGGCCAGCCCGGCCGCGGCATAGACCGCCATCGCCACCGGCGGCGTGATGGCCGAAATGATGGCGAAGTAGAAGGCGAACATGTGCGCCGCCGGCGCCACCACCCCCAGCTTGATCAAGGCCGGCACCAGCAGCGCCACCATGACGATATAGGCGGCGGTGGTCGGCAGGCCCATGCCGAGGACGATGCCCGCCGCCATGGTCACCAACAGCGCCAGCAGAAGCTGCGACTTGGCCAGATCCAGCACCAGGCCGGTGAACTTGATGCCGGCGCCGGTCAGGGCGATGACGCCGATGACGATGCCGGCGCAGGCGCAGGCCAAGGCCACCGGCACGGCGTTGCGGGCGCCGTCGTCCAGCGCCTCGGCCACCTTGCGCCAGGACAATTCGGATCGCGTATTGGCGCGCAGCATGGCGGCCGGGAAGCAGGCGAGGATGCCGCAAAACGCCGACAGCGGCGCGCTGAACCCCGACAGCAGTACCGCCACCAGCACTACCACCGGCAGGAAGAGATGGCCGCGCTCGCCGATGACGCGCGCCAGCCGCGGCAGCTGGTCGCGCGGCACGCCTTCGAGGCCCTGGCGCTTGGCCTCGAAATGCACCGCGGCGAAACAGGCGGCGTAATAGAGCATCGAGGGGATCAGCGCCCACAGCGCGACTTGGGCATAGGCGACCCCCAGATATTCGGCCATGACGAAGGCGGCGGCGCCCATGATCGGCGGCATGATCTGGCCGCCGGTCGAGGCGACCGATTCCACCGCCGCGGCGAAGGACGGCCGGAAGCCGACCTTCTTCATCAGCGGAATCGTGATCGGGCCGTCGACCATGACGTTGGCCACGGCCGAGCCCGAGATGGTGCCGAACAGCGAGGACGAGATCACCGACACCTTGCCCGGGCCGCCGGCCGAGTGCCCCGCCACCGCCAGCGCGAAATCGACGAACAGCTGCGAGGCGCCGGTGCGTTCGAGGAAGGCGCCGAACAGCACGAACAGGATGACGTAGGTGGCCGAGACCTGGAGCGGAATCCCGAAAATGCCCTCGGTGGTCATGTAAAGCTGGTCGAGCAGCACCAGGGGATCGGTCGGGGTCAGGAACACGGCGTAGCCGACGAAGACCAGCGCCGTGATCGGCAGCGCCGCGCCCACCGCCCGCCGCGAGGCCTCGAGCACCAGCAGCGTCGTCACCAGGCCGAAGACGATGTCGTTGCGCTTGAGATCGTCGACATAGGCGAAGCGGGTCAGCACATAGTCGAGATTGATCCAGAGATAGGCCACCCCCGCCACCGCAGCGGCGACCAGCACGGCATCGAGCGCGCCGAAGGGCCGCTCCTTGCGGCCCCAGGACGGCAGCATCAGGAAACACAGCGTCAGCGCAAAGATCAGGTGCGTGCCGCGGAAGGTGAAGGCCTCGGGCGGCCCGCTGACCGCCACCCACAGGTGATAAAGCGAGAAGGCCAGCGCGACGACCACCGTCGCGCCGCGCGTCAGACGTTCCGGCAAACTGCGCTCTCCCCCGCCGCGCCGGCCGAGGCCGGCGCCCGGCTACATGATGGCCTTGGCCTCGCGATAGAACCGCGCCGCGCCCTTGTGCAGCGGCACGCCCAGATCGAGCGCCATGTCTTTGACCGTCAGGCCCTTGACCGCGCTGACGACGTTGGCCAATTCGCCGACGTTTTCGGCCAGCGCCTTGGTCACCTTGTAGACCGTGTCCTCGGGCAGCTTGCAGGACACGATCAGATGCGCCCAATAGCCGATGGTGGCGTTGTCCTTGGTCTGCTTGGGATAGGTCCCGGCCTTGATGATCCGCCGGTCGTAGCCGGGGTTGATCTTGCGCAGCGCCGCCAGCTTGTCCTCGGGCACGTCGATCAGGGTGATGTCGCGCGCCGTCGCCAGATCCATGATCGCCGCCGCCGGCACGGTGGTGCCGAAGGTGGCGCCGGCGACATGGCCGTCCTGCATCAGCGCCACGCCGTCGGTGTAGGAGACGAAATTGACCTTGGACAGGTCCTTGTATTCCAGCCCGTAGACCTGGAACAGATCGCGCGTCGCCTGCTCGGCGGTGTTGCCGCGCGGCTGCACGGCGATGGCCTTGCCCTTGAGATCGGCGAAGGTGTTGACCTTGGCCGCGGCCGGAGCCACCAGGTGCAGGTATTGGAAGTAGAGCGTCGCCAGCTGGCAGACATTGACGGTCTTGCCCTCGAACGGCGCCCGGCCCTCGATGCCGTCGACGGTCGAGATCGAATTGCCGAAGCCGATCTCGGTCTTGCCGGTTTCGACCGCCTTGACGTTGATGATGCCGGCGCCGGGCGCGCTGGAAACGGTCGATCCGGCGACGTTGCGCTTGATGATGTTCTCGATCGCGCCGCCGAGCGGAATCCACGACCCGCCCTGCGGACCGGTCATGATGCGGATGGTCTCGTTGGCGGCGGCCGATCCCGCGCTCAGGGCCAAGGCGGCGCACCCCGCCAGCAACACTCGACGCATGGCAATTCCTCCCACGATTCTCGCGGCGCGCGCGCCGCCCCGGTTTGCGCGCATGGTCTTTGAAAGCCCGGCCAGCGTCAAGCCGATCCGGACGCCCTCGGCCCGCATCCGCCTTACAGCGGATAGGGCGTGATCGCCCCCTTGCCCTCGTACCACGAGATCAGGTTGGCCACCGCCAGCGAACCCATCTTGTGGCGGGTCTCGACCGTGGCAGATCCTACATGCGGCGCCAGCACGACATGGTCGAGGCCGAGCAGTTCCTTGGGCACGTTGGGTTCGTCGGCGAACACGTCCAGCGCCGCGCCGGCGATCTGGTTGCCGACCAGCGCCTTGACCAGCGCCGGCTCGTCGACCACCGAGCCGCGGGCGACATTGACCAGGATGCCGCGCCGGCCGAGCGCCGCCAGCACGCGGGCGTCGATCAAATTGCGGGTGCCGGCGCCGCCCGGGGTGATGACCATCAGCACGTCGCTGACCGCCGCCAGCGCCGCCGGGTCCGAGTAATAGGGATAAGGCACGTCGGTGCGGCGGTTGCGGTTGTGATAGGCCACGCGCATGGTCATGGCCTCGGCGCGGCGGGCGATGGCCAGGCCGATCCGCCCCAGGCCGACGATGCCCATGGTCTTGTCGGTGACGCTGGTGGTCAGCGCCATCGGGCCATGGCTTTTCCATTTGCCGGTGCGGACGTATTTGTCGCCGAACACGATCCGCCGGGTCAGCGCCAGCATCAGGGCGATGGCGGTGTCGGCGACTTCCTCGTTCAGCACGTCGGGGGTGTTGGTCACCACCACCTTATGCTTCTTGGCGGTCTTGAGGTCGATCGAATCGACCCCGACGCCGAAATTGGAGACGATCTCGAGCTTGGGCAGGGCCTCGATCATCGACCCCGGCACGCTGCCGAAGCCGGCGGTGGCGATGCCGCGCACGCGGTCGGCCACCGAACGCAGCAGCGCCGCGCCGTCCTTGGCCTTCCAGTATTCGTGCACGGTGAAATAGTCGAGCAGCGCCTGCATGTTGCGCTCGGGAAAGGGATAGGTGCAGACGATTTCGTGTTTCATGGCTGGGTTCTCATTTGTCCTTGTAGTCGGCGTATTTGGCATGAAGCGCCTCGACCCCGCGCGCCAGGATGGCGGCATCCGATCCCACCGCCATGAACTGCACGCCCCAGTCGAGATAGCGCTTGATGTCGGCCTCGGGGAAGGCCAGCGAGCCCGAGGGCTTGCCCTTGGCCTTGCAGGCGTCGACGGCGCGCTTGATCGCGGCCTGGGCCTCGGGATGGGTCAGCTGGCCGAGATAGCCGAGATCGGCCGAGAGATCGGCCGGGCCGATGAAGACGCCGTCGACGCCCTCGACGGCGATGATGGCATCGATGTTGTCGAGGCCCTTCTTGGTCTCGACCTGGACCAGCACGCAGATTTCCTCGTGCGCGCGCTGGGCGTAGTCCTTGACCCGGCCGTAGCGGTTGGCGCGCGTGCCCAGCGCCACGCCGCGCATCCCGGCCTTGGGATAGCGCGTCGCCGCCACCGCCTTGCGCGCCTCCTCGGCGGTCTCGACATAGGGCACCAGGATGGCCATGGCGCCGATGTCGAGCACGCGCTTGATCACCACCGCATCGTTCCAGGGGATCCGCACCACCGGCGTGGCGCTGCCGGGGTCGAGCGCCTGGAGATGGCTCAGCACGTCGCCGATGTCGTTGGGCGAATGCTCCATGTCGACCAGGATCCAGTCGAAGCCCACATCCGCGATAATGTCGGCCTCGTAATTGCCGCGCAGCGAGTTCCACAGCCCGATTTGGCGCTTGCCGGCCTTGAGCGCGGCCTTGAAGCGATTGGGCTTGAGCTTCTGGTCCATCAATGGATCTCCGGTTCCTTGGTGGCGGCGCCGGCGTGCAGCACGTCGAGATCGCAGCCGCGATCCGCCTGGGTGACATGGGCGGCGTAAAGCGCGCCGTAGCCGCGGCCGTAATGCGGCGGCGGCTTGCGCCAGGCCGCCTTGCGCCGCGCCAGCTCGGCCTCGTCCACCGCCAGGTGCAAGCGCCGCTTGGGCACGTCGAGGGTGACGAGGTCTCCGTCCCGCACCAGCGCCAAGGGCCCGCCGATGAAGCTTTCCGGCGCCACGTGCAGCACGCAGGCGCCGTAGCTGGTGCCCGACATGCGCGCATCCGACACCCGCACCATGTCGCGCACGCCCTGCTGCAACAGCTTCTTGGGGATCGGCAGCTGGCCCCATTCCGGCATGCCCGGCCCGCCCAGGGGTCCGGCATGTTTCAGCACCAGCACCGAGTCCTTGGTCACGGCCAGCGCCGGATCGTCGATCCGCGCCGCCATGTCGTTGTAGTCGGCGAAGGTCACCGCCGGCCCGGTATGCGTCAACAGGTGCTTCTCGGCCGCGGTGTGCTTGATCACCGCGCCGTCGGGGGCAAGGTTGCCCTTGAGGATGGCGACGCCGCCCTCGGCCGCCAGCGGACGGTCGCGCGGCAGGATGACGTCGTCGTTGTAGCAGGCGGCGCCGGCGACGTTCTCGCCCAGCGTCTTGCCGTTGACCGTGCGCTGGCCGAGATCGAGCCGGTCGCCCAGCCGCGCCAGCAGCGCGCGCAACCCGCCGGCGTAATAGAAGTCCTCCATCAGGTACTTGCCCGAGGGCCGGATATTGGCCAGCACCGGCACCTTGCGGGCGATGGCATCGAAGCGTTCGAGCTTGAGATCGATGCCGGCGCGGCCGGCCATCGCCACCAGATGGACGATGGCGTTGGTCGAGCCCGACATCGCCATCACCGCGGCGATGGCGTTGTCGAACGAGGCGGCGGTGACCAAGCTCGAAGGCTTGCGGTCCTGCCACACCATCTCCACCGCCAGCCGGCCGGACAAAGTCGCCATGCGGGCATGGCTGGAATCGGCCGCCGGGATCGAGGACGCGCCGGGCAGCGTCAGCCCCAGCGTCTCGGCCGCGGCGGTCATGGTCGAGGCCGTGCCCATGGTCATGCACTGGCCCGGGCTGCGGGCGATGCCGTCCTCGATCTCCTGCCAGTCCTTTTCGCCGATGGTGCCGGCGCGCAGCTCGGCCCAGTACTTCCAGACATCCGAGCCCGAGCCCAGGAACTGGCCGTGCCAGTTGCCGCGCAGCATCGGCCCGGCCGGAACGAACACCGCCGGCAGGTCCATCGACAAGGCGCCCATGATCAGGCCGGGCGTGGTCTTGTCGCAGCCGCCCATCAGCACCGCGCCGTCGACCGGGTAGGAGCGCAGCAGCTCCTCGGCCTCGATCGCCAG
Organism: Alphaproteobacteria bacterium; assembly: GCA_016869515.1. Lineage (GTDB taxonomy): Bacteria > Pseudomonadota > Alphaproteobacteria > VGDZ01 > VGDZ01 > VGDZ01. The sequence continues at coordinate 18,476 of VGDZ01000007.1, read as the reverse complement.
CAGGTTGCGGTAAAGCATGGTGGTCGGCTTCTGGATCGGCTCGGACAGCGAGATCGCCGGCAGCTCCATCGGGAAGCCGCCCGCCTGCCAGACGCCGCGCTTGACCTCCTCGACCCGCTGCTTGAAGTGCGAATGGCAGGGGTTGACGTCGGACCAGGTGTTGAGAATCGCGATCACCGGCTTGCCGGCGAAATCCTCGGCCGAGTAGCCCATCTGCTTGGTGCGCGAGCGATGGCCGAAGGCGCGCATGCCCGGCACGCCGTACCAGCGATGCGAGCGCAGTTGGTCGGGTTTCTTGGTCATGCGGCTCCGATCGATTGCAGCGCCTCGCGGGCGATGGCGGCCAGCGCGGCGGCATCGCCGCTGCGCACGGCGTCGAGCCGCGTCCCCCAACTGCCGGCGAGGCACAGCACGTTGGGCAAGGCCAGGTAGTCGCGGGCGTTGGCGGGCGAGACCCCGCCCGCCGGCACGAAGCGCGCCTGGGGAAAGGCGGTGGCGTAGGTCTTGAGCCGGGCGACGCCGCCGGCCAGCTCGGCCGGATAGAAACGGTGCAGATCGAAGCCGGCCTCGAGCGCGCCCGCCACGTCGCTGGGCGTCTCGACCCCGGGCAGATAGGCCAGGCCGGCCTTGCGCGCGGCCTGCGCCACCTTGGGCAAGAGCCCGTGCGAGCTGCCGAAACCGGCGCCCAGCTTCTTCGCGCGCGCCACGTCCGAGGGATGCAGCATGCCGCCGATGCCCAGCGTCACCGCCGGCACCTCGGCCAGGATCGCCGCCGCCGCCTGCCAGGAGCGCGGCGAGCGCGCCGCCAGCTCCTGCACCGGCAGGCCGCCCGAGGCCAGCGCACGCGCCAGCTTGACGGCTTGCGCCGGATCCTCGATCGCCAGCAGGGGAACGATGCGCGCTGAGCGCAGCAACTCGCGAAACGCCGACATGATCGTGCTAGCCTATATCAAGGCGCGGGGCGGTCGTCATCAGGGACAAGGCGGGGAACGGGACATGGCCGAGAGCTTCGATTACATCGTGATCGGCGCCGGTTCGGCCGGCTGCGTCGTCGCCTCGCGGCTGAGCGAGGATCCCAAGCTCCGCGTCGCCCTGGTCGAAGCCGGCGGCAGGGACGACAGCGTGCTGATCCACGCCCCCTTCGGGGTCGTCGCCATGATCCCGACCCGGATCAACAACTGGCGCTTCGAGACCGTGCCCCAGCGCGGTCTGAACGGCCGCAAGGGCCTGCAGCCGCGCGGCAAGACCCTGGGCGGGTCGAGTTCGATCAACGCCATGATCTACATCCGCGGCCATCGCTGGGATTACGATCATTGGGCGGGCTTGGGCAATCCCGGCTGGTCCTATGACGAGGTGCTGCCCTTCTTCCGCAAGTCCGAGCGCAATGCCCGCCTCGCCGGCCCCTATCACGGCCAGGACGGGCCGCTTTCGGTGTCGGAATTGCGCTCGCCCAATCCGCTCGGCCAGGTGTTCCTGGATGCGGCGCGCTCGTTGCAGATTCCCGACAACCCCGACTTCAACGGCGAAAGCCAGCAAGGCTGCGGCGCTTTCCAGGTCACCCAGATCGACGGCGAGCGTTGCAGCGCGGCCAAGGCTTTCCTAACACCCCATCTCAATCGACCGAACCTGAGCGTGCTGGTCAAGGCGCAGGCGCTGGGGCTGCTGTTCGAGGGCAAGCGCGCGGTCGGCGTCGCCTTGCGCCAGGACGGAAGACGGGTCGAACTTCGCGCCAAGCGCGAGGTCATCGTCAGCGCCGGCGCCTTCGGCTCGCCGCAACTATTGCTGCTCTCGGGCATCGGCCCCGGCAGCGAGATCGCCCGCCACGGCCTGGCCGTGGTCCACGACCTGCCCGGCGTCGGCCGCAATCTCCAGGACCACCCCGACTATATCCATGTCTATCGCGGCAAGCCGGGATTGCCGACCTTCGGCCTGTCGCTGCGCGGCATCGGCATGCTGTTGGCCGGCATGGCCGAATGGCGCCGCGCGCGCAGCGGCCTGATGACCAGCAATTTCGCCGAGGTCGGCGCGTTCGTTTCCAGCGAACCCGGCATCGCCGTGCCCGATCTGCAACTGATCTTCGTCATGGGCATGGTCGACGACCACTCGCGCAAGCGCCATCTCGGCCACGGCTATTCCTGCCATGTCACCGTGCTGCGGCCGAAAAGCCGCGGCACGGTCACCCTGGCCGGACCCGATCCGCTGAAAGACCCGCTGATCGATCCCGATTTCCTCGGCGATCCGGCGGACCTGGCGCTGATGGTCAAGGGCTTCCGGCTGCAGCAGCGGCTGCTGGAATCGCCGGCCTTCGAGCCCTGGCGGGGCGAGCCGCTTTATCCGGTCGATGCCGGCGACCAGCAGGCGGTCGAGGCCATGATCCGCGCCCGCACCGACACCCAGTACCACCCGGTCGGCACCTGCAAGATGGGCAAGGACGCGGACGCCGTGGTCGACGCCCGGCTGCGGGTGCACGGCGTCCAGGGCCTGCGCGTGGCCGATGCCTCGATCATGCCGACGCTGGTCGGCGGCAACACCAACGCCCCCAGCATCATGATCGGCGAAAAGGCCGCGGCGATGATCGCCGAGGACGCGCGCGGCTAGCCTGTTCCACCCAAGCTGCGGCGATAGCGCGCGACTTCGGGCCCGGCCAGCAATTGCCGCGACCATTTGCCCAGAACTTTTTCCATCCGCCCCGCCGCCACGCCCAACTGCACCATGGCGACCCCGCCATTGACCGATTCGCGGTAATCGGCGATCAGCCCGTCGCGCAGTTCGAACCGGCTCATGCCGTCGATGGTCACGGTCTTGCCGGCGAATTCGGGCACGGTCGAGACGAAGCTGGACATCGACCAGGCATAGCCGACGCGGCCGTCGCAGACCGGATCGAAGAAGCGCCAGCGATAGTCCTTGGCATCGCGCCGGAACAGGCCTTCCAGCATCTGGGCGATGTCGGCCCGGCCGGTGTGATCGCCGTAGATATAGTCGTGATAGACCCCGTCCTCGGTGAAGCAGGCGGCGAAGCCCTTGCCGTCGGCGGCTTCGGCGGCGCGGCTGAGGCGCTCCAACAATGCGGCTAGTTCGGTGCTGGCGGTCATGGCGTCCTCCGCGGGGTCGCGGCATAGTAGGGCGCGTGCGCGGAGGAGACCATGGCCTATAGCGAAATACTGTACGAGACGAAGGACCGGGTGGCGGTGATGACGCTGAACCGGCCCGACAAGCTGAACGCCTGGACCGAGACCATCGAGGCCGAGCTGCGCCACGCCATGGACGCGGCCATGGAAGACGACGGCGTGCGGGTGGCGGTGCTGACCGGCGCCGGGCGCGGCTTCTGCGCCGGCTACGACATGAAGCTGTTGGCCGGCATCCAGGGCTCGGGCGGCCGCCAGGCGCCGAGCGAGGCCTGGAAGCGGCCCTACGACATGGACCGCGCCGCCGATTTCCAGACCCGCTACGGCTATTTCCCCTCGCTGCCCAAGCCGGTGATCGGCGCCATCAACGGACCGGTGGCGGGGCTGGGGCTGGTGGTGGCGCTTTACTGCGATCTGCGCTTCGCCGCCGACAGCGCGGTGTTCGCCACCGCCTTTTCGCGCCGCGGCCTGATCGCCGAGTACGGCATTTCCTGGACCTTGCCGCGGCTGGTGGGGCCGGCGCGGGCGTTCGACCTGCTGGTCTCCTCGCGCAAGGTCGACGCCGCCGAGGCGCTGCGCATCGGCCTGGCCGACCGGGTCTATCCGGCCGAGCGGCTGATGGCCGAGACCCTGGCCTATGCGCGCGAACTGGCCGAGATGGTCTCGCCGCGCTCGATGGCGACGATCAAGCGCCAGCTGTGGGAGGTCGACAATCTCACCCTGGCCGAGGCGACGCGCATCGCCAATGCCGAGATGCACGCCAGCTTCAAAAGCGAGGACTTCCGCGAAGGCGTCGCCCATTTCGTCGAAAAACGCCCGCCGCGCTTCAGCGGGAAATAGGGTTCACCGACAGCGATAGGCTTCTCTCAAGGCGGTCGTCTGTTCGCTCCAGGCGGCGTCGCTGGGTTCGAGATTGTGCTCGGCCTTGGCGTCCTTGACGCCGTTCGTCACCGCCGCGCTCAGCCGGCAGATCGCGGCCGCGGCGCGGTATTCCGCGCCCAGCGCCAGCGCCTCGAACACCCGCGCCATGCCCAGGGCCGACAAGGCCGCGGTCGGGTCCATCTCGGCCCGCAGCAGATGCGAGGTCGCCCGGGCCTCGGCCTTGGCCAGCGAGTCCCGATCGGTCACCGGCGCCTTGCCGTCCGGGCGCAGCTGGCCCAGCATGACATGCGCCACCTCGCGCGCGGCCAGGAAGGTCAGCGCGTCCAGCGCCAGGCCCTGGCGGGCGCGGACGAAATCCTGGTCGCGCTCGATCGGCGACCAGACATTGGCCGGCAGGCCGAGGACGACATGGAATCGCAGCCGGTCGGGCGCCGCGCCCTCGCGCAAGCCGCGCGCGTGGCTGTCGGGATAGTCCTTCAGCGACGCCAGCGCCGAGCGCCGGTCGGGCGCGCGCGCCGCCAGCGCCATGGCCTCGGCCTGGGTCGACAGCGCGCGGTAATAGCCGGCGCTGAACTCGACCGCCGGCCTGCCGTCCTCGCCCCGCCGCGCGCCCGAGGGCAGCACCTCGGCCGACGGCAGGTTGGCGAAACGGATGACCGAAAAGGCCCGCCTTTCCTCGGCGGTGAGGCCGCGGGTCAGGGCCGGCATCGCCACCTCGCGCATGGCGCGCGCGCCCCAATCCCGCCATGCCAGATCTCCCGGCGTCGGCTCGGCGGCGAAGGCGGGCGCGGCCAGCGCCGCGGCGCCCACCAGCAGAAACCCAAAGCGTGTCATGCCGCCGCTTCCGGCAGGTCCTGGAGAATCGGTCGGCCGAGGCGAAAGCCCACAGCGTTCAATTCGTCCTCCATCGCCGCGAGGCGCCGGCGCGCCTGCAACACCCGCTCGGCCAAGGTCCGGCCGTCGGCGGCGCGCACCCTCTCGACCTCGTCGCGCGTCCCGACGGTCCTCAGAATCCCGCCGAGCGCCCCATAGACCTCGCGCGATTCGCGCCGGAAAGCCAGCTTGGCTTCCAGCGCCTGGGCCGCGGCCGGCCCTGCCAGCACGCCTGCCTGGGCGCCGATGCGGCGATAAAGCGCCGCGCCGGCCGCGTGCAGCGCCCGGCCGATCGACAGCGCCTCCTCGCACAGCCGCGCATAACCGTGCGCGTCGCCCATCAGCAGGCAGGCGTTCAGCATCTTCCGCAGCCCATCCAAGCGCTCGCGGGCGCGGCCCAATGCCTCGCTGCCGCCGCGGATGCGGTCCTGGGTCAAGGCGTCGAGCGCGCCGCAAGGTCCCGGCCTGCCGTTCGTCCCCATCGGCGCCTGCACGGGTACGTTCTGTACCGTCATGGCTCTCTCCTGAGGTAGCGCGTTGAGTGCGCCTCGACCCTGACGTATAGGGAAGGGTGATGAACAATCGGTTAATGCAGGCCGAGCCATGATCGCCGCCGCGCTGAGCCGGACCGGCGGCTGGCGCCTGGCGCCGGTGATCGACTGGCTGTTCGGCCATGGCCGCTTCATCGCCGATGCCAACCAGTTCACGCGCGAACTGGGCGAGCGGATGATCGTGGCCGGTGCGCCGGTGATGCGCATGCGGATGATGGTGCGCATCCTGCATCCCTTGCTGACCTCGTGGTCGGCGATCTGGCAGGCCGACGGCCGGATGGAGCGCGACATCCTCCAGCCGCACGGGCTGGAAAAGCGCTCGGTCTATATCGGCAGCCCGCTGGAACAGGTCTATCGCACCCGCAAGCCCTTTCGCCGCAACATCGCCGCCGGGCTGACCGACCGGGACCATCTGGTCCTGCACGAGATCGCGGCCGAGGGCGGCACCGATTACCTGGCCATGCCGCTGCCCCTGACCAAGGGGCGGCTGAGCGCCATCACCCTGGTCAGCGGACGCGCCGGCGGCTTCGACGACGACGACATCGCCAAGTTCGAGGCCCTGGCCGAGGCGCTGAGCCCGATCGTCGAGACCTTCATGGTCGATCGCCTGGCTGGGGTCGTAGCATCAACCTATATCGGCCCGCGCTCGGGGGCGCGGGTGCTGGACGGCGCGATCAAGCGCGGCGACATCGAGCAGCTGCGCGCCGCGATCTGGTTTAGCGACATCCGCGGCTGGAGCCGCCTGACGCGCGATTTGCCGCCGGCCGAGGCGGTGGCGCGCGCCAATGCCTATTTCGAGACCGTCGAGAACGCGATCGGCGAAGCGGGCGGCGAGATGCTGAAGCTGATCGGCGACGCGGTGCTGGCGATCTTTCCCGCCGCCGAGGGCGACCGGCCGGCCTGCACGGCCGCGATCGCCGCCGCCCATTCCGCCCAGCGCGCGGCCAAGACCAAGCCCGATCATGTCGGCTTCGGCATCGGCCTGCACCTGGGCACCGTGATCTACGGCAATGTCGGCGCGCCGACGCGGCTCGACTTCACCGTCATGGGCGAGGCGGTGAACTTCACCGCCCGCATCGAGAAGCTGTGCCGGCCGCTGGCCCAGCCGATCGTGGTCTCGGCGGCGGTGGCGAATGCGGCCGGGACCGCCTGCCGCGATCTCGGCCGGCACGCGCTGGCGGGCTGGGACGAGCCGGCGGCGGTGTTCGCACCCGAGCCGATCGGGCAATGATGAGTCGATGAACCTCACGCGCTCGATCCTGATCGCCTGCGCCACCCTGGCCTCGGCCGTGTCCTGGGGACAGGCCTGCCCGCATCGCGGCGAGTTGGACACCGCCTATTGCGATGCCGATCGCGACCTGGTCGCCGATCTGCCGACCGACAAGAGCAAATGGCGCGACCCCGGCACGCTGATCTTCGCCTACGGCCCGACCGAGGACCCGGCCACCTACGAAGGCGTGCTGCGTCCGTTTGTCGAGTACCTTTCGCAATGCACCGCCAAGCCGGTGCGGCATTTCGCGCTGCATTCGCACGCCGCCGAGATCGAGGCCATGCGCGCCGGCCGCTTGCACGTCGCGGGTTACGCCGCCGGCCCGACCGGTTTCGCGGTCAACCTGGCCGGCGCCGTGCCCTTCGCCGCGCCGGGAACCGAGGCCGGCATCCGCGGCTATCACTTGGCCTTCATTGTCCGCGCCGACAGCCCCTATCGCACCCTGCCCGATCTCAAGGGCAAGAAGGTGGCGCATGTGGCGCCGTCGTCCAATTCGGGCCATCTCGCGCCCTTGGCGCTGTTCCCGGCCGAGGGCCTGACACCGGGCCAGGACTACAAGCCCTCGATGTCGGGCGGGCACGACAAATCGGCCTTGGGCGTGGTCGCCGGCGACTACGACGGCGCGCCGGTGGCCTCGGGCGTGCTGGAACGCATGATCGCGCGCGGCACCTTCAAGGCCGACGCCATCCGGACGATCCATCGCAGCGCCAATTTCCCCACCCAAAGCTTCGCCCACGCCCACGATCTGCGGCCCGAACTGGCCGCCAAGATCAAGCACTGCATGTTCGCCTTCCGCTTTCCGCCGCTGATGAGCAAGGAGTTCAGCGGCGACGACCGCTTCCTGCCGATCGACTACAAGAAGGACTGGGAGCCGATCCGGCGCGTGGCCGAAGTCGCCGGCACGCCCTTCAACCGCGCCGGGCTGGACCGCGAGGCCAAGCGCGAGGCCGAGGAGCGCGAAAAGGCGAAACGCTGAGCAACGAGCGAGCGGCGTTGAGGCGGAGGCGGGCATGGCTTAGTCTCCGGGCGAGACCGGCGGAGGATTCCATGATCGATTGGCGTCATTGGACTTTGGCGGCGGCTTTGGCCGCGTGCGTATTGGCCTCGGGCCAGGCGGCGGCGCAGGCCGCCTGCCCGCATCGCGGCGAGCTGGACGATCTCTATTGCGATGCCGATCGCGACCTGGTCGCCGACCTTCCGGCCGACAAGAGCAAGTGGCGCAATCCCTCGACCCTGATCTACGCCTATTCTCCGGTCGAGGACCCGGCGGTCTACGAAAACATCTTCCGGCCGTTCACCGACTACCTCGCCAAATGCACCGCCAAGACGGTGCGCTACTACGCCGTGCAGTCGAACTCGGCCGAGATCGAGGCCATGCGCTCGGGCCGGCTGCATGTCGCCGGATTCTCGACCGGCCCGACCGGCTTCGCCGTCAACCTGGCGGGCGCGGTGCCGTTCGCCGCCAAGGGCACCGAAGGCCAAGTGCGAGGCTATCGCCTGGCGCTGGTGGTCAAGGCCGACAGCCCCTTCCAGAAGCCGGCCGATCTCAAGGGCAAGAAAGTGGCCCATACCGCGCCATCCTCGAATTCCGGCAATCTGGCTCCGCGCGCGCTGTTTCCGGCCGAGGGGCTGGTGCCCGACCAGGACTACAAGCCGCTGATGTCGGGCGGGCACGACAAGTCGGCGCTGGGCGTCGCCGCCGGCGACTACGACGGCGCGCCGGTGGCGTCCGACGTGCTGGAACGCATGATGGTGCGCGGCACGCTGAAGCGCGATGCGGTGCGGGTGATCTACCGAAGCCAGGTCTTCCCGACCTCGTCCTTCGCCCACGCCCACGACCTGCATCCCGACCTGGCGAAGAAGGTGCGCGAGTGCTTCTACGCCTATCGCTTCACGCCCGAGATGACCAAGGAGTTCAACGGCGACGACCGCTTCATGCCGATCGACTACAAGAAGGATTGGGAGGTGGTGCGCAAGGTGGCTGAAGGCTCGGGCACGCCCTACAACCGCGCCGCCTACGAGCGCGAAAGCAAGCGCGAGGCCGAGGAAGCCGCCAAGAAGGCCGCCGCGGCCAAGAAGTAGTTCCGGCCATGGCGGCGCCCGCGCCGGCCGGAGCGATCGCGGCCGACGGTCGCGCGCTGTCGATCCGCGACCTGGTCAAGGAGTACCGCCCGGGCCAGCCGGTGCTGGCGGGCGTGTCGCTGGAGATCGCCGGCCGCGGGCTGACCGCGGTGATCGGCCCCTCGGGCGCCGGCAAGTCGACCCTGATCCGCTGCATCAACCGCCTGGTCGAGCCGACCTCGGGCCGGATCCTGTTCCTGGGCCAGGACCTGGCGGCGCTGCGCGGGGCCGCGCTCAGGCGCGCGCGGCGGCACATCGGCATGGTGTTCCAGGAATACAATCTGGTCGAGCGGCTGAGCGTGATGGAGAACCTGCTCTGCGGCCGGCTGGGGTACGTCTCGGCCTTTCGCGCCTGGGCGCGGCGCTTCGATCCGGCCGACATCGAGCGCGCCTTCGCGCTCTTGGACACGGTCGGGCTGGGCGATTTCGCCAACCGCCGCGCGGATGCGCTGTCGGGCGGCCAGCGCCAGCGGGTCGGCATCGCCCGCGCGGTGATGCAGGAGCCCGACCTCTTGCTGGCCGACGAGCCGACCTCCTCGCTCGATCCCAAGACCGCGGTCGAGATCATGGAACTGATGACGCGGCTGGCCGGCGCGCGCGACATCCCGGTGATCGTCAACATCCACAACGTCGAACTCGCGCGCCGCTTCAGCCGCCGCGTGATCGGCCTGGCCGGCGGCAAGGTGGTGTTCGACGGCGTGCCCGAAAGCCTGACCGAGGCCGATCTCAACCGCATCTACGGCGGCGAGAATTGGCAGGAAGCGACATGAGCGCGCCGGCCGCTGCCCCGGCGCCCGCGCCGGCGCGGCGCGATCCCTTCCCGCCCAATTGGCCGGCGCGCGCGGCCTGGGGCGGGCTTGCCCTCTACGCGCTTTACGCCGCCTCGACGCTGGAGGTGACCTGGGAGCGCTTCGTCTACGGGCTGGGCAACGGCGCGCGCTTCATCGGCCGCATGCTGCCGCCGGATTTTTCCAAGACCGAGCTTCTGCTGCGCGGCTTGATCGAAAGCCTGGAAATCGCCGTCATCGCCTCTGCGGTCGGCATCCTCCTGGCGATGCCGGTCGGGCTGATGGCGGCGCGCAACCTGATGCCGCGCTGGCTGAGCTGGCCGGCGCGGGGGCTGATCGCGCTGTGCCGGTCCTTCCACGCCGTGATCGTCGCCATCCTGTTCGTCAAGGCGGTCGGCTTCGGCGCGCTGGCCGGCATCCTGGCGCTGGTGGTGTCCTCGATCGGCTTCATCGCCAAGCTGATCGCCGAGGCGATCGAGGAGATCTCGCTCAAGCCGATCGAGGCCATGCGTGCCGCCGGCGCAAGCTTCGGCGGCGTCGTCGCGATGGCGGTGGTGCCGCAGGTGCTGGACCGCTTCGTCGGCTTCGCCACCTACCAGCTCGATTCCAACCTGCGCAATTCGACCATGGTCGGCATCGTCGGCGGCGGCGGCATCGGCGCCACGCTGTTCACCGCCTTCCAGAAATTCGACTACGACTTCGTGCTGGCGATCCTGATCGCCATCATCGGCGTGATCTTCGCCGGCGAGCTGTTGGCCGGCTGGATCCGCGACACCTTCAAGTAACCCGGCATGATTCGCGATCAGCGGCGCTGGCAGCGCTTCACGCCGATGCAGCGCGCGCGGCGGGCGGCGTTCTACCTGCTGGCGGCGGCGGCGATCGGCCAGTCGCTGCGCGCGGTCGACGTCATACCCGAGTTCCTTCAAGACATGCCCGAGCAGGTCGCCGATCTGTTCCGCCGCATGTGGCCACTCGACTGGGGCTATTACGGGAAGGCGGTGCACGAGGCGCTGATCGAGACCTTCCACATCGCCACGCTCGGCACCATCCTCGCCATCGGGTTGGCGTTGCCGGTCGGCATGCTGGCGGCGTCGAACCTGGTGCCGTGGCGGCCCCTCAACCTGCTAGCCAAGCTGATCCTGGTGTCCTCGCGTTCGGTCAATTCGCTGGTCTGGGCGCTGTTGTTCGTGGCGGTGTTCGGGCCGGGCGCCTTGGCCGGCACGCTGGCGATCGCGTTCCGCTCGATCGGCTTCGTCGGCAAGCTGTTCGGCGAGGCCCTGGAATCGACCGCGCGCGGCCCGATCGAGGCGCTGCACGCAGTCGGTGCGCCGCCGGCCTCGGTCTTCCTCAAGGGCTATTGGCCGCAGGTCCAGCCCGCCTTCTGGTCGATCGCGCTGTTCCGCTGGGACATCAACATCCGCGAATCCGCGGTCCTCGGGCTGGTCGGTGCCGGCGGCATCGGCATGGCGCTCGATACCGCGCTGACGCTGCTCTATTGGGACCAGGCGGCGGTGGTGCTGCTGACCATTCTTGCGGTCGTCGCCGCGGCCGAGATCGCGGTGACCGCGATCCGCTCCCGAATACTTTGATGAAGTTCCGCGACGCGCTGCGACGCGCTGCGCTCGTCGCAGCTTGGTATGACTCGCGCCGGCATGCGCGCATCGGTAATATGCCGCGCTTCGGAGAGACGCCATGACGCTGACGCCGCAACAACTCCAGCATTTCGAACGCGAAGGCTGGCTGATGCTACCCGAACTCTTCGCCGAGGAAGAGGTCGCGGTGCTGCGCGCCGAGGCCGAGGCGATCTACCGCGAGTCCCGTCCCGAGATCTGGCGCGAGAAGTCGGGCGCGCCGCGCACCGCCTTCGCCGCCCATCTCTACAACGAGGCCTTCGGCATCCTGGGCGCGCATCCGCGCATGATCCGCCCGGTCGAGCAGGTGATGGGCGAGAAGCTCTACATGTACCAGTACAAGGTCAACGCCAAGGCCAAGTTCGACGGCGACGTCTGGCAGTGGCACCAGGACTACGGCACCTGGGCACGCGACGACGGCATGCCCGAGCCGCGCGCGATGAACATCGCCGTGTTCCTGGACGAGGTGCTGCCGATCAACGGCCCCTTGCTGCTGATCCCGCGCAGCCACCGCCACGGCGTGCTGGCCGCGGGACACGACAAGGCCACCACCTCCTATCCGCTGTGGACGCTGGATCACGCCACGGTCGAGCGCCTGGCCCATGAGGGCGGCATCGTCGCCGCCACCGGCAAGCCCGGCACCATGCTGATGTTCCACGGCAACCTGGTCCACGGCTCGGCCGGCAACATCACCCCCTATCCGCGCAAGATCGTCTACCTGACGCTGAACGCGGTCTCGAACTTCATCCGCAAGCCGACCCGCGCCGAATGGATCGCGCATCGCGACTTCCGGCCGATCGAGCCGGTGGCCGACGACGCGCTGCTGGCCTATGCCCGCCGGCGCAAGGCGGCGGCATGATCGACCGCGCCGCGATCGCCGCCGCCGAGAAACTGATCCGCCCCCATATCCGCAAGACGCCGGTGCTGGCGGCGGAGGCGGCGGATTTCGGCCTCGATTCCGGGACGCTTTGGTTCAAGCTCGAGCAGACCCAGCACACCGGCTCGTTCAAGGCGCGCGGCGCCTTCACCAATTTGCTGTTGCGCAAGGTGCCGGCGGCCGGCGTCGCCGCCGCCTCGGGCGGCAATCACGGCGCGGCGGTGGCCTTCGCCGCCCGCAAGCTGGGCCACAAGGCGCGCATCTTCGTGCCCGAGATCAGCCCGCGCGCCAAGGTCGAGCGCATCCGCGGCTACGGCGCCGAGCTGGTGGTCGGCGGCGCGCGCTATCCCGAGGCGCTGGCGGCCTGCGAGGGCTACATCGCCCAATCCGGCGCGCTGTCGATCCACGCCTTCGACCAGCCCGAGACCCTGATCGGCCAGGGCACGGTCGGGCTGGAAGTCGAGGAACAAGTCCCCGATCTCGACACGCTTCTGGTCGCGGTCGGCGGCGGCGGGCTGATCGGCGGCATCGCCGCCTGGTTCGGCGGCAAGGTCAAGGTGGTCGGCGTCGAGCCCGAGGGCGCGCCGACCCTGCACGCCGCCATGGCCGCCGGCCGTCCGGTCGATTCCACCGCCGACACCATCGCCGCCGATTCGCTGGCGCCCAAGCAGGTCGGGCGGCTGATGTTCCCGATCGCCCAGCGCGCCGTCGCCACGGTGGCGCTGGTGCCCGACGCCGCGATCCTGGAGGGCCAGGCCATGCTGTGGGACCGGCTGCGCATCGTCGCCGAGCCGGGCGGGGCCGCGGTGCTGGCGGCGCTGCTGGCGCGACGCTACGTTCCGGCCAAGGGCGAGCGCGTCGGGCTTTTGATCTGCGGCGCCAACACCACCGCGGTCGATTTCGGCCGCAGCTAGACACCGGGAAGACCGCGCATGACCGCCAGCGACTGCAAGACCATCCGCCTCAATCCCAAGGACGATGTCGTCATCGCCCTGGGCGAGATCGCCAAGGACCGCGAAATCCCGGGCGAAGGCGTGCGGGCGCGAGGCACCGTCCCCGCCGGCCACAAGATCGCGACGCGCGCCGTCGCCAAGGGCCAGCCGTTGAGGCGCTACGATCAGGTGATCGGCTTCGCCGCCGCCGACATCGCCGCGGGCGATCACGTCCACACCCACAATCTGGCGATGGGCGAATTCGCCCGCGACCATGCCCACGCCCAGGGCGCGCGGCCGACCGCCTATGTCAACAACCCCGCGACCTTCCAAGGCATCGTCCGTTCGGATGGCCGCGTCGCCACCCGCAACTATATCGGCGTGCTGACTTCGGTGAACTGCTCGGCCACCGTCGCCCGCCACATCGCCGAGGCCTTTCGCGGCGATGCGCTCAAGGATTATCCCAACGTCGACGGCGTGATCGCGCTGACCCACAAGACCGGCTGCGGCATGTATGCCGAGGGCGAAGGCATGGACGTGCTGCGCCGGACCATCGCCGGCTACGCCCGCCACCCCAATTTCGCCGGCGTGCTGATGGCGGGGCTGGGCTGCGAGTCCAACCAGATTTCCTCGCTGTTGAAGGCCGAGCGGCTGGGCGAAGGCCCCAAGCTACAGACCTTCACCATTCAGGAGACCGGAGGCACCCGCAAGACCGTCGAATCCGGCATCGCCCGCATCAAGGCCATGCTGCCCGAGGCCAACCGCGCCGCGCGCGTGCCGGTGCCCGCCAGCCACATCACCGTCGGCCTGCAATGCGGCGGATCGGACGGCTATTCCGGCATCACCGCCAATCCGGCGCTGGGCGCGGCGGTGGATCTTCTGGTCCGGCACGGCGGCACCGCCATCCTGTCCGAGACCCCCGAGATCTACGGCGCCGAGCATCTACTGACCCGCCGCGCGGTATCGAAGGCGGTGGGCGAGAAAATTCTCGACCTGATCCGGTGGTGGGAGGCCTATACCGCCAAGACCGGCAACGAGATGAACAACAATCCCTCGCCCGGCAACAAGGCCGGCGGCCTGACCACCATCCTCGAGAAGTCGCTGGGCGCGGTGGCCAAGGGCGGCACCACCAACCTGGTCGACGTCTATCGCTACGCCGAGCCGGTCACCGCCAAGGGCTTGGTCTACATGGACACGCCGGGCTACGACCCGGTCTCGGCCACGGGCCAGGTCGCGGGCGGCGCCAACGTCATCTGCTTCACCACCGGCCGCGGCTCGGTCTATGGCTGCAAGCCCTCGCCCTCGCTCAAGCTGGCGACCAATTCGGCGCTCTATCGCCGCATGGCCGAGGACATGGACGTCAACTGCGGCGAGATCGTCGACGGCACCGCCAGCGTCGCCGAACTGGGCGAACGCATCTTCAAGCTGATCCTCGACACCTGCTCGGGCAAGCCGACCAAGAGCGAGGAACTCGGCTTCGGCGAGGACGAGTTCGCGCCCTGGGTGATCGGCGCGACGATGTGAGGACGGACGAGGACGGAATGAACCAGCCCCTGCCCGCGCGCTTCGATTCGATCGCCCAACTGGAAGAGGTCATGACCCGGCCCAGCGCGGCGCTGGCGGCCGATCTGGCGCGGCTGCCGGGCGACATCGCCGTGCTGGGCGTGGGCGGCAAGATGGGACCGACCTTGGCGCGGCTGGCCAAGCGCGCCGCCCCCGGCAAGCGCATCGTCGGGGTGGCGCGGTTTTCCGAAAAAGGCCTGCGCGAGAGCCTGGAAAAATCCGGGGTCGAGTGCGTTCCTTGCGATCTGTTGGACCGCGCCGCGGTCGAACGCCTGCCCAAGGTGCCGAACCTGATCTACATGGCCGGGCGCAAGTTCGGCTCGCAGGGCGCCGAACACCTGACCTGGGCGATGAATGCGCTGGTGCCGGGCTATGTCGCCGAGGCTTTCAAGGATTCGCGCATCGTCGCCTTCTCGACCGGCTGCGTCTATCCCTTCGTTCCGGTGGCGCATGGCGGACCGACCGAGGCAACGCCGCCCAACCCGCCGTCGGGCGAATACGCCAATTCCTGCCTGGCGCGCGAGCGGGTGTTCGAATACGGCTCGCGCCAGCACGGCACCAAGGCGGTGCTGTTCCGCCTCAACTACGCCATCGACATGCGCTATGGCGTGTTGTTCGACGTCGCCTCCGCGGTCAAGGCCGGCAAGCCGCTCGACCTGACCATGGGCCATGTCAACGTCATCTGGCAGGGCGATGCCAACGCCATGGCCTTGCGCGCGCTGCTGCACGCCGAATCCCCGGCCAAGCCGCTCAACGTCACCGGGCCCGAGATCCTGTCGGTGCGATGGCTGGCCGAGGAGTTCGGCCGTCGCTTCGGGGTCAAGCCCAACTTGACCGGCAGCGAGGCGGCCAATGCCTGGCTGAACAACGCCAGCCACGCCTTCAGCCTGTTCGGCTATCCCGGCGTCCCGCTGTCGACCCTGATCGATTGGACGGCGGACTGGGTTGGGCGCGACATGGCGTCGCTCGGCAAGCCGACGCATTTCGAAGTCCGTGACGGCGTATTCTGATTCTCCGGCCATCCGGCTGCTGACCGCGGCCGACCTGCGCGGCGCGCTGGCGCTGACGCGCGAGGCACGCTGGAACCAGGACGAGGCCGATTGGCGGCTGATGCTGCAGGCCGGACGCGCCTTCGGCGTCGAGCGCCAGGGGCGGCTGGTCGCGACCGGGTTGGCGCTGCCCTATCGCTCGGGCCGCTTCGGCTGGATTTCGATGATCCTGGTCACCGCCGAACAGCGCCGCCTCGGCCTGGCCACGGCGATGATGCAGCGCTGCCTGGCGACGCTGGAAGGCACCGGCCTGACGGCGGTGCTGGACGCGACCCCCGAGGGCCGTGCGATCTATTTGCCGCTGGGCTTCGTCGATTGTTGGGGCTTGCGACGTTATCTCTTGCGCGAGCCGGTCGCGCCGGTACCGCCGCCCAAGGGCGTCACGGTGCGGGCGATGGCGATCTCGGACTTGCCGGCCGTGACCGACTACGATGCGGCGGCGTTCGGAGCCTCGCGCGCCGGCATCCTGGCCAATCTGTTCGCCCGCGCCCCCCGGCTGCGCCATGTCGCCGAGCGCGAGGGCGAGTTGGTCGGCTATGCGCTGGGGCGCGACGGCCACGCGGCCTTGCATCTCGGGCCGGTGGCGGCCGAGGACCAGGGCATCGGCATCGCCCTGGCGTCGGCGGCGCTGGCCGAGGCGCCGCGTCCGGTCTATCTCGACGCGCTCGAGGCGCGGAGCGATTTTCTCGCTTGGCTCGAGGCGCGCGGGGCCGCTTTCGAGCGCCCCTATACGCGGATGAAACGCGGCGCCGCACCCCTGCCCGGCGAACCCGATCGCCTGATGACGGTGGCCGGACCCGAACTCGGTTAGGGGGCGGCCCGTCCCTCGAAGCGATCGCGGCCTTCGACCAAGGCGCGAATCTTGCCGTCGGCGATCGAGCGCTTGAGCATCCAGAAGCCGCAATCGGGGTGGATGTAGCGCACCCTCCCCGCGCCCAGCACCCGCTCGGCGCGCTCGATCGCGCGCGCGATGGTGTCGGCGCTTTCGATCTCGGTGCGCTTGATGTCGACCACGCCCAGGCCGAAACCGATCTCGGGCCGCAACTCCTTGAACACCGCCAGCTCGGCCTCGGGGCGATGGGCGCATTCCATCACGATGTGATCGACCTTGAGCGCGTTGAGATAGCGCAGCAGCCGATCCCAGCCGCCCTTCTGGATCGACTGGCCGCCGTAATTGCCGAAGCAGAGATGCACCGCCGGCTTGGACTTGACCGCGGCCAGCACCAGGTTGATGGCCTCGGCCGCCCATTCCCATTCCTCGGGGTGGCCGGGCAGGTTGGCCTCGTCGAGCTGGACGACATCGGCCTCGCATTCCGCCACCTGCTCGGCCAGCACGCGCGCGATCGCCAGCGTCAGCTCGGGCAGCTTGCGGTAATGTCGGTCGTAAAGCGTCTTCGCCAGCATGTGCGGCCCGGTGAGGGTGAACTTGAACGGCCGCGCCGCCAGCGCCCGTGCCCGCCGGCAGGCGCCGCCGAGATCGAGCGTGCCCGAGCCGAGCGCGCCCTCGACCACGCCCGGCGGCCTGGTGCGAAAGCGCATTCCGGGCAGGGCGCGATAGGCCTTCAATTCCTCGAACGTCGCCTGGGCGCGGATGCCCGCCATCGGCCGGATGAAGTACTCGATCATGCCATTGGTCTCGGGGTGATTGACGTCGAAGCGGTACAGTTCGCCATCGCACACCAGGTCGATCCCGGCCCGCTCCTGGGTGGCGATGACGACGCGGGTGGCGTCGATCGCCGCCTGTTCGGAAGGCAGCGCCGCCAGCCAGTCGGGCATGGGATAGGAGCCGACCACGGTGGTCAGGATGCGCGGCGGCACGGTCGGCATGGCTCCCCCTTAAGTATCCAAACGGTTACTTGTTAGCAGCCGCGCCGGCTTGCGACAAGCGGTGGCATCGCGGCGGCGGGATCGCTATGCTGCGCCGCGCCCGAGAATTTCCCGCGGGCGCGGAATAGGGGCGAGGACCAGGACGTTATGAGCACGGGCGAGGCTGGAGACGCCGCCGGACCGGCTTTCCGCCAGCAAGTGGTGGCGATGTTGCCTCGCCTGCGCCGCTTTGCGCGCGGGCTGACCGGCGGCAGCGCGGCCGACGCCGACGATCTGGTCCAGATCGCGGTGATGCGGGCGATCGAACGCGCCGGACAATGGGTGGTCGGAACGAGGTTGGATTCGTGGCTGTTTCGCATCGTGCACAACGCCTGGATCGACGAAGTCCGCAGCCGCAAGGTGCGCGAGGCCGACCCGGACGCCGATTTCGACCGCATGGTGGGCGATCACGGCGAGCCGCGGGTCGAAGCCAGCCTGACCTTGGAAGCGGTGCGCAAGGCCACCGCCAAATTGCCCGAGGAACAGCGCGCGGTCTTGATGCTGGTCTGCGTCGAGGGTCTGTCCTATCGCGATGCCGCCGACAGCCTGGGGGTGCCGATCGGCACGGTGATGAGCCGGTTGGCGCGCGCGCGCGCGGCATTGGCGGCGCGGCTGGGCGGGGCACGGCCGGGCGCCGCCGGCGGCAACGTGATCAAGCTGGGTTAGGCGCGGGAAACTGGCGATGACGAAGGTCGACGAAATGCTGCTGATGGCCTATGTCGACGGCGAGGTCGACGCCGCCACCGCGCGCGAGATCGAGACGCAATTGGCGCGCGAGCCCGAGACCCAGGCCCATGTCACCCGCATGCGCGAGCAGAGCGCGCTGTTGCGCGCGGCCTTCGCCCCGGTCGGCCAGGAAATCGTGCCCGACGGCTTGCGGCGGGCGGCGATGGGCGCGCCGATGCCGCGCCAGGCCGCGGCCGGCGGCCGGCGTTTCGCCATGCCGCT